>NZ_JAXQGC010000039.1:0-88554 GCF_034331125.1 Proteiniphilum sp.
TTTTTTATCTCTTATCCTCTGATTATCAACTTCATTTTTAACTGCGAAACATCAGCTCGTTAGATAAGGAGTCCCGGGACAAATTGATGCAAAAAACCGAACGACCTGCTACGGCCTTATATCTACGTGCGGAAAAGCGCCATCTGCCATCGGACAAGTTGCTCAAGCCCACCATCTACGACGGGGATTCACCGGTGAAGGTGTCCGACGACCCTAATACATGGCTATGCATGCAATGCCATTCGCCCAATGGTCGGCGCGAAGCAGGTACGGAAGATGATAAAACCCCAACCGGCCTTTACGAAGGGATGAGCTGCCTGGATTGCCATAACCCCCATTCTAACGGCTTAAAGAACAATTATAGAAATGTACATAATTCAAATTTATCTGTTCAACAGTTAGGTATAAATTGAGAATCTTTATTACTTTATGATGGTGGCAATGGTTCGGAGAGTTAAGCGAAGAGTGATACCATGACATTTTGATGCACTGTAAAAGTAGAAGATAAAGAAATTAAATTTATTTATCTTTGCAATGTATAAAAATTGAATTCCTATGGGTACACCTCTTGCGGAACGGCTCCGGCCGCAACATCTCGATGAACTGATCGGCCAGTCGCACCTGGTTGGCAGGGGGGCTGTACTGCGCCGGATGATTGACTCGGGAAGAATTCCTTCCATCATTCTCTGGGGACCGCCCGGCGTGGGAAAGACCACCCTTGCAAATATTATTGCAAACACGCTGAATGCCCCTTTTTACAAGTTGAGTGCCATCAACTCAGGTGTGAAGGATGTACGTGAAGTGATTGAAAAGGCAAAGAATAACCGCTTTTTTGAGTCATCGGCACCTATTCTTTTTATCGACGAAATCCACCGTTTTAGCAAGTCGCAGCAGGATTCCCTGTTGAATGCCGTGGAGACAGGTATTGTCACATTGATTGGCGCTACCACCGAAAATCCTTCATTTGAGGTGATTCGTCCATTACTATCCCGTTGTCAGGTATATGTCTTGAAACCGTTGGATAAGAAGGAACTGGAACAATTATTGAATCGGGCGCTTAACGAGGACTTTATCCTGAAAGAGAGAAAGATAGAAGTTAAAGAAACTGATGCCCTGTTTCGTTTTTCGGGAGGAGATGCCCGAAAGTTGCTCAATATTCTGGATTTGGCAGTAGCTTCCGACAATGATGAAGCAATCGTGGTCACCGACCAGATGGTGACTGAACGGTTACAGGAGAATCCGGCGGCTTATGATAAGGGTGGGGAGATGCATTATGACATCATTTCCGCTTTTATCAAATCGATAAGGGGTAGTGATCCCGACGCGGCAATCTATTGGCTGGCCCGGATGGTAGCGGGTGGGGAAGACCCCAAGTTCATTGCCCGGAGGCTGGTTATCTCGGCAGCAGAGGATATAGGGTTGGCGAATCCCAATGCATTGCTGTTGGCCAATGCATGCTTCGATGCCTTGCAGAAGATCGGTTGGCCGGAAGGGCGTATCGTATTGGCAGAAACTACCATCTATCTGGCCGCATCTCCTAAAAGTAATTCGGCCTATCTGGCTATTGACAGTGCTATGGCGAAAGTGGAGAAGACCGGCAATCTGCCCGTACCATTGCATTTGCGCAATGCACCCACTTCTTTGATGAAAGAGCTTAATTACGGCAAGGAGTATAAGTATGCACACGACTATGAAAATAACTTTGTAAAACAGGAATATCTCCCTAAAGAGTTAAAAAATAGTCGTTTTTGGGAACCCCAATCCAACCCGGGTGAATCGAAAATGAACGAGTTAATGAAGAAACTGTGGGGCTAGTACCAGCTTACTCCCCTGTCATACGGCGAACTGCGTTCGTCCCACTTCAGATCCTGTAATAGTGAGGAGTTGGCACGGATAGTGAAGTTATAGGATTTATAGGGCCCAATAGGGATAAAACTGGCGGACATGCTCCAGCAATGCAGGTTGCGCGTGAGTGTACAGTTGATACTGGTGAATCTGTTGACTTCGAAATTGTAATCGGTATTGAACGTGAAATTCCAGTTTTTGGTGGGCTGGATAGAACCACTCAACCCGAAACTATGGGTGAGTTTCCCCTTATACTCCATGCGTTCTTTGTTAAATTCCCCATATCCGTAACGCATCGAATAATTGAATGAGAGATTCCAATTCACCGAATTCTTCAGATAACCGTCGCTATCGAATTCTCCCATTGAGTTGTCAGTCTGCTCGAAAGAACTTCTCCTTTCGGCTTCTTCATATGGGTTTGCACCTATTGTACCGTCATCCGGTAAATTGTCAGGATCCGGTTCATTTTCATTCCCCCTGGAACTCCCGTCATCACGACCAAATAATTTTTTAAAAGTATCCTGATTCAGTGAATAGGAGAAAGATGTCCCGGTATTCATCAATTTTCCGATCCCTTTGCCATTGAGAACTCTGAGTTTATCTACCCTATGGGGAGTTCCGTTATGATCCAGTTCATAAAGATAGGGATCCCAGGTAGCATTCAGGCTGAGAGTATATGATTTTGACAATTTCAGGCGGATGTTGGAATTGATATTACTCCACTTCATGGAGTCGGCCATCATATTATAACTGAAGTTGATCCCCAGATCGTCGATCAAACTTATCTTTCGTACTCCGGTAGAATCTTTGTCGCTCAGGACTTTCATTTCAAGGTTATTCTTGAAATCGAAACCGATACTTCCACTTTGCCCGGTAGGAGCGGTCCCGAACATCATGGTGGAATAGGGAGAATAGGTATACTCCACATCTTCTCCATACTCGTTCCTGTAGGTGTATGTTTCGTAGAAATTGTATTTCGGGTCGCCGAAATCGGGTCGGTAGCTTAGGCTGATGCTGGGTGTGAATACATGCCGGATCGCCTGTACTTTATCCCCGAACATCTTCCATGGCGTGTACATCCCGTATATCTTTGTCTGTGCGCTGAGCGAGGTGCTGTAATCATACACACGTTTTAGCCCATGTACGGTATCCACGGGAACATGCCTCTTGGCGACAGGATCCCAGGCCTGTTTATGCGCACCGGTGTACCAGCGTTCGGTATAATTGAACGAGGGTGATAACTGGATGAAATCGAACAGGGTAAAGGTTGCGCTTACGGGAATGTTATGGCGCATGCCGTTTGTCCAGTCACGTACTAGATTCGACTTCAGGAATCGGTCTTCTTTTGTGGTGATGGAGTTACGGAATTCGCCGGAGTAGCTCATCGATATTTTTTCGTACCATCGTTCCGCACCCACAGCGTTTTTCCTTTTAAGGGGATAGATACGGCTCATGTTGAGAGAGAGGTTGGGTAGGGTGGCTGCGATAGTGGAGTCTCGTGATACCTGGTTGATGCTCATAGTGGCCGAGAGGCTCCATGGTGAGTCGGGGAAACGTTGGGTGAGGTTCACACTCGAGCTTTTGGTGTTGTTGGAGGCTTCCCGTGAATAGAGACGACTAAGATCCCTGTGGTTGTTCCTGCTGGTGGAGAAGTTCACGCTTGCCGAGAGGGTGCGGTACATGTTGGCTTTCGGGTCCTGCGAATGGGTCCAGTTGATGCGGAGGTCTTTCGCTACGGAGTATGCCTCGGGCACTACATCCTTAAGTTCTTTTTCACCGGTGACCGTAGTGAGGGAATACACATTGAAGTTACCGGAGTATTTGTACCGTTTACGGTAGTTTGAGCGTGCACCGATCCCCCATGAACCTTTTGTATAGAGTTCTCCCGTGACGGCCAGATCGATATAATCGCTCAGCGCGAAATAGTATCCGCCGTTCTGGAGATAGAATCCCCGCGTCATCTCGTCACCGTAACTCGGCATAATGATACCCGACGAGTAGGTTTTTGTAAAGGGGAAGAATGCGAAAGGCAATACGACGGGAAATAGTGGCACATCGGCTACTACCAACCAGGCAGGGCCGGTAACAACATCCTTCTCCGGTCGTACTTTAGCTTTCGAAAGGTTCAGGTAGAAATGCGGATGGTCATGCTGGTCGCATGTGGTATATTTCGCATTCCGCATATAAAAAGAGTTGTCGGGATTCATTTTGGCTTCATTGGCCACGATATGTCCCTCTCCTTGCTGGGTAATTACATTGTTGATAAATGCTTTCCGGGTATCGAAGTTGTAACGCACTTTCTTCATTTCATACTCCATCCCTCCTTCAGAGAAAACGGGGTATCCAAACTCTTTGCCTGCTGAGTCAATACCAAAGGTGGAAGAAATAATACTACTGTCCAGATCCATAGTAATGAATTCCCCCTTGATAGCCAAATTCCCATATTTAACATCGGCATCCCCGTAGAGATAACCCATATTGTTGCCGGTAAATACCATAGAATCCTGAGCCGTGTAAAATACAGCAGTCTCCAATACCTGTTTTGAGGAGACTGAATCGGGACTTGTAGAGAGTGTGTCCTGTGGTTGTTGAGGTGAGGCAATAGCTTGTTTAATCGTGTTAGACAGGATTGATCCTGATGCGGCATTCCATACTGTCGGATCTATTGCAGCAGCTGCTTTTCGGATAAAGAAGCCTTGCAAAAAGATGGCCAGCACAAAATATAAAAATATATATCGTAATAGTTGCCTCATGCGGAATCAGCAGTTAGCGTATGGTTTTGAACGCAAAACTACACATTAATGGATTAATTCGCAGCAAAAATAATAAAAAGAAACTTAAGACTGGCTGATTAGCTTCTTTTTAAAGAGATCAAAGTCATTGGGTAGAGGGATCGATTGCTTTTTGTGTTGCATATAAGCAGCCAGCGCATCCGGGACTTGTATTGGGGCACCGGTAGATGCTTCTACTGTCTCTTTGAATTTAGCCGGATGGGCGGTAGCCAGAAAAATGGCTGTTTCGTCTGACCTTTTCCCTTCTTTCAGTGCCAGGTATGCACATGCCCCATGCGGGTCGAGCAGATACCCTGATTCTATATAAACATTCTTGATGGCTGTGCTGATCTCCTCATCACTGTATCGGAAAGATGAAATATCATTAGTGATTGCTTTGTGAGAATGGCCGTAGAGATCAAGGATACGGTCGAAATTACTGGGAGCACCTACATCCATGGCGTTGGCAATGGTCTGTACCGATGCTCTCGGGTTATATTGCCCGGTTTGCAGGTATTCCCTGAAGACATCATTTCGGTTGTTGGCAGCGATAAATCTATCTACCGGTAGCCCCATACGTTTGGCGAAAAGTCCGGCAGTGAGATTCCCCAGGTTTCCGCTTGGAACAGAAACCACCGTTTTTGTAAATTGTGTTTGTCTTACTAATTGTGCATAAGCCCAGAAGTAGTAGAATGATTGTGGAAGGAATCTGGCCACGTTAATGGAATTGGCAGAGGTGAGTTTTATCCGCTTATTCAATTCATCATCCATAAATGCTGATTTTACCAGAGCTTGACAGTCGTCGAATGTACCGTCCACTTCCAGTGCGACTATATTTTGTCCCAAGGTGGTGAATTGAGCTTCCTGCATATCGCTCACCTTTCCGGAAGGGTACAACACAAACACTCTGATACCCTCTACGCCCAGAAATCCGTTGGCTACCGCACTGCCTGTATCACCCGAAGTAGCGACCAACACGTTTACCTCCTCCTGCTTCTCTTTTACAAAGTGGGAGAGCATCCGCGCCATGAAACGGGCACCTACATCTTTAAACGCGAAGGTGGGTCCATGGAATAATTCCAGCACATAAATCCCGTCTTCCACTTTTTTGAGTGGTATCTCAAAACTCAATGTGTCGCCGACAATGGCATCCAGTTTTTCTTTCGGAATATCTTCCCCGAAAAAGGCCTCCGCAACGGTCTTGGATATCCCTTGCAAGGATAAATCCATCATTCCATCAAAGAATTTCTGAGGAAGACGTGCGATCCTTTCAGGCATATACAGTCCCCTGTCGGGAGCCAATCCTTTTACTACTGCTTCTTGCAGGGAAACGATGAATGCTTCTTTATTTGTACTGTAATATTTCATAAGTAAACTAAAAACTAAAAGTGAAAAAATTGGGACTTGTGTCGCATTGACCCATTGGTAATTAGTAATTAGTAATTGATAATTGGTAATTCAAATCACCATTCTATCTTTTCACCTATCAGCGAAAACCGCTTTCATAAACTGGTCGCCATAGAGTAATCCGTAACTTCCCTCTTTTGCGGCAAACTCATCATATACCTGTACGCTGTCGGGTTCGATATCCCGATGATAGATCAGGAAAGGAATAGGCTCACGTGTATGTGTGCGTATGGCACAGGGGGTGGGATGGTCGGGGAGGATGGCGATGGTAACCGGTTCGTCCCATTGCAGGATCTCTTCATAGATGGTCTTTACAATACGGGCATCCAGATATTCAATAGTTTTCACTTTCAACGGAACATCTCCTTCATGTCCCGCTTCGTCGCTGGCTTCGATATGGAGATATACGAAATCTTTTTCTTTTAATGCCCTGAGTGCCGCTTCTGCTTTTCCTTCATAATTGGTGTTGTAGAGGCCTGTAGCCCCTTCTACCATGATCACTTCCAATCCCGCATACACGCCAATCCCCCTTATCAGATCCACGGCAGAGATCACTGCGCCACTTTTGATCGGAAACATTTCATTGAATGGTTTCATCTTAGGGCGGAATCCTGGAGACCATGGCCAGATACTATTGGCGGGAGACTTTCCTTCTACTATCCTTTTTTTGTTGATGGGATGATCTGCCAGTATCTCCCGGGATGCAAAGATCAACCTGTTCAAAGCCTCGGCTGTCGGTCTTGCCTCTTCGTCGTCGGGTTGTATCAGATGTGCCCGGAATGGTTTTTCCGGAATATCATGGGGAGGAGTGCAACGGAGTCGCTTGTCACCACCTTTCATTTTCAACAGGTGGCGATAGGAGACCCCGGGATAGAAACTAAATATGTCGTTTCCCAATTTGCTGTCAAGGGATCGGATCAGTTCCGCTGCTTCAGGGGTTGAGATATGTCCTGCCGAGTGGTTTTTCAACAGTTCTCCTTCGAGACAAACCAGGTTACAGCGCATTCCCATCTCCCCGGGCAGGATATCCACGCCCATGCTGGCGGCTTCCAGTACGCCACGGCCCTCGTATACCGAAGCCACATCGTATCCCATGACAGAGAGGTTGGCGATCTCACTCCCCGGTGCAAATCCTTCAGGAACGGTATGTAGCAGTCCGTTTCTGCCTTTTCGCGCCAATAGGTCTATGTAGGGTGTGGCGGCGGCCTGTATGGTTGTCTTGTTTCCCAATGAAGCAATGGGTTCGTCGGCCATGCCGTCACCAAGAATTATTATATATTTCATTTTACCTTACCTGATATTTGCAATTGAGATGATATCTGAAAATACGCCTGCGGCCGTTACACCGGCACCGGCACCATATCCTTTGATCACCATGGGATATTCATTATACCGCTCGGTAGTGATCATGATGATGTTATTACTTCCTTCCAGGTCATAGAAAGGATGCCCCTGTTCTACCTCCCGTAGTCCTACTTCACAATTGCCGTTGTCATACGATGCCACGAATCGGAGTCGTTTTCCCTCTTTGGCCAGTTCTTGCCGGCGTGCCTCGAACGATGTATCCATCTCAGGAATAGTCTTCCAGAACTCTTCCAGTGAGCCGTCAAAATATTTCTGGGGTACAAAGAGGTTTTTCTTTACATCTGATTGATTTACGTTGGCTCCTGCTTCGCGGGAGAGGATTACTAATTTCCGTGTTACATCCAATCCACTCAAGTCTATGCGGGGGTCAGGCTCGGCGAATTGTGCCTCCACTGCCATTCGTATCGCTTTGCTGAACGGGATATCTTCACTCAATGTGTTGAAGATAAAGTTCAATGTGCCGGAAAGGACTGCTTCCAGTTTTACGATTTTGTCGCCCGAGTTAGTCAGGGAATTCATTGTGTTGATAATGGGAAGCCCTGCTCCTACATTCGTTTCGAATAGAAATTTCACACCTGTTTTACGGGCAGTTTCTTTCAGATAACGGTAGCTCTCATAATCGGATGAGGCGGCGATCTTGTTGGCGGTGACCACCGAAATATTTTTCGCCATCAGTTCACCATATAATTTCGCGATGTCCGGACTTGCCGTACAATCGACAAATACGGAGTTGAAGATATTCATTTTGATGATCTCTTCGCGGATACGTTCGGGTGAACTCTGTACGCCGTTTGCCATCAGGTTATCGAAGTATCCGTCCAGAGGAATCCCTTCACGGGTGAACAACGCTTTCCGTCCGTTAGCTATGCCTACGATGTTGATCCTTAGCTTATTTTGTTCCTTTAGGGTGCTTTGCTGCTGCTTGATCTGTTCCAGCAGGTTACCACCCACAGTACCGGTGCCGACGATAAATAGATTCAACTCCTGGTAGGGTGACAGGAAGAAGGAATCATGGATCACGTTGAGCGACTTCTTCAGGTCGGATTTGGCTATCACGCAGGAGATATTGGTTTCTCCTCCTCCCTGTGCCAGCGCCACAATACTGATACCGTTCCGCCCCAAAGCCCCGAAAAATTTTCCCGCAATGCCCGGTACATGCTTCATGTTCTGTCCGACAATGGCAATGGTCGCCAGATCATATTCCACGATGATATCGTTAATACTACCCATCCCTATTTCATGGGCAAATTCCTTTCGGAGCACCTGTTGTGACAGGAGCGCATCCTGTGAACGTACTCCGATAGAGGAACTGTTCTCCGATGATGCTTGTGAAACAATAAAAACGCTGATACCGTTATCGGCTAAAGCAGAGAAAATACGTTTGTTTACACCGATCACCCCTACCATACCTAATCCCTGGATAGTGATCAGTGCCGTATCATTGATCGATGAGATGCCTTTAATGATCTTTCCGTTTCGTGAGGGTTCGATATTCTTGATCAACGTACCTTCCGTTTCGGGATGAAACGTGTTCTTGACACGTATGGGGATATTCTTATGATAAACAGGGAAAATGGTAGGAGGATAGATGACCTTTGCCCCGAAGTTGGACAGCTCTATCGCTTCGGTAAATGACAACTCCTCGATGACATAGGCAGAATTGATGATCTTGGGATCGGCTGTCATAAATCCGTCTACGTCTGTCCATATCTCCAGCACCGAAGCATTCATTGCTGCTGCGATGATAGCAGCAGTATAGTCCGAACCTCCCCGTCCCAGATTCGTGATATCATTGTTGTCGTTGCTGGATGAGATAAATCCGGGTACCACTGCCACACGAGGTGGTGGCATTTCGGAGAATGTTTTACGGATCAGTTCATTCGATCGTGCCAGATCGGGAATATGATTGTGAAATTGTTTGTCTGTCTTGATGAATTTGGTGGCATCATATAGTTGCGCCATGTCGATTATCTTGCTGATGATCAGTGAAGAAAGTCGTTCTCCATAGCTGACAATTTTGTCGGAGGTCTTCTGTGAGAGATCGCCGATAAGAAATACCCCTTGTAAAATATTGCGTAGCTCTTCGAATAAATGTCCTGTCTTTAGCTTTAACTCTTCCTTGTCATCCGGAGAGGAGATCATTTTTTCAATCAACTCCTCATGACGCAGAACTATTTCCTCGATCAACGTTTTATAGCCCGGATTACCGTTCAATGCGAAATTGGCAGCCAGCAACAAGCGGTCTGTTACACCACCCAGCGCTGAAACTATCACAATGACGGGCTCCCTCTCTTTTTCTATGATCTTCTTGACTCGTTGTAAACTACCGGGATCACCTACGGATGTTCCCCCGAATTTCATCACCTTCATATTGATTATATTTTTAACCCTGAGGTTATATGAAACATTTTTTTAGAATTGAAATTAATAAACTAACTTGTTGATCCCGACAACGTGTCCTGAAATGAATTAACTCATCAGGTAGCTCTTTATTCTTTAATGGATGTATGGAATTTGAAATTTGACTCCCATTCGGTCGTCGAATGACAGTTTGACCCCTTTCCAGTCGTCTAATAATAGTTTGACTCCTTTCCAGTCGTCTAACGTTGTTTCTCGTCAAAAAACGGACGAGTCCGGGTGCGAAGAATTTACATAACCCCCTAAGGGGTCATGGTCATAGTAGTGGTAGTGTGGAGGTATGTTGAATACAATCTCTGCATTGCTCAGATTTGATTTTATTGCAAAGATAGCGGAATAATTGATAAAATGCAATAAAAACAGAGAATATAGCTGTCGTTTTTCATCTTTTACCACAGGAATAATGCTTATTTTCTCATAATATAGGATGCGTCTCGGAAAAGTTCAATAAATTAGATTATTCCTGCGTTCGGCAAAACAAGTAAACTCGTTCTGCTCTCTCTTAACGGAATAATTCAAACAAGTTTGGCTTTTCTCTCGGCTTTCACTATTTTTGTCTGTTGTAATTCATGAGTCGGCAGGATGATATTATCCACTAACCCTATTGTTCAGTTACCGGCAGAAAAATAGTCATAATGAAACTGACAAATCTTTTGGTAATTTTCTTTCTCGTAGCGTCCCTCTCAATTTCCCAGGAGAGTTCTTTTTTTAATAATCCTGTTATTTGCGGCGATATGGCTGACCCTTCCGTTATCAGGGTGGGAGATACCTATTACGCGACAGCAACATCTTCCGAATGGGCTCCTTTTTACCCGGTATTTATATCGAAAGATATGGTCAATTGGGAGCAGACCGGACATATTTTCGACGAGCAGCCGGAATGGACTTCGACTTCGTTCTGGGCACCGGAGTTGTATTATCACAATGATACCATGTATTGCTATTATACTGCCCGGCGAAAAACGGACAATATCTCCTACATAGGTGTGGCGTCATCGGAAGGAACTTCCCTGCTTTTTAAGGATCATGGTCCCATTGTGGAGCTGGGTACCGAAGCTATTGATGCCTTCGTGTTCGATGATGATGGCCAGCTCTATCTCACCTGGAAAGCATATGGCCTTGACCAACGTCCCATAGAGTTGCTGGGAAGCCGGTTGTCTGCTGACGGATTACGGCTGGAGGGGGAACCGTTTTCACTGCTAAAGGATGATGAAGGGATTGGCATGGAAGGACAACATCACTTTAAAAAGGGTGATTACTATTACATCCTTTATTCGGCGAAGAGTTGTTGCGGCCCTTCGAGTGATTATGACGTGCGGGTTGCCCGTTCCAAGCACTTTAAGGGGCCTTATGAAAAGTATGAGGGAAATCCCATCCTTTCAGGAGGAGAGGGAGATTATATGTCTGTTGGCCATGGAACGGTGGTAGAGACACCCGACAGTCGGATGTTCTATCTGAGTCATGGATATCAGGCGGGTGACGCATTTTACCTGGGGAGACAACCTGTTTTGCATGAGTTGGAAATGACAGACAAGGATTGGGTTCGCTTTAAAACCGGGAAGCAGGCCGTGAATAGACAGCCTGTTCCGTTTGAAGGTTCCGTGCAGAAAAAGGTATCCGATTTTAAGGATGATTTTTCCGGGGAAACATTGAAAGTAGACTGGACATGGAACTATCCCTTTGCAGAAATAGATGTAACATTGAATGACGGTGAACTGATATTGACAGGAAGACCGATAGCCGGGAACGAACACGGGACAGCCCTTTGTCTGCGTCCGCAAGCAACACACTATAGCTATCAGGCAAAAGTCAGTAATATCAATGATAGTTTCAAAGGGTTAACGATGTACGGTGATAATAGGAATTTGATGTCGATCGGTATTACAGGTGATCGGGTGGAATTGAGATCGGTGAGAGAAGGTCTGGAAACCGTTCTTTTCCAGACTGTCCCTGAAGAAAAAATTTCCTATTTCAGGATTGACGTGGAGAGGGGATGCTTCCTCACGTTTTCCTACAGTGGCGATGGGGAATCCTGGACTTCGGTGAATGATACTCCTCTCGATGCTGCATTCCTGGTGCGGTGGGACAGGGTAGCCCGTCCCGGATTGATCCATATAGGAGAGGCTGAGGTTCCGGCAGTGATCGATTATTTTGTATTAGAGAACGAAAAAATGTGAAATAACCTAACCTGATTTATTATCCGGATTAAGTAAATGATAAATTAAAAGTATGCAATAACATAAATATATCATATATCTATTATCTTATTTTTCTATGAGTATTTCATCAACTATTTTACGATTATCCGTATGCATGTTGATAGGGTTACAGGTTTTAGCCCTTATCTCATGCGAAAGCAAGCGTCCGGAAAAAGAGTGTAACACTTTTGAAGAGATGCAGGATCCGACAGACGATACATTATCCGACTGGTCAAACGTGCCCGCAGGGTTACAGGCATCGTTTATTTCGATTGACGACAAACTGCCGAAATCGGTGGCGCCCCGGGTATCTCCCAATAAGAGCGTAACAGTTACAGGTTGGAAGGGGGAAAAAGTATCAGCCCAACTACTTTTATGGTCGGTTTCGAATATCGATCAGGTAGAATTGGAATTCACCGACTTTCAGGCACAGGGAGGTAAACTGCCTGCATCTGTTGCACAGGCAAGGTTTGTCCGCTACGTGATGACCGATGAGTTCGGCCCCGGTTGCGGATACCGCAAACCTGAAGATTTTCCGTCATCACTGGCAGCGGATATGTTGGATAACCTGGAGTGCTTCAATGTAGAAGCAAAGAGTGTCAGGCCGGTCTGGCTGACTTTTGCCATTCCCTCCGATGCTGTTGCCGGAGACTATAAGAGTACCCTGAAACTGTATGCAGGAGGAAGTAAGGTGGAGGATTTTGAAATAACGTTGAATGTGGTGGATCAGGTACTGCCCGAACCGTCGGAGTGGCTCTATCATCTTGACCTGTGGCAACATCCGTCGGCCGTGGCAAGGGTGCATAACCTGGAAGTGTGGAGCGATGCCCATTTTGAGAAAATGAAGCCATTGATGAAGATGCTGGCCGATGCGGGACAGAAAGTGATCACCGCTACCCTGAATATGGATCCGTGGAATAATCAGTGCTATGATGCCTATGCCGATATGATCATCTGGACAAAACATGAAGACCAAAGCTGGACTTTCGACTATACTATTTTCGATAAATGGGTAGAGTATATGATGGATCTGGGTATCGACAAGATGATCAATTGCTACTCTTTGCTCACCTGGAATAACAAGCTGCACTATAATGATATGGAAAAAAGGGAGTTGGTCACCGTAGAGCTGAAAGCCCAGTCGAAAGAATATGTGGAGATGTGGAGTGTCTTCCTGAAAGATTTTACCAGCCACTTACGCGAAAAAGGATGGTTGGAGATAACCAATATAGCCATGGATGAGCGTGCACCGGCAGATATGCAGGCGGCGTTGAAGGTATTGGAGAGCGCGGCTCCCGAGCTGGGTGTTTCTTTGGCCGACAACCATAAGAGTTACAGGGACTACCCGTGGATAAAGGATATTTGTGTTGGGGCCGGTAACGAGGTAACCAAAGAAGAGATCGCCGCACGAAGAGCCAAAGGACTGATTACCACTTATTATGTGTGTTGCTCCGATCCGTTCCCCAATATGTTTACCTTCTCCGCACCGGCAGAATCGGTCTATGCCGCATGGTATGCCGTAGCTGCCGATTTTGATGGCTTCCTGCGTTGGGCTTATAATTCGTGGGTTGAAAATCCGTTGACTGATTCACGCTTCAGGACATGGCCTGCAGGTGACACCTATATGGTTTATCCTGATGCACGCAGTTCTATCCGCTTCGAACGCCTGGTGGAAGGAATCCAGGATGCGGAAAAGATCCGGGTATTGCGCAAAAAATATACCGAAGAAAACAGCCCTGAGTCATTGGCAAAACTGAATCAACTGGAAGAGGCGATCGAGTATTTCAATACACTGGATCCTTCTGCCGACTGGCAGGAAAAGTTGAACGATGCCAAGAAATTGCTGAATTAAACAATCATGATGAAGAAAGTATTCTTTTTTATCTCTTTGATCTCCGCTCTCTTTTTTCTCTGTTCCTGTAATGGGGCGAAGAAAGAGTGGCGGTTGGTCTGGGAGGAGAACTTCGACTACGGAGATCTTTCCGAGGCTGAGTTGTGGTGGTCTAAAATTCCGAGAGGAGGCTCCGACTGGAATTCGATATCGTCACTGTTCAGGGATGAGATGCCATCGCCTCCGTCCACGCCACCCCATAGTCCGGGTTGTCCGTAGTTGCTGTTGTCGATCGGCATACCGTCTACAATATAGAGCGGTTGGTTGTTGCCGAATGAGCCATTACCCCGGATGACGATGCGGGTCGAGCCCATAGCGCCGGTAGTGGGTTTCACCACGTTGATACCGGCTACTTTCCCCGCCAGTCCGTCCGCCAGTCCAGGGCTTTTTACCAGGAAGGCATCTTCTTTCAATTCGGTGACGGAGTAGGCCAGTGCTTTCTTTTCTTTCCTCATGCCCAGCGCGGTGACCACCACCTCATCCATCATGATGAGGTCTTCTTTCAGCATCACCTGCATGAACTCTCTGCTCACCGGCTTTTCTACTGAAGTAAATCCTATATAAGAGAATTGTATTACCCCGTCGGCAGGAGCTGCCAGTGAAAAATCCCCGTCAGCGCCGGTCACCGTGCCGGATGTACTGCCCTTTATTTGTACGGTTACGCCCACAAGCGGTTCCCCATGCTCATCGGTGACTGATCCCGTGACCGTGATCTGTTGTGCCTTTACAAAAAGCGAAGAGAACAACAGAAATAAAAAAATGAATGTAGGATGCAGATAAATCATAATGCAGGTGTTTTTAGTATAATGATTATCTGCAAATATAAATCGTACCCGACCAGTATGCAACGCCTCAGGGACGAACACAACTAATCGGGTACGAATGGTACGGGTTAGCCTGATTTTGGGTGAACCGGCAGGTAAAACAGGTCAGAGCGGGTTGGCAGCTACTCCTTCGAAAGTCATCTCTACCGGTTTGATATACCCGTTTTCATCAAACTCCATCTTGTCAATACAGGTCACCCGATGGTCGCGATGAATATTCGGCTCTGGTCGGCGGTGGTATACGATGTACCAATCGTCACTTTTAGGGTTATGGATTATTGAGTGGTGCCCTGCGCCTGTAGCTATTTCAGGATCCTGCTCCAGGATAGTGCCGATCCGTTCAAAGGGTCCTAACGGATTATCGGCTATAGCATAGGCTACCTTGTAATCGGGGCCACCCCAACCGCCTTCCGACCACATAAAATAATATTTGCCGTCCTTTTTGAACATAAATGGACCCTCTACATAATTCTGAGGAGTTACCTCCTTATAGAGCTCTCCGTCGGGGAACGGCCTGATTCCTGTAAAATCATTATTAAGCAGTACCACGTTACAATGTCTCCAGCCACCGTAAAACATATAGTAGGTGCTGTCGTTCTCCTTGTAAACGAATTGGTCGATCGGTTGCGCACCATTCACGATCTCGTTGATCAGCGGTTTACCGAGCAGATCTTTATAGGGACCTTCCGGCCTGTCACTTACCGCAACACCGATACCTCCTGTTTCGTCCTCATTCTGGATATCGTTGGCTGCAAAGAAGAAATAATATTTTCCGTCTTTCTCAATCACTCCCGGTGCCCACATGGCTATCTTCGCCCATTTTACCTCTGCCGTGTCGAGGATATTCTCATGTTTTGTCCAGTTCACCAGATCGGGAGAGGAGAAACAGTCGAAAAATACCTGTTTCTCATACAAGTCGGAATAGGTTGGAAAGATCCAGTACTGGTCGTCATATACAATCGCCTCGGGATCGGCATACCACCCTTCAAAGATCGGGTTTCCGGAATAGTGTACTATATCGTTTTTCTCTTTGTTATTCACGCATGCGGATAATAACATGGCTCCCGCCAACATAAAAAGGATTTTCTTCATTTCGTTTTCAGTTATCTATAATTCTTTTTCCAGTAACTTTTCTCCTGCTGCATTGATCACTTCGACGGTCAGTTTGTCTTCTCTCTTCTCAAGCACCATCACCGTACCGACTGGTTCTCTGTTACCTCCACCGATAATGACAGGGAAGTTATTTCCTGTTTCTCCCTTTTCTATTACCCGATAGCGGTGCGTATGGGCGTTGAGGGAAATATTAAATGGGGCATCCTCCAATACCGGTATCCATAGATCGGAGCAGGGGGAGAAGCTATCGGGCTTGACGCCAAAAATAGGGATATGGTGGACCAGTACCCGTTTCCTGGCATCCTTAAATGCTGTGGATTGCAATTCTTCTTTCAGGAACTCGGCCTGGTCGATCCGGTGCTGGGTGTAATCATTCATATCGTAATACACCCAGTGGTCGTCCGGCTTGTCTTCACCGCAATCGAGAAGGACAAAACGGGTGTCACCCAATGAAAAAGCGCTGTAGGAGCGACCACCCATTCTCCCGAGATAGTCCCACAAGTGGAGGGAGTATTCTCCTCGTGTTTCGTGGTTTCCCCTGAT
Source organism: Proteiniphilum sp. (assembly GCF_034331125.1). Lineage (NCBI taxonomy): Bacteria > Pseudomonadati > Bacteroidota > Bacteroidia > Bacteroidales > Dysgonomonadaceae > Proteiniphilum > Proteiniphilum sp. The sequence goes on from NZ_JAXQGC010000039.1 coordinate 16,376, forward strand.
AAATATGGAGGGTATTTCGTCGCTTTTTATCCGGGGCGTATAGGTGAGTAGCCTGTCCACAATATCACTTTCCACCTCTACATCATCAAAACAGTCGCCGTTAAAGATGACCAGGTCATAAGGCTTATCCTCTACCAGAGAATGCAGTTTATTGAACATCTCCATATTACTGTGGATGTCGTTGTATACGATCACACGGAAATCTTTCATGTCATCACTCCAGGTGGTGAATGATTTGATATCGGATCTTACGGTGTCTCCAAACTCCTTGTAATAGCTGGAATATCGGGTGATTTCCTGGGATACGACCCGGTAATAATACCGTGTACCCGGTTGCAGGTCGGTAAGGCGTACCCGGTTGATCTTGTTGTTCGCAACCATAACTCCTTCGATGAAAGTGCGCGCCCGTTTCAGGTTATTGGGATCTGTGCCGTATTCCACCCAACTTCTCGCCGGCACATTGGTCAGCCACATCACGGTCATCTCGTCGGTGCCGGGGTTCTGCAGGTAAGGGATGGTGCGCATTACTTCAGATGCGGGTGTTTTCAGGCGGATATCCACAAACAGAGGTCTATGGTCTGATGCTACCTGCTCATCGATTACGTGAGCCCTGTATTTCGCATAGGTCTCGCCTTTGGCCGTATATCCCAGTATGTAATCAATTGTTGACCGGGGATTGACCGATGGGGAGGTGGGCTGTTTAGGATTGGAGAGGATCTGCCACTTATCCTGCAGGAATGTGATAGGTTCGGAATCAGGAGTGGCATTGAGATCTCCCATCAGAAATACCGGTTTGTCGTATATTTCTACGGCATCGGTAATGATCTTAACCGATTCGAGCCGTTCTTCGTTGGTAAGCGACAGGTGTGTATTGACTACCACGTATTTATCGAGTTCCACTATCAATGCGGTGCGAGCTTCTTTGGCTCCCGGAAGAGCAATCTTTTTTACTGCGATCGGCTTTTCCCGTGTCAGGACGCCGTTGCCGTACTTCCCTCCGTCGTGCAGGATGGAATAACCGAAGGTAGCATACATGCCGGTTTGTTCCGAAAGTAATTGCAGGATATCGATATTGCCGCTTCTGACTACTACACTGTCCACCTCCTGTAATCCCACCACTTCGGGGTTGATGTCAATGATCAGTTTGCCGATCCGTTCAATATCTATTTTGCCGTCCATCCCTTCACCGTGATGGATATTGTAACTCATAAGACGGTGTGTATTTTCCCGCTGTGGAAATGTTTGTGCCCCTGCATGGAACAGAACGAGGCTGAAGATTGATAAAAAGACTATTTTTTTCATCGGATTGTACATTACTTTTAGAATAAAGGACAAAGACTTTTATAAAACTAAAAACTAAAAATTACTAACTGTCAAATCATGAAATCAATAAATTGGCACATTAGCATATTGGCTCATTAATTCTGGTGTTCGAGATATTCTTTCAGGAATTTTTCATTGAGTTCGTTACTATCTCCATAGTACACCCGTAACTCTTCCAATCTCTTATGGAGCATATCGCGTACTTCGGCATAGGCCGGATCATCATAGATATTCCTCATTTCCATAGGATCTGTTTCCAGGTCATACATTTCCCATTCGTCTATATCATAGTAAAAATGCATCAACTTGTATCGTTCAGTTGCTACACCATAATGCCGCTTCACCATGTGTACCGATGGGAATTCGTAATAAGTGTAATAGACGGCATCTCGCCACTTGTCGGTTTTTCCTGCTACCACTTGTCGGAAAGATTCTCCCTGCATCTCTTCCGGTACTTCGATCCCTGCATAATCAAGGAAAGTAGGAGCAAAGTCAAGATTCTGGACTAATGCGTCTATGACAGTTCCGGATTTTATCTCTTTGGGATAGCGCATCAACAACGGAGTTCTGAATGACTCTTCATACATGAACCGCTTGTCGAACCAGCCGTGCTCCCCAAGGTAAAACCCCTGGTCGGAAGTATAGACCACAATGGTGTTTTCTGCGAGGCCTGCTTCCTCAAGATAATCAAGTAATTCTCCTACGCCGTCGTCGATTGACTTGATAGTACGCAGATAATCTTTGATATAGCGGTTGTATTTCCACAAGGCGATTTCTTTATCCGTAAGGCTGTGGTATTTCGCTTTGAATTCTTCATTTTCAGGTGTATATGCGGCCAGCCAGTCTTCACGCTGCTTATCATTGAAGCGATTCAGTTCATGATGAAATCCGGTGCTGTCGCCATAAGGGTCGACGATCATTTTAAAGTCGTGTCCCCACATGGCATGGCCGTGAACCTGCATCTCCTGTTCCTTAGCCGCTCTTCCGCGATCTTCGTAATTGTCGAAGAAGTTGGCGGGCGGTTCAAAAGTCACATCATCATAAAGGGTAAGATATTTCGGAGCCGGTTGCCAGTTGCGATGGGGGGCCTTCTGGTGATACAACACACAGAACGGCTTATTGGGATCACGTTTATTTTTCAGCCAGTCGAGGGTGGTTTCGGTGATGATTTCAGTGCAATATCCTTCCTTGCGGACCCTTTCACCATCGATCAGAAAATCGGGATTGTAATATTGTCCCTGTCCCGGAAGCACCATGGAGAAGTCAAATCCTTGTGGTATGCCGTCGAGGTGTATCTTACCGATCATGGCGGTTTGATAACCGTTAGCCTGCATCAGTTTCGGGAAGTTGGGCTGATTCCAGTCAAAGGGTCGGTTGTTATCGACCTTACCATTCACAAAACTGTGCTTTCCGGTAAGCAGGACCGCGCGGCTGGGTGCACTGATGGAGTTGGTAACTGTTGACCGGGAAAACAGGGCTCCTTCTTCTGCAAGCCTATCTATATTGGGTGTTTCGTTCAGCCCGTAGCCATAAGCGCTGATTGCCTGATAGGCATGGTCGTCGCTCATAATGAAAATGATGTTCGGCTGTTGAGGCTCTTTCTCCTGGTTCTGGCAGGCACCTAGCAGTGCCAGCGAACTGATACCCGCCCATTTTGCCGGAATAATCAAATTATATCGTTTCATTGCGTTTGTATTAAAAGTTCAATAAAATTGGTCGTTTTGAGTAGCCTTCACTCCTCAATTTTCAATTCTGCGCTCGGCAAAACAAATAAATTTGTTATTGTCCGGGAATTCTTCCCGGTTGTCTACGGTTGCTACCCTCATTTCCAGTGAGATCATCACCCAGATCCTGTCGTGCTATGTTGGCAATTTGTTCAAGCTTTCCTACAATATCGGGATAAGTCCCGCTCACATCATAGCGTTCACCGGGATCTCGTCGCAGGTCGTAGAGTGCACCGGGGAAGGGGAACCCCTCTTTTACTTTTCCCGGCTTTCCTTCATTGCCCGGTTGTGATCCTTCGTAGCTTCTTCCCGGGTGCGGGTAAACCAGTTTCCAATCTCCGTGTCTGACTGCTTCCAGGCTGTTCTGCCGGTAGTAATAGTAGAAAGTTTCTCTCGGCTTAGCTTCTACATCTCCTTTGAGTATAGGTAGGAGGCTGACACCGTCGATAATATGTTCAGGCAGAGGAGCACTTGTTATCTCCGCCAGAGTGGGAAGGATATCAATACCTGAAGCGAGACTGTTGGAAATGCCTCCTTCGGGGATAACGCCCCGCCACATCATAATACAGGGCACACGTTGTCCTCCTTCGAATGTAGTCCCTTTCCCTTCGCGATAACCGGCAGTACTTCCTGCGTGATTGCCATAGTTGAGCCAGGGTCCATTATCGGAGGTGAAAATTACGAGTGTCTGTTTATCCAGGCCGGTCTCTTCCAATGTTTTTATGATTTCTCCCACGCTCCAGTCGATCTCCATCATCACGTCACCGTATAGCCCCTGCTCTGATTTTCCTTTGAATTTATCGGAAACATAGAGAGGTACATGTGGCATCGGATGGGCCAGATAGATAAAGAAAGGATTGTCATGGTTTTTTTTGATAAAATCGACGGTGCGATAGGTGAAGTCGGTGGTAAATTGGGCCTGATCGTCAGGTGAAACCGCCGGATTTACGATCTCCTTATTTTCGAACAGAGGCAGGTCGGGATATGTGCCTGTCGGGTGCAGTGGCCACATATCGTTGGAGTAGGGGATACCATAAAACTCATCGAACCCGTGATTGGTGGGCAGGAATTGGGACTGAACTCCCAAATGCCATTTACCGTAGGCTGCGGTGGCATATCCTTTCTCTTTAAGTAATTCGGCAATGGTCACTTCATCGTCAGAGATCCCGATCCCTGAAGTGGGTCCTAATGCACCGGCAAACCCGACACGGTTTGGGTAGCATCCCGTAAGCAGACCGGCGCGGGAAGCACTCGATACCGCCTGTGGCGAATAATAATGAGTGAAGAAGAGCCCTTCATTGGCCATCCTGTCGATATGAGGTGTCTTATATCCTGTAGCTCCGGTGAGAGACAAGTCTCCATATCCCATATCGTCGAGATGGATCAGTATCACATTGGGTAACTCTTTACCTGCTTTCTCTGATTGTTGAGAGGGGGTGCAAGCGACAGCGGCTGAAAGAGCTGCCCCCCATACACCTACCCTTATCTTTGATTTTCTTTCCATTTTATATGTTATCAGTAGAATACCTGTTTCATAGAACGCCCAACCCATACTTGTGGTGGACCTAAATGAAATATGTCGGCGATGGTGGGTGCGACGTCAAACTGCATCATGCTTTCCTGAAATTCACCTCCCTGCTGAATACCCTTACCTGCAATGATAAAGGGTGTTTCCATTTCCATCATTGTTATGCCTCCATGTCCTTTATCTATACCTCCATGGTCTGAAGTGACAATGATGATGCTATTGTCATACATGCCTGTTTCTTTCATGGCGTTAATTATCTCACCTATCTGGTCATCCAACTCTTTCAATTTGGCATAATAGCCGGGTGTATCATGTCCATCTGCATGACCCACATCATCCGGACTGTCATAGATAAACGCTGCCAGTGTCGGCTTTTTTTCTTTGACATATTTTACGGCAAATCTGGTGAGTTCTGTGTTCAGCTTGTTGTCGTTGGGGACATTGCGATAGTAATTCAGAGAAAGTGTATCTATCAGGTATTTAATCCCATCCCATTCATATATTGCTCCTATTTCAGCTTCGGGAGCAGCTTCTTTCAGTAGATTAAAGATGTTGGGAAACATCCCATTCCGGTTTAACTCGCGGGAGGGAAGATCGGGTGTCTGAGACCCCCAGGTGGTGTATCCGTGTAACTCCGGCCCCGCTCCCATAAACATAGATGCCCAGTTTACCGCACTTGATGAAGGAAGTACTGTCCGTTTTTGCAGGGTGTAACTACCTTCTTTCATCAGTTGTTTCACATTAGGCATATCTGCTTTTTCTACACTATAGCTGCCCCATCCATCTAGTCCGATGAAAACTACATGTTGGGCTTTCCACGCAGGGGTATTATCTTCGCCGGTGCCTGACCCACATCCTGCCAACGAAAAAATAAAAAGTAACAGAAGAACACCAATAATAGGATTGATTTTTTGCATAGGATTGATTTTTATAGAGAAATAACCTTTTTGTTTGCGGCGGGAATGGCCTGTTGGTATGCTATTTTTATTTCAAAAGTTTTTTGAATAACCAGTTATTTTTGAGTTCTTGCTGTTCCGGGAAAGTCCAGTGCTGGGTTTCCTGGAAAAGATGCAACTCTTTGGATCCGGGAATGACATTGTAGGCGGCATGCATCGATGTGGGCGGGCATACGTTGTCGTTATATCCCCAGCTATACCAACCGGGTACTTTGACGAAGCGGGCGAAATTCACCACATCATAATATTTTGATGTTTCTATTTTTTGGGGCTTATTGGTGAAATTATCTTTGAACATGTGGGGCCAACCTCCGGCACGGCCGTGTAGATAGCCGGTTAAGTCGGAAAGAGCCGGGTAGAAAGCAGCCAGATAATCGATACGGCTATCGAGTGCTGCTGTAATAATGGAGAGTGCGCCACCCTGACTTCCGCCTGTTACTGCTATATCCTGACCGTTAAAACAATCGAGGGACTCGATAAAGTCTACAGCTCTCACACAACCGAGATAAACACGTTTATAGTAATAATTATCTTTGTCATCCATATTGGCGACCTGGTAACCGTTGAGCGCACCACTACCCAGATTGTCGTAAACTTTTTGTTCAAGGTTTACCGGGATGCCGTGAATGCCAATCTGGAAGGTGATGATACCTTTTTCAGCACTCCGCACATCACCGTAGTAAGGTCGTATCCCTGCACCGGGAACATGCAGTATTGCGGGATATTTCCCTTCGGCTTTGGGTTTACATAAGATGCCATAAATTTTTCCTTTAATGTTATCAATGCTCACATGGTACACATCCACTTTGTCGGTGCATCGTTCAGGCATCAGGGTTAATACAGGGTTTATGGGTATCTTGGCCAAATCCGCCTTGGCTCCATCCCAAAACTGTTCGAAGTCGGATGGTAGTGTAGTGGTCGGTTTAATCTGTTCGGGAGAAAATCCGGCAGTCGAGTAAGAGGAATAGGTTTTCCCGTCAACCTCTACCGATGCTTGGCAACGTAAAAAACCAGCATCATTGAACCGTTTGGCTTTGACAGTGGCCACTCCTTTCTTGAGTGTGACGGTTTTTTCTTCCCATGCATCCATCAATTCGGGACTGATACGGTATTTCACATCGATCCCATCTAAAGGAACATTATTTTTGAGTACCATAATCTGAAATTGGGCCTGTTCACCCTTTTCATAGGTCCAATCAGATTTATCCGGTGTCACGATCACCTGCACCAACTGCCTTGCAGGTTGAGAAATACCTTGCAGGCAAAGAGACAATATAAAAAACAAGAGTAGAAATAGACGATTTTTCATACGATTATTATATTTTCATTAAAGTGTATGGAATTGTTTTGATGAACCTTTGATATCCAAAATAATTAACAATTTTGTTTTTACCCGGCAAGTTAATCAAAAAAACTGACTTTTAAATATATTTTACTACTTTTACAATCAAGTTTACACATCATGCTGAAGCTATCTAAATACAACTTTTAAGTTGGGACCTGTGAAAATAATGATTAATCAGCAATAAATAACTTTAATAAACTCTTCTGCATCTTTTTCTCAAAGGTGTGGAAGAGTGTTTTTTATAAAACAAAATGGACATTCAAAATTTCTCCCGGAAACTATTTTATATCCATTGTAAAAGTCGATAAATCACCAATTTTAATGCAAGAAAGAGGTTGCTCAGACATTGGACTGAACAACCTCTTCCCTTTGATACTGTTCTTTTTTACAAGTTCAACCCTACACCTTTGCTCTTTTCCTCTTCGAGTATCTGCTTAAAAAATCTCACCTTCAGGCGGTTCTTTTCAGCTACATTGTCGTACTCACCCCGGTCATAGCGTAAATGATAGAGTTGATCCTCCGGGCTGTTCCCCATCTCTGTGTCGGTGAGCATGTTGTATTGCCTGCCCTTGTTCGGTTCAATATACTTCCAGTCTTTGGTACGGATCATAAGCGAAGTGCCGGCACCGATCAGGTATTCACGCCCTTCGTTATCGAGACCGAGCCATGCGGGAAGTTGATTCCTGCTATCGCTTAATTTTTCCTCCTCCAACTCAATACCCGTCAAAGCAGCCAGCGTACCTAACAGGTCGATCTGGGAAACCAGCGCATCGGAAATACCCGGACGCACCACCTCCGGCCAGTGAACAATAAAAGGCACTCTTGTTCCTGCTTCAAACATACTGTACTTGCCGCCGCGATAAGGCCCCCACGGTTTATGATCCATCAGGCGCTCCACGGCTTCGTCTGCGTAGCCGTCATCCACCACCGGGCCGTTATCGCTCGACAAAATAATCAGCGTATTCTCATACACACCTGCCTCTTTTAATGCGCGGATCACTTCACCCACCGACCAGTCGAACTGGACGATTGCATCGCCCCGGTGTCCCATCTGGGTTTTGCCCCGGAACCGTTCGTTCGGATAGCGCGGCACATGGATATCGTTGGTGCCGAAATAAAGGAAGAAGGGTTTCTCTTTATTCTGTTCTATAAAACGGACAGCGCGTGAGGTGATGCTGTCGGCAATCGTTTCATCCTCCCATAGGGCAGCTTTGCCCCCTTTCATATAGCCGATGCGGGAGATCCCGTTGATAATGCTCTGATCATGCCCGTGGTTGGGACTTGGCCTCAATTTTGTCAGCAGTTCGGGATTATCCTTGCCGGTAGGCTCTCCGGGAAAGTTCTGCGAATAGCTTACGCTGATCGGGTCATTTAGGTCGAGGTTTGCCACTTCCTGGTTTTCCAGATAGACACAGGGTACCCTATCGCCCGTTGCCGCCATAAGGTAGGAGTAGTCGAATCCGATCTCGTACGGACCGGGAGCAATCCTCCCGTTCCAATTCTGGGTGCCGGTCTCCTCTCCGATGCCGAGGTGCCATTTTCCTACCGCTCCGGTGGTATAACCCGCCTTTTTCATCAGTTTTGCCACATTGTACCGATGCGGTTTGATGATCAACCCGGCATCGCCGCGGGCAACCCCGGTACCGTTCCTTCTCCATGGGTACTCGCCCGTAAAGAGTCCGTAACGCGAAGGCGTACTGGTCGCTGCGGCGGAATGGGCATTGAGAAAACGTATCCCGTTATTTGCCAGGTTATCTACATGAGGAGTTGTCACTCGGTGAGCTCCATAACATGAGAGATCTCCATAGCCGATATCATCGGCATAGATCAATACGATATTGGGTTTTTCCTGAATTACTGTCGGCTTTATCTCTTGTGCCTGCGTGGGAAGTGCCAAGCAGGTACCGAAAGTAAGTATTGACTTAGTAGAAAAATGTTTCATAATTGGAAAGTTTATTGTATGACTGGATCGGTTACTTAAAACAACGGCCAGTTGGGATCATCGGTTCTGGCCTTCTTCATGATTTCTTTTAGCTCTGTCGCTTTTTGAGGATAGAGATCAAGCAGATTGTGATTTTCCGAAGGATCGGACGCGAGATTATAGAGTTCGTACAGCCCTTCCTGGCGGATATCGAGGTGCAGCAGTTTCCAGTTATCTTTTATTACCGCCTGGCGGCCACCCAATTCCTGAAATTCGAAGTAGAAATAATCGCGCTTCTGCTGGCCTCCTTTTTTATTGAGGAGTGTGGGCAATATACTGATCCCGTCGCTGTCTTCCGGTAGTTGGATATTTAGCAATTCTGCAAATGTAGACATATAATCCCAGAATGCGAAAGGGAAACTACTCTCCTTACCGGAGGCGATTTTGCCTTGCCATGCAATGATGGTAGGCACACGGATACCCCCTTCATACAGGTCACGTTTATATCCGCGGTAGATGCCATTGCTATTGAAGAAATCCGGATCACCGCCTCCCTCGCGGTGGGGACCATTATCGCTCGTAAATATGATGAGTGTGTTTTCATAGACACCTGTCTCTTTGAGTTTCTCAATGATTTGACCCACATAGGCGTCGATACGTGTTACCATCGCGGCGTGTGTAGCCCGCGGATGTTCCTGTGACATATATCCTCCTTTTCTGAATGCGGGGCCGGAATCAGTACCTTTATACGGTTTTTCATCGAATTTTCCTCTTAATTTTTGGATGATGGAATCTTCGGGCACAACCAATTCGGCGTGTGGAAGCACCATGGGTACGAAGAGGAAGAACGGATCCCCATTGTATTTATCGATAAACTCCAGCGTTTTTGCCTGGATCAGGTCTTGCGAGTATGCGCCGAATTGTCCGTGATCATTTTCAGGAAACTCTATTTTTGTCTGGTTGTACCATAAATGGCTTGGGTAATAATTATGTGCCAGGAGTTGGCAATTGTACCCGTAAAACTCATCTACGCCTTGGTTGTTGGGATCGCCTACAGAACCGGGCTGTCCCAATCCCCATTTACCAAAAGCACCGGTGGTATAACCTACATTTTTAAACAGATGAAACAGCGTGAATATGCCGGTCGGCAACGGAAACTGGCCTTCAGGTTCTATTTCCTTGTTCCCACGAATAGGAGTGTGACCGGTGTGCAATCCGGTCATCAGGCTTGGCGCGCGAGGGTGCGCTCACGGTGGTTCCTGAATACGAGCGGGTGAACCGGATTCCGTTAAGCGCCAGCCGGTCGATATTGGGCGTTTGGAATTTTTCCTGGCCGTAACAACTCAGATCCCCGTAGCCCAAATCATCGGCAACGATAAACACTACATTGGGTTTTTGCTGTGCGTTGAGCGGGGTTAACGCTGCGAGGGAAAGTCCCGCAGCAAAAATTTTAGTCTTCATATTGTTTCGTTCTTGTAATAATATACTAACTTCCAGTCTCCTCTTCGAACAATGCTTGTGGTACCAATGCCCGGGTCTTCATTACCCCCGAATTTTGCACTGATCGCATTGAAGAAGTTCTGCACAAAACAAGTATTACAATTTTACTATCATTATATCAATATTTGCCTGCAAAATTCTTTACATGTCTTTACTTCTTTTACCGAAGTTGACCATGGAACTACTGGATATTCAAGTTCGATATCGCAATAGATAGGTAGTTTTTGATCCCTGATAAGGTGAAGAACCTTGGCGAGAGGTGTTTCCCCCTGCCCCCATACCTGATTGGTATTCTTTTGTGTCGCGTTGTCGGGGCCGGTTTTATCTTTGAGATGGATGCTTGAGATACGACCATGATATTTCCGGATGAAATCAGCCGGATTCAAGCCGGTAGAACCGAAATAATGACCCACATCAAAGTTCAACCTATTTGCGGAGGAGTAGGAGAGGAGCTTGTCAACATCAAATCCCCGTTCGGCAAACTGGGCATGATTGTGAAGTATGGCGAACATTCCATTATTTTTTGCTGCGGGACCCAGTAAACGGGCGTTTCTTTCATTCAACTCGGCAGTTATACCGATAGCTCCGAGTGCCTTAGCCACCTTGAATGAATAATCGAGCTCCTCTTCTGTTTCGCCTGCAGTCCATTTATATATGTGGATATTTACACCGGCATCGTTGAATTTTTTGCGAAGTTGAGTATAAGCGCTTATTGTTCCGTTTGTTTTCCTCCATTCTTTCAATTCACTGTTGTATTGTGTGATGAGGCGCTTTTCTTCATCTGTGAATGGGGTGTCGGGTCCGGGACGCCGTTGTACCGGATTTTTCGGTGCCCCGAGATAATCTTCCACGCCTGTGCCCATTAACTCAACAGAACTTAATCCGGCTTCAATACAAGCGTTAAGTGTTGCTTCCAAACCCCCTTTCAGATCCCGGAAACTGTAAGTGATCGCGCCGATCTGTACTCCGGCGAATTTTGAGTTGGGGATTCGGTCAGATACATAGCCCGTTTTACTTACAGCTTTGGAATCACTCCCATAAGAGAGAACGGATGGAAGTAATGTCCCTGTAGCAGCAATGGCTGCAGTACCAAGAAATTTTCTTCTGGATAGTTGGTTGAATGAGTTTTCTTTGTTTTGCATATTTGGGTAATTTATTATTTGGTGTTTAACATAATGTCCAGTCTTGATCATCTGTCCTGACTTCCTTCATTGCATTTGAATCATCCCGATTTCTTCTTATAAATCAAGAATAGTGTGAGTGTCAAAATAACAAAGAATACCCCTATCCCATAAGAGACAGGCTTAGGCAATGAAAATCCTTCAGGGGCCAGCATGATGTATGTAGTGACTACCATTGTCATAAATAATGCAGGAATAAGCGTTATCAGATAATATCTCTTCTTTTTCTGCAACAGATATATGGTAATGGTCCATAATACCACTGCAGCCAGTGTCTGGTTTGCCCATGCAAAATAGCGCCAGATCACATCGAAATTGATTTTTGTCAGCAAAAAGCCGATGGCAAACAGGGGAACAGTAATTATCAAACGATTCCTGATAGGCTTCTGAGAGGTTTTGAGAAGGTCGGCGATTGTTAACCGGGCACTTCGAAAAGCTGTATCTCCCGACGTGATAGGTGCGGCCACAACACCTAAAATTGCCAATATTGCACCAAATGTTCCCAATAATGAATAGGAAACTTCATTCACCACCCATGCAGCATTCCCGTTCTGCGCTATCATCACATCGTTGAGTCCTTTCAGGCCGTTGAAGAAACTCATACTGATGGCTGCCCATACCAAAGCTACCACACCTTCGGTTACCATGGCGCCGTAGAAGACCTTTCGTCCCTCCTTTTCGTTTTTCAGACAGCGTGCCATCAGGGGAGATTGAGTAGCATGAAAACCCGATATGGCTCCGCATGCAATGGTAATGAACATCATTGGGAAAATCGGGAGATTTTCTTTATTATGATGAAAATTTTTGAAATTCTCCGCTGTAAGTTCTGGTATATGATATCCCTTTACAATTAATGCTGCAATCAAACTGACTGCCATGAAAAGCAAGGCAAAGCCGAAGACCGGATATATTTTGCCGATAATCTTATCAATGGGCAAGAGGGTGGCTAATATATAATAGATAAAGATCACCCACACCCAGAAAGTGAAATCGAGTGACGTCGGGGTGAGTCCGGCCAGTAAACCGGCTGGTCCCGAAACAAAGACGACACCTACTAGGATTAATAGGACAATCGCGAAAACTCTCATGATCTGTTTGGCTTGTTTTCCCAAATAAATCCCTATTATTTCGGTTATGCTTTTGCCATCGTGCCTGACCGAAAGCATGCCGGAGAAATAATCATGCACACCTCCTGCAAAAATAGTCCCCAACACGATCCATAAAAATGCGACCGGTCCCCACATGGCTCCTGCAATGGCACCAAAGATGGGTCCCAGCCCGGCTATATTCAGGAATTGTATTAGGAATACACGCCACCAGGGCATGGGCACATAATCTACTCCATCGTTCAGGGTAGTGGCAGGTGTAACACGTTCAGGATTGGCTTTCATCACTCGTTCCAGGTATTTTGAATAGAAAGCATATCCTGCCACGAGGGCTGTTATCGAAACAATAAAGGTGATCATTCAGCGATTAATTATTTAAAATTTGATTTTTAGAAAGCAACACTTTTTCCAATTGTCCATAGGGAACATCCTGTACGTTGATTTTATTATCTATGGCGATTACCGCTGCCGCCGCCGCGGATTGTCCGAGGATCATAAATACCGGTTCCATCCGGATGGAGCCGAAAGCGATATGGCTGGACGAAAGACAAACCGGAACAAGAAGGTTCTCACATTCGCCCTTCCGAGGTATGATTGAACCATAGGCAATCTTGTATGGTTTTCCGGGATGTACCCCGACATCACCTTCATTCTGTACGTATCCTTCTGCTGTCACGTAACGCTGCACATTGTGGGAGTCCATGGTATATGAGCCCATCCCGACGGGATCAGGCACATCCACCTTTGCGAGGACTTCATTCTCAGTCGTGACATAGGCTCCGACCATTCTTCGCGCTTCACGGATATAGAGTTGATGGGGCCAATTGGCATTATCGGTAAATTCATCTTTAGCCAGTCCCCAATCCTGCATCCTGTTCCTTACCTCTTCGGGAACACGTTCGTCGGTCGATACAAAATAGAGCAGTCCTTTTTGATAATTGGTATGATCTTCAATAATTTCTTTACGCCTTTCATAGGATGCTTCGGGATAATCATAGTTCATCCCGATATGATCGGAGCTGAAAGGGCCGTGGTTGTTTGTATCAGTTTTTCTGTTGGGAATAATGTCATATTTTGCAAACCATTCGTTCCATCCCGATTCAAAAACCCTGGCGAGAAGCTCATAATTGGCAGGATCATATCCTTCAGGTTTTTCAAAAGGTACCCTGTTTTCAGGGTGATTGCTCATGCACAGCCTGAAACAATAGGCCTGAATCTTATCGTCGCCCGAACAATTGGGCTGTATCGGTTCATTGGAAATGTAGGGGAGTAAACCGCTGGAAGAGTCCCCCTGGATCACGTACGGATCGATAGGAGTACTGAAATAGTGTCTGTGATGAAATACACCGGCCTGTACACCGTTCCACTCTTCATTATATTGAGAGCAAGGTTCTCTTCCTACCGTATAAGATACACCGGCTGTGGCCATCAGGTCTCCCTCGTATGTAGCGTCGATAAACATTTTTCCGCTGAACTTCTTGCCTGAGAGCGTAGTCAGGGAAATAATCCTGTTATTGTTGACCTCCACGCCCGACTCCCTGTCGAGCCACTCATCCCTGTAAACCGGGATATTATTTTCCCTGATAAGGTCTTCGAATATTTTTTCAGCCACATGGGGTTCAAATATCCACATTGTCCTGCTTTCCCCGTCCATTGCCACTGTGCCTTGTCCCTTATTCCCGTATTCGGAATGCTTTTGCCATTTCCATGCTGCCGAATCATTATAATGAAGCCAAACACGATGGTAAAATTCCCGGGCCAATCCTCCGATGGAGTTGGTGTTGCCCGAATCGGTAAATCCCAACCCTCCGGAAGTTAATCCCCCCAGGTGCTTATCTGGACAAACAATAATCACGCTTTTGCCTGACTGTACGGTCTCAACGGCTGAGATTACGGCAGCCGAAGTTCCGCCGTAAATGATAACATCCGCGCTCAATGGATCCTTATTGCAGGATAAAAAGGAAAAAGAGACTGCGAATAAGATTGAAAATAATTTCGTTGTTCGTCTCATACGATTATTTTATTTTTCATTTCGGATTTATAGCTACTTATTGATTTGAATTTCCAGAATCTGTTTATCTTTTAATAAAGTGTTTTGTAAAGCCGGATAATTGATGTCTTGTACGCCCACACCTTCCTCGATAGCCTGGCAGGCGGCGGTGGCTGCTGACTGCCCCAACACCATAAAGACAGGTTCCATACGGATGGAGCCGAATGCAATGTGGGTAGCGCTTACGCACACGGGAACCAGCAGGTTGTTGCATTCTTCTTTTTTGGGAACAATCGAACGGTAACTGATGGAGTAAGGAGAAAAGCCGTGTGCTTCTACATTACCTTCATTTTGCACAAACCCGTTTACATCCACATATCTCTGTATGTGGTGTGAATCCATTCCGTAGGCGGCCATGCCAACCGGATCTTCTATTGTGTCTATCCCTTCGCAGTTTTTTTGGGTCATCACATAATCGCTCACCATACGTCTTGCTTCCCTTATATAAAGTTGTTCCTGCCATCCGTCGCTTCCTTCTTCGTATTCATCTTTGCATGTTCCCCATCTGGATACCGCATTTCTCACTTTTTCAGGAATTCTGGGGTGGTAGGCCAGTGTCCACATCAACCCTTGTTGGTAGTCCCTGTGAGCCTGTACGATCTTTTCTCGTTCTTCATAGGATGCTTCCGGGTAATCATAATTTTGTCCGATAAAATCTGTGGAAAATCCTCTTCTGTTATTTGTGTCGGTTTTCCTGTTTGGCATCGGCGAATTGATCCAAGGCATCTGATTCATCTCCGACCCGTTGTCCGCTTCATAGTTTCTGAAAAGCAATTCATAATTCAACTCGTTATAGTTTTCAGGTTTTTTGAAAGGGATACGGTTGTCGGGATGGTCGGTCAGTGTCATCCGGAAGCAATAGGCCTGTACTTTATTGTCGCCTTCCCCATCCACGCCTGGAGGCCCTTCGGAGATGTAGGGAAGGAGTCCGCTTGTTGGATCACCTTTGACGATATAGGGGTCGACCCTGTCAATGAAATTATGATTATATGCGTTTCGTGAAAGCGTCCACCTGAGGGAGGCGCTGATCTTGTTGGCCTGTACACCGTTCAATGTTTCCCCATACTCACGGTTGGATTCCCTACCTACCCGGTAACTGATTCCCGCTGCGGCCATGAGGTCTCCTTCATAGGTTGCGTCGATAAATATTTTTCCGGTATATTTTGAACCGTTCTCCATTTCAATCGATTCAATCTGGTTTCCCTTTTTAGTGACGCCGCTCTCCCTGTTTAATCTTTCACCATACACGATATCAATTTTTTCTTTGGAAAGCATTTGATGGTACACTTTCAGGGCGGCAGAAGGTTCGAATGTCCACATGGCATCTTCACCCTTTTCGGTTCTTGTTTGTCCTTCATCCATATAGGCATTTCTATCCTGCCATTTCCAACTCTTTGGATCATCATAGTGTTTCCGGATATTTTGATAGAATTCACGGGATATTCCTCCGATCACATGTTTATTTCCGATATCGGTTTGGCCTAATCCGCCGGTTGTCAAACCTCCCAAACGATGAGTCGGTTCAATGATCACTACCGATTTTCCCATTCTTGATGTTTGGATGGCCGATGCAATTCCCGCAGAGGTGCCACCATAAATGACGACATCGTATTTTTTATTTTGTCCGAATATTGCTGAATAATTCAATATCAGTAAGATAAAACTCAGACTTAGGGCTTGAATAATTTTTCTTGGAACCATAATTTTTGTTTTAATGTAAAAAAATGTAGTTTCAGAAAGATATTCCTGAAGGTATTAAATGAATTGTCCTGACAGTTATTGTTTATATTTCATGTTGAACCGTAAAAATAGGAATATCTTTTTAATAAATAGTTGTGAATTTGTTCTTAGTTACTTTTTTTTAATATTTCCTTTGCATAACGTGCGTAATGGCCTTGCAGGCTGTCGGCATACCGACGGAGTACCTCCTCTCCGATACCATTCTTATCACCGCAGAGATAAAGTGCTTTTGCAAGATGCAATTCTTTCAATGCGCGGTTACGGGTGGATGTGTCGTTCAGGTCGGGCACAGTACTGCTGCGCGCCTCAGCATACGAGAGGATCGAATGCCCTCGGACACTTGGCGTCGTTAGCATGGATGCAAGTACAGGAACTGCTTCCCGGCTGCCTATTGCTTCAGTAGCCATTGCGATAGCACGGAAATGAGAGAGGTAATCTTCCGGCTCCAGTTTTCCGGCCTTATCCAGTATGACGGGAAGAGTAGAGGTTTCGCGGGCATTCCCTAATGAGGTGATCAGGGCATCTAACCGGCTAAGACACATGCCGAACTGTCCCATACCAGTATAGTGCCAGCCTTCATCCCAGTCTTTGTACTGCCGGATGGCTTCTGCCAGTATCGATGCTTGCTTTCCTTGTCCCAGCATACAAAGGATGCTGGCAAGAATTACTTTTTCCTCCGGTAGGGTTGCTTGTGCTATCTGTTTATTGACAAGTTGGATGCAACGTTCGTGGTCGGTCAATAATATCTCAAGCCCTTTATAGTTGTCTGTCACGCTGGCGGCCGCTTTCTTCATTTCGGAGTTACTGAAACCTTTGAACTCTTTATCCGTCAGAACCCGTTCCGGCAGATTGCCGATTTTGACCAGATGGCGTTGTACCTTCCTGATGTCTATTTTACGGGGGGATTTGTTTTCTTTGACGCACAAGGCGGAAAGATAACCGACTGCATATCCCTGGTTTTGCAGGCAGGGTTGCATACGAATCACCGGCATGGCGTCCCGGTGGGCACTGGCCCCCAGTCCGGTTATCAGAATACCATCCAGACCTTTGGGCAGAAGACTGCGCAGGGGAACATCCGCATCATAAATCGTATGCCGCTTTTCCGGTGGGTTCAGAATGAAGAGGGGGTCGATAATCATGCCATGTGTATCGAACGAACTTTTGTGATAAGAGATCGTATCGGGATAACGGCGGTGGTTGATTACGTCGTAAACCGAGATAATATAGTCGCCGATGATCCGACGGCGTTCGCGTGTCTGGGGTATTTTCACCAGGTCGTATTGTCCTTGCAGCTTTGTCTTGGCTTGTATAAAAGCACGCGAAACATCCAGAATATCCGTATCGTCTACGAACAGCCAGTCGTTGTTGTTGTAATAATCTCCCGGTGCCCATTTTCCGGTTCCCGCACCTTGTACGGCGATTGTTTTTTCGCCTGTGTATTCAAAATCCGCGCCGGCGGAAATGGCTATATCTGCACTGCCGGTGCTGTCTATCAAAACTTTGGAAAGGATAACACCTCGTCCGAACGGGGTGGCTATAATGACACCTTTTACCTGATTGCCTTCTGTCAATACTCCGCATCCCATCACACCGAACCAGAGTTTTCCTCCTGCCTTCAACAATTCTCTGCGATGCCATTCCATTTTCCAGTCGGCGGGGAAACGTCCTTCCCCTTTGGGCTGTCTTGGATGTTCTTTTGGCGCCATTGCCAGAACGCTCTTGTCCATCTGAGCTGTATATCCACCCCGGAAGCCGTCCCAGTAGACACCAATCATTCCCAGCGTGCTTAATCCTCCAAGCCCATGCAAGTATTCCAGTACCAATGTATTGACTCCCTGTTTCGCAGCAGATATTCCGGCAGAAGCGCCCGCTGTACCGCCTCCTATCACAACAACGTCATAACTACCCAAAACTGGGAGTACGCCTGCCGGAGAATCGATGAATCCTTTTTGGAGGGAGGGACGCAGAGGAGAGAGTTGCTCACCTATTTGCCCGTAGTTTGAAGCATTAATCCTGGGCTGGTGGACAACGGCCTGGGGAGGTATGGATATATCTTTTATCTGTCCGGCAATCATTTCACCCATCATCTCTCCTATGAATAAAGCCGGAATAGGACGCATTACTTTGGCTGCCAGTTCTCTTGGTATTTCGGCGCAAAGACCAAGTACCCAAAGATTAGCTATATTCTTTGATTTGAATGCCTGTATCGGTAGTTTGCGCAGGGAAGCCGGATTTCCGTTGTAGGCCAGTTCGCTAATAATTGTCTCTTTCGGGATATACCAGAGCAAATCGGAACTATCGACCTGGTCTGTATCCCACGTAAGGTTGCGGATGATTTGTTCGGCTTCTGCCAATGAAGCGTATGAATCGTCCTTAAGCAGCAGACGGAAGGTATAGCGTATGACCGGATAGCTTTTTTCTCCTACCCTGATAGGCTGGGATAACTCTTCGGCTTTGATGATTTCCGGAGCTTCCTTTTTTTCGTTTCCTACTACGGTATAGCAGAATTCCTGTGTACCGGCGGTAAAAGGTTTGCGTTCTGCTCCAAACAATCCGGCGACAGAGGCGTTATGTGTTGCATCAATAACCGCTTTGCAGCGGATGGCCTGCCTGCCCGAGCGGTTGGCTATCACTAATCCTGCCGGTTTGCCTGCCGGGTCGGTCAGGGCATTCGTTATATAACTGCTGTAAAGGAACTGAACGTTGTTGTCAATTAGTTCGTCTTCCAGGGTTTTCTTTATGTGAAGAGGAGTCGGATAATCTTTCCCGGGAAAGAGCTTGCTTGCAAGGGCTGTTTGCGGTTTTTCCTCCTCCTCCCGATCATATAAATACGAGCCGCATATATCTTCACCCAGGTAAGGCATATAGCAGATCAGATAAACCCGGCTGCCCGCTTTGGCTGCTGCAACCGCTGCTGCAACGGCACCCGAGCTCCCTCCTGCTACAATAATATCTACTTCGGCAATCACCGGTATCCTGCGCGGACCTTCATGGCAGAATTTTTCGTCCGGAACAATAGCCTGCATAGCGGCCTTTGCTTCCGCCACACTGCCTAACGAGGTCAACGCGCTGCCGGCTGCCGTTACTTTTAGGAAATCACGTCGTGTAATCATATACTTTTAAAAGAATGGGATAAGATAAACATAAAAACACCCCAGTTGTAATCTGAAAATCCGCCGGATAAACAGATCCTACAACTGGGGTAAATATCAGAAAATATTAATAACCATCATTCTGAGTTAAATTGCTATTGACCAGAATATCGTTGGCCGGGATGGGCCATAGATAGTTTTTCTTTGGATCGAACGACATTTTATAGAACGTGGTGATGTATCCGGCTGTTTCCATCGGGGAAATGTCGGGCAGGCCGTTCTCATCGATTGTTGGTACGCCACCGATGGGGTAGTTCCCTTCGTCCCAGTTCTTCAGTAAGGTCATGAAATCCTGAGACAGCTCAATGTTTGATTCACTGCCGGTCAAACCATTCCAGCTGGCAGAACCGGACCAGGCACGGGGCAGGTAGTACATCGATTTGTTATGCGATTTCTCTGCGATACGCCAACGCAACAGGTCACGATAGCGCAGCCCTTCGAATGCAAATTCCTGACGGCGATCCATGCGGATGATCTTACGCAAATCAGCCTGCGAAGCGACTTCTACACGTGGGTAAGCGATACCAGTTCCCCTGTAAGCACGTTCACGCAACAGGTTGATGGTTTTGTCCAAATCTTCCTGCGTACATTGTCCCAACTCATTCTTTGCTTCGATATAGGTCATCAGGACTTCGGCATAACGCAAGTAAGGATAGCAGTTGTCTGCCACTAAACCGTGATTATTGAAATCTACCCAATCATCTTTCACTAATTTACGAATGATTAATCCGTTGTATGCTGAATGTTGGTTCGAAGCTTTTGAGTCATTATTAACCACCATGTTGCCAGTAGCCACTTCATATACTTTATTGGCATAAGGACTGGGGTTGTATTCATAACCCAGCGTGATGTAGTCCGGATATTTTTCAGGGAATGTACCATCTATTTTAGATGCTTCATATTCTGCGTAATCTGAAGAGTACTTCGTCTTGAAGGGCTGGATTGTCATCGCTAAACGCGGGTCGCGGTTGGCAAACGGATCTTTCGGATTGTAGAGTGGAGATTCATCGATAGGCAAACCATCCGTACAAGTGAAAGAACAAAGCAACTCCAACGACGGGCTTTGATTGCAATGCCCACCGACTTTACGAATGACAAAATCCCGCACATTCGACATGAAACCATATCCTTTCTTTAGCGTCAAATCACCTTTGAAATAGAACATGAATTCGGGAGAACTGTTTGCTTTGAACATTTCGCCATAGTTGTCGTGCAATTTGTAAACATCCAATTTCATACACTGATCTGCTGCATCCACTGCCGTTTGCCAATCTCCGTGGAAAAGTGCGAACCGGGCTTTAAAGCCAAGGGCAGCCCCTTTGGTGGGCCGTTGTTGGGCTTTGTAGGAGTCTGGCAAGTATTCGACTGCCTTATCAAAACACTCATAGGCATAGGCCAACACTTCACTTTTGGGTGAACGGGTTGCTACATAGGCTTCTTCCAAGGTCATATCTTTATTAATTACACAATCTCCATAGTAGGCCGTCAACTCGCCATAAGCGAATCCTAACATAAAATAGGCTTCACCCTTGTATTGATTCACTTTACTCTCGCTTATTCCTGCTGCTAGCCCATTATCCAACGCATTGATAACTTTTGTTGCACGGACGATGGATTTATATAATGAGGTCCACCGGGTTGAAGCTGTTCCCCATTGAGAGGTTACCGTTCCTAACGTGATTTCGTTAGAACCATTCCGGTTTAATAAATCGTCATCCCAGTAAATTGCATCAATTGGGAAAAAATCCGGTCTCCACAAATCGTTGAGAGACATTTCTATTTCGATTTCATCATGATACCAATTCTCACTCGATCCTTCCGATAATGGGTTCAGATCAAGGTTGGCACAAGCAGTCATGCCAAATGCCACTATTCCGGAGAGTAAATATTTGCTTATTTTATTCATAACTGTATTCTCTAATTAAAATGAAACATTCAAACCAAAAATATAAGAAGACAAGAGGAGATCGCCGCTACGATTCCATTCCGGATCGTATCCTTTGGGATATTTTGAAAAAGCGGGCAGGTCGTTGGCACTGAAATAAAATCTCAACTGATTGACATATAATTTCTTTGTGATCTCGGACGGAAGGGTATAACCCAATGTGATGTTTTTGATACGCATATAAGCTCCGTTGAAAAGGTAGAAGTCGCTATTGGCGTAAATATTGGCATTGTTGGTTGTCAACTTCGGATATTTCACTTTGGCATTTTCCTCATCCGTAGCCGTCGGACTCCAATGGCTTTCGATCAGATTCAACGGGCTGGCATAGGCTTGATAATTGAACGGAGTGCCTGGCCATGACCAATAAGCACGTTGGTGTCCGATGCCCTGGAATGATAAGTTGAAATCGAACCCTTTCCATTCACCCCAAAGGGATCCGCCATATTGCATTTCCGGCAAAGAGTTGCCCAAACGTACACGATCGTTGGAAGCGGTGATTTTACCATCGCCGTCAATATCCTGGTAGCGGATATTGCCGGCCTTGTCATTATTGGTCAGAACGGGAATCTGATTACCATTTTCGTCCAGCATGGCCTTTTCGTTTAAGATAATCCCCATACTTTTGTAACCATACCATTCATTATAGTAAGAACCTTCTTCGGTGATTCTGTTATCGTCAATCCTTTGTCTGTCTGCCATATATCCCATTTTTGAACGATAATCATATAAGTTGAAACTTACACCGTAGTGGAAGTCTCTGATCCGGTCGTTCCAGGAAAGTTCGAAATCCCAACCAGTCGTGTTCATGTCGGCAGCATTTTTTTGCGGTGCGTTATAACCGAAATAGGAGGGGAATCCTACCTCCATTAACATATCCGTCGTCTTTTTGTAATAGTAATCTACCGAGGCACGTAGGTTGTTCTTTAACAAGTTGATGTCTGCACCGATACCATAGGTCGTCGTTGTTTCCCAGGTCAGGTCCCTGAACGCGTAGTCCATCTGATAAGCTGTCTGCACAATGTCAGCAACCCCGGTAGAAGCATTGGGAATAAAACCGGTACCGAAAGACAACCTTGCCTGGTAGGGGAATTCCGAACCAATGCGCTCGTTACCCAACTGTCCGATAGAACCGCGCAGCTTCAGAAAATCGACAACACTCTTATTGAACCAGGGTTCTTCAGAGATGACCCAACCGGCACTGACTGAAGGAAATGTGCCCCAACGATGACCATCGGCAAAACGGGAAGAGCCGTCGGAACGGATATTGGCTTGCAACATATAGCGGTCTGCCCAGGAATACATGATACGACCAAAGAATGAACGATACGCATTATGTCCGGCTTTTCCGCTGTTGAACTGATAATCTTCAGGACCTAAGTCCAGGTAGGGAAAGTTTACCAAACTATAATTGGTGCGTGAAGCCCCTTGTTCTTCCCATTTATAAAAATAATCCTCATAACCGGCCATCAATCCGATAGAGTGGCGTTTCAGTTGCAGGTTATAGTTTGCATAAAACTGCTTCGTCAAACTATGGTTGTCGTTGCGCGCTTCACTAAGGCTGGTTGAGGAATAACCGACTCCGGGGATAGGATCACCAGTGATCCGGTAGACCTCATATCTTTTTCTATGATCTTTCCCTTTATAGAAGGAGTATTGAGGAGCGACGATGGCTGTTAAAGCCAATCCTTCTATAGGAGTGAGCACTAACTGTAGTTTTCCACCCGCCCCATAGTTTTGCTTTTTGTGTACTCCACTCAGATCACGTTGCGCAATGGGGTTGTCACCATCTTTGCCATCGGCAAAACGTCCATCAGACCAATAGGCGTTATAGATTGGTGCACGTTCCATCAGCTCACCCATGGAGAGATGTGGTTCATTCGCGTTAGAATAAAGCAGGTTCAAGTCTACATTTGCATTGATCCAGTTGTTGATCGTATAGTCATTGTTGGTACGGATGTTAAAACGCTCATAGTTTTTTGTATCTATAAGGGCTTCCGAATCATAGTAGTTAAAGCTGAAGTTCGTTTTCAGTTTATCAGTCCCGCCGCTAAGTGAGAGTGAATGACGTTGGTGATGCGTACTGCTCTTTAGCCCCAGGTCCATGAAATCGGTGTCTGCGTAGCGGTCAGGATCTTCAGCCCGCAGTTGTGCATAATTGTTGATTAGATCTTCCGAGTAAAGAGAGTGAGGAGAGGAAGCCCCATCGTTGAAAGCCAATTCATTAAGGCCACTCATCCATTGTACTGCATTGGCGAATTTTGGCTTGGCTGTGGGTGCATTAATGCCGTATTCCCCATTATATGAAAGGTGGAATTCGTTATTCCGGGCACGTTTTGTCGTGACCAGGATAACACCGGCAGCCGCACGGGAACCGTAGATGGCGGCAGATGCTGCGTCCTTCAGTACCTGGATGTCTTTTACATCTTCAGGAGCAATGTTTGTAAGGGTACCCGGTATGCCATCCACGATCACCAATGGGTCGTTGGTTGACATGGTAGTGACTCCGCGCACACGGATGGTCGCTCCGGCTGATGGGTCACCGTTGGAACGTGTGATCTGTACGCCGGCCATTTGTCCTTGCAATTGGCTGGAAAGCTGCGGTGTACTCTTCATTTGCAGTTTATCACCGCTTAAAGAAGAGATTGAACCTGTCAGGTCGATCTTACGTGCCGTACCATAGCCGATTACCACCAATTCTTCCAACGCTTTGGTGTCTTCCTCTAAGACAATATTAAAAGTCATTTTGTCTGAGGTGGTAATATCCTGTGGTAAATAGCCGATGTAAGAAATATGAAGTATGGCATTCTCTTCTAACCTCAAGGAGAAATTTCCGTCCACATCCGTAACCGTACCGTTTGTCGTCCCTTTTTCAATAATATTCGCTCCGATAACCGGATCGCCGTTTTCATCTATAACTTTACCTGTGATTGTCCGGCCTTGTTGCTGAGCGATGTTTTCACGATTTCTATTCTGTACGCTTTTTTCGGACAGTGCTATTTGTTTATTGTTAATTCGATAGCCAATATTTGTGTTCCGGAACAATCTATTCAATATGTTTTCAATTGTTTCGTCCTTTGCCTGAATAGTCACTTTCTGGTTTAAATCCAGAAAATTGTCACTATAGAAAAAGGTATAATCACTCTTTTCCTCAATTTGACGAAGTACGTTATTTATTTCCGTATTCGTTGCAGAAATACTTATTTGTGCGATGCTTTGCCCAATATTTAACAGGAGCAAAAGCAAACAGCTTATGCCAATTCGTTTGATTTGTGCGTTCATTAAGATAATCTTTTTAGATTTTAGTTTGTTTTAGGATATAATTAAGGATAAACAAGCGCGGAATTAACTCTAATTGAGTAATTTTGTTTTTTATGAGTGCGATTTGCAGCCTTTTTACCTATTAAAGTGCTACCGTGCTGTTAGCATAATTGCATTCTTGCCGGAGTGATGCCGTTACATTACTCCGGTTTTCTTTGTTATGCATAGAGTTCTTTGTTTTTTGTTTTATGTCATAGGCGTCAATTTTTGTGGATTATTATTTCTGTTTTTTACTGAATGTAATGTGTGATCCTGTTATTGTATATTGTAACGGAGAAACGATAGTGATAAGGTTTAATACGTTTTCCATACTGTTATTCTTTATCTTTCCACTGTATTGTATTTCTTTTATGTCGGATGATGTAAAAGAAAAGGTCACATTATACATTCTTTCCAACATTTTGGCAATATTTTCTAATGTTTCCTTGTCGAATACGAATTGATCTGTCATCCAGAAAATAGCTTCATTTGCATTATTGATGCGGGACTTGTAGAACATCATCTCTTTAGTGTCGAATGAAATACGCTCGTTGGGGCTCAATATTTCGGAAAACTGGGTACTGCTTACTTCAATACTGCCTTCAATGAGCGTTCCGGTTATTTGTTTGTCGTTAATATAAGACTTGATATTGAACTTTGTCCCAAGCGCTTTTGCCTGGAAGCCGGAGTGTGTCAGCACAATAAACGGGTTATCCGGATTGCTTTTTACGTCAAAATAGGCTTCCCCTGCCAGTTGTACAGTACGGTTCTTCTTCCCGAAATCCGGGGAATACCGCAATTCACTTGCCGAATTGAGTTGCACGTGAGACCCGTCGGGGAGTTGAACACTTGCCTTTTGTCCGTTTTGAACCGTAACCACAAGCTCTTGCTGTGCATTCTCACGGATCAGTTGGAGTGATATACCCAGTATAAAAAATAAAACCGCAACGGCCGCCCCACCCGCGTACAAGAGCCATCTGCTTTTCTGCTTCGGCGCCATCTGCGACCTTTGGTATATATGCTTCTGGAATTGTTCCCATACTCTCTCCCTACTTTCACCGGCAAATGGTGATGAATATTGTCCTGCACTTCTCCATTTACTTGCATAATATTCATCAAGTTGCTTCTCGCTTATTTGTTTTTGTTGATAAGCTTGTAGCAACCTGCGCATTTCCTCCTTCGATATAGAGTCGGAGAGAAACTTTTCAACCAGTCCTATAATTTCTTGTGAGCTATTCATTCTTATATATTATTATACGTAACAGGGAAGAAATCCTTACAAGGATATTGTTTTTAACAGAATATTAATATTTATTAATAATATAGTTTGTTGGCGCTAGCAAATTTAGGAGTATAAATAAATCAAAATAAGACAATATTGAGATAGTATTTCATTTTTTCCCTTAAAAAAATAAGAGAACGTCTTATTTGTGTTTCGACTGTTTTTTCGGAAATGTTTAACCGCGAGGCGATTTCTTTGTTGGATAGATTTTCCTTCCGGCTCAACAGAAAGATTCTACGTCGTTCGGAAGGTAGTTTCTCAATAAACTCCGAAAGGATATCTTCCAGAAAACGATTATTCACATCTTCTTCAATATCGGTGCTTTCCTGTATATTTTCCTGTTGGAATTGCTCATATTTATGTTTCAGTAGTAATTGTTCGGTTTGTCTGTACACGTGGTTCCGGGCGATGGTATAAAGGAGAGAAGCGATATTGGCTTCGGGATCGATCATTTCTCTTTTTTCCCAAAGAGAAATAAAAACGGATTGGGTGATGTCCTCGGCAAATATCTTATTGAAAAGGGTGTTCAGGACAAACGTATAAATTTGATTGTAATAGTAATGGAAGAGGTATTCGAAGGCCTTTTCATCTCCCTCCCGCAGAAGATGAAGGATATTAGAATGTATATGGATTGTTTTGCCTTTCAATGCGTTCTGACCCCCTTAAGCAATGACAAAGATATATAAATTCTTGTAAAAAATTATTTTTTAACAAGAACCCATTGCAAGCCTCCAACGATATGGCTGATAAACAAGGGGCCGCTATAAGCCTCTTTTTTATGCCCAAGCGCTGTAACCCATTGCCTTCCACCATCAAATTCATTGCACCAGACACTTGGGAACACAGACCCAAAAGTGTTAGGTAACGGTTTTGAATGTTGAAAATTCGGCGATGAGAAATCCGAGACCATCAACCCCCTTATGGTCGGATTCATTTCTTTCAATATATATAATTCGTCTTCCACTTCCCAAACCGGAGGAATCTCCCTTGCAGAAGGTATCTAAACGCTTCTTTTAAAAAAGCCGCAAAACCCACCGTGTAACGCATCCCTTCGACTGTCATATTCTATGACTGGGAAGGGTCTTTGCCCGTATCCCTTTCCAACCATCGTCGACGTCGGATGTGAAGGACAACCTTGCGGACATGAATCAGAAAGTCATAAACAGTGAAGGGAGGAAAGAAGCCGTTGTGAGATAACTTATCCGCAGTATATCCCTATATCCCGTAGGTGGGATGCATTGTTCGTCTAAATGGATATGAGGAACACCTGATCTTTCTTCAATCCCTACAATATCAAAGTTATCTATAATTTCTTACGGAAGAATAAAACGGGCTAAAGACTGGTGGTGTTCGTAAGATGATATTAGTTGAAGCATGTTTTTACAAAGATACTTCTTCCTTTTACAAATACATATTTCTATAGGTGAGCCTAAAATTAAGGTTGAACAGTTATATTTCTCACAAAGGAATTTGTTTGAATATCTTCTATTGTTATGGCTTTGTTGTTAAACATCACATTTTGAAATAACACGTCTTCTACCAAATGTTCTTTGTTATATCCTGCCAGTTCTATGTTTAGTAAATTACCGGTAGCTGAGATATTCTTGAATTCAACTCCTTGTATATGGCCACGTTCTTCGTCTCGTGTCCAGAATGATTTATTAATCCATAGTGAAATAAAGCGTTGTGTTTCTTCAATACGAAGATTCTCGAACCGAACATTACTGACCCGTCCAGCGTCGGACTGAAAAATCCTTAAGGACCATTCCCGACCTTTATCATGGATAATATCGCAATCCTCAAAAATAACATTATCGACATCTTCGCTGATCTCTGCCCCGATACTCAAAGCATGCGCCACTTCATTCCATAACACACATTTCCTGGTGACGATATTCTTTGTTTCACCTTCTCCTTTATCTGACTTTACAACGACAAGATCATCGAGTGTGCGGATGAAACAATTTTCCACCAAAACATCCCGGCTGTTGCAAATATCTATACCGTCTGAATTGGCCCTGTACCCAAGAAGTTTTAGATTATCGATAT
The DNA here is from genome assembly GCF_034331125.1 of Proteiniphilum sp. Classification (NCBI taxonomy): domain Bacteria; kingdom Pseudomonadati; phylum Bacteroidota; class Bacteroidia; order Bacteroidales; family Dysgonomonadaceae; genus Proteiniphilum; species Proteiniphilum sp. Next base: position 44,475 of record NZ_JAXQGC010000039.1, read on the forward strand.
GAATCCTATCCGACCGCCGCACAGGGATAGTCCAATGGCTGGCATCCCTTAAAATAATACCTTCAAGATTTATATCAGATCCTTCCACAAAAATCATAAAACGTGAATGGGTAGAACAAAGGCTGCCATCTACAATCCCTCGCCCACGGAAGGTGATGTTCCGCCCCTGAAGATCAAAAGAAGGGGAATATCTTTTTAATCCACTATAACTGCTGATGGTGAATGGTTCATCCGGCTCGATAATGCCACGTACAATAGCCCCTCCCGCGACATACACAGTTTTGTTATCTCCAATTACCAGATTACTCACATTATGAATTCCCGGGCCAAAATAGATAACATCTGGATCATCCTGATCGGGTACATCTTCTTCGAAGGGATTTGCAAAAAGATGTAATGACCGAACCCATTCACCATTCATTTCGATCGTGAGATGTATGGGTGATTTTATCTGAAAAGATACTGATTTACCTTCGGTATTGGTAATGATCCCGGCAGAGCTGGGCAATATTTTCACTGAACGAATTTCTTCATCCGTTGTAACGGTTATACTAACCTCATCATTCATATCAAAATATGCAAATGCTGCTTCTTCATAATATTTCGCTGAGTTTTTTTTGTCATCCATAGCTTTCCATCGTCTTTCCTGTTCCTTGGGGGCTACTTTAACCCTATATACGGGCACGTTTTCTCCCTCAACAGAAACTTTATAGTACTGGCTTAACGACTCTTCCAAAGGAGCCGGATAAATGATATAATGATTGGTTTCAGGCTGGCTACAGGCATATAACAAAATGATATTAACTGCTAATACCAGTATTAAAAAGATTGTTTTATTTTTCATTGCATTTATTTTTTGCTCCCGTAATTAATTACATAATAAATCTTCCCACATATGATTATTGATTACTGTTAAACAGATCTGTATAATTGTCCGGCAACGATTCAATATTTCTGATTTGTATATCTTTATAATAGACCTCTGCTGCTTCGCTTTGTAGTTGAATCTTTCCTTTTACCAGCGGATGAAAAACATTATCCTCCAGGTACACAGATTTTGAAAGAGCCATCACCACATGTCCGTTTACAATGTGGAGGCTTTTATCTTCAAAACAGATTAGTTCTACAGTATTCCACTCACCGGGCTTTTCATAATCTTTGCTATGCCGTACAAAACCGCTTCGTGAACCACCTACTCCCATTGGGGTATCTATGCCTTTTGGATCGTAGATTCCCATATCATTCCTGGCTTCAGGGTTGCCCATTTTAATCAAGCCACCAGTTGCAGCAATACACCAGTAATCCCCAAACCCTCCTTCCATAATTTGAAATTCATGTGCCCGCATCCATGACTTCCAGTAATCTACTCCGCATTCTCCCTGGGAATGGTATAATATGCCAGAGTCCATTGGTTCATTTAAGCGGGGATCCCATTTTTTAGTCCCCCATTTCACTTTCAGTTTTAAATGGTAGTTTTCAAATTCTTTTTTGGTAAAAACACATCCGTATATTTCTCCACTGATGCGCAGGACAAGGGATCCTTCCTGTTCAATTATTGAAAAGACCTGATTCGCATTTTTATTATATCCTATCGGCATTAGTTCTTTGCCATCTTCATCCCTGGGTACTTGTCCGTTATAACCCGTTTTGTGTTTAAAGCTCAAGTACATTTCCCATGCCGATAGTTCTTTATCCAACAACGGCATCCATTCCTCTTTCATATCAAAGGAATATATAATACCCACCAGAATTGTTGTTACAAATATTTTTAAAGATCTTATACCTACCTTCATATTAATTCTAATTAATTGGTTTTAAACTATATTTTTTGATAGTTGTATTTTGGGAATGTTTGAGTGGGTCGATTCCGGAAACAGTTCGATATTTTACATCGTCAAGTATCACTTCGTTCACTTTTTCGAAACCCATCGCGGGACGTATTTCTTTATTACCCAAGTAATCGAACGTAACGTTTTCAAACACGATGTTATCGACATTGCGGGCATAAAATCCCCAGTACGGAAGCGCTCTGGATTCGGTACGAGGCCTGAAAAAACCGGTTGTACCTAAAACCTGTTCATCATCAACATGGTAAGTTACCGAGACATTTTTTATCTTAATATTTTCAAATTTACTTCCCTCCGCCCATGCCTCAACCGAACAGGCATTCCTGTATATTCCTGTTGCAGTGATGTTTTCAATATCGATACTGCCAGCGTGATTCCCCTCGTTCAATACAATGGTCAACGCGGTCTGCATATCTCTTATCCGAACATCGTGAATAAATATTTTATCAAGACTTCCGGGCCCAAGGCCCCATGCACCCGGTTGCATAATAATCCCTGTAAGGGAGTTGGTCACCAAGGGGTTGTTTAACGAACCTCTCCGATGACCAAAAATACCGGGTCCGAATATTTCACAATCCATTATTTCCAGGTTGGTGGCGGGCAAGATCAATCTTATTCCATTACATGAACTATTAATAATGCAACCTGTGATTAACATGTTCTCCCAATATCCGCCCGCGATCGCGTCGTCACTGGTAAAAATTTTACAGTTTTCAATCCGTATATTTTTGCCTTCACGGATATGAATACCGTCTGAACCTTCTGAAATAAACAGGTTAGTTAATTCAACTTCTTCAATATCGGCCCCCAGAATATTATAATTCCCCGATCTGGAAATCGTTATTCCAGATATTTCGATATTTTGGGATTCCCCGATAAGGATACCATGCGGCCCTCTCCACCCTTCTTCCCCCTGTTTGTCAACAATCGTATTTCCATCTATTCTGCCGGATCCTGTAATTGTTACATTCCGGACCTGGTCAAGTAATACCAGAGCACGTGACCATACAGAATTGTTGTGCAGAGGAAGATGCAGGGGTCGTTCACTATTATTTTTTCTGATATTATAGTATTTATATTGAGAAATATCATCTGTTCCCAAAAGAATCGAATTCCTTTCAAGATGCAAGGTGACGTTGCTTTTTAGGAGAACAGTACCGGTAACAAATTTCCCTTCCGGCACCAGTACCGTACCTCCTCCTCTATCTGAACAGGCGCTAATCGCCTTATTAATAGACTCTGTGTCAATTGTTTTTCCATTTCCTACCGCACCATAATCTTTAATATTGAATATTTTAACCGTATCTGATTTGGCATGCTCGAAGAGAGGATTCCGTGCAAAACAATCCGGACTCGTATTTGTAATGATACAAATCAGGACAAACAATCTGAAATATATTAATCTAGTCATAATCAAAATACGAGACCTCTGAGGAGAATTGTGTTTTAGTCACTTCCCCGAAGCTGAATTGGAATCATTTTCTAAAGCACGAATATTTGAAATTACCCAACATTTTATGAAATCGAACTTAATCAGCCTCCAAGACCAAAATCCAGTCGTTACCATGTTGTCCAAATTCACCCGGTGGATCAAATAAACGGGTTCCTTTATTTTCAACGAATCCTATTTCATCTATTGTTCCTTCACGCGGATTAAACCAAGCGGCTGTTCCTGAACGGACCAGTTTACTTAAGTTTACACTAACCTCTTGTCCCTTATTCAGGTACAATAAGATAAAAGACTTATCATTAGCAACAATTGCACGGATATTATCCTCACCTAAAAAATTAGTACCATAGATCACTGACTGATCCACATGAAAACTTCCCAGGGGAAATCGGGTGAAAAGCTTTTTCACATGTCTCATATCCTCAGCACCCGGACGATCCAATGCCTCATCCCAGAAGTTCAGACAGGGGACAGCATACCTTGTTCCCGGTTTATACATTTGCCAGATTGCATTATTCCCATAGGTATAGCCTGCCCCGCCCGAGAAGAAGGTCCAATAAGCTTCCATCCGAATATCATAATCATCAAAAAAGCCATGCGGGAAAAAATCCTTGTCTTTGATTAATCCATCTTCACCAATTACATCCTCCTTCTTTTTCCCAAATTGAGAATAATCATTGAAGTGCCAAAACAATACTGGAATATCTTCATATGCAGGTTCGGCATTTACCCATGGTTTTAAGGGGATAAGTTGTTGAAATACCATCCCAAATTCATAAATCTCTGTTTGAAATTTTTTGAAATGGCCACTTTGGATAATATTAAATGAAAGCCAAGGTTCATTATGAAACCAAAAATGAGAAGAAATAGGAGCAGTGGGATGATAAGAAATCAAATTCTTGCCACCATCTCCCGATTGCAAGCCTTTGCCCATTGCTTCCCAAATCAGATACTCCTGGTCAGTTTGTACATTCCTGTCCCCACCCAATATCCAAATAACAGGTTTATCTTTATATCTTTCGGAAAGGAATTTGCCATAGTTGAAAGCATTCTCAACGTTAAAATTAGCACCTCTCCCATTACGGTCAACCACATTATTTGCCCAGGTTGGAAGTAACCCCATATACATCCCCCTCCTTTCTGCTTCATCTACAACAAAATCCACATATTCAAAATATTTTTCATTCGGGCGTGCCGGGTCCATATTTAAAAAAATGGAATCACCATAGGCATTCCTTTGATTAAATCCACCCATCATAATTGTTGCCTGTATAACCGTAAAGCCTTTCTCTTCCCGGTTGTCAAGGTAGAAAACCACTTCTTCTTTGGTTAAAGCATTAAATAATTCCCAGGCAGTATCTCCAATCCATAAAAATGGTTCGGTAGTTTCTGTTTCTATTATAGTTTTCCCCGATGTTACAAATAATTTCTGAGAGAAGACATCTGAATTAGGAATAATCGAAATAAAGATCAAGAAGGATATAAATATATTTTTCATTTTTTTGAGCGCTAATATATTAAACGAGGCTGCCTCATAAAAACATTCATCTAAATTTTTCCAAGACAACCCCGTTTAATAAAAATTACTAAATGGTTATATTAACGGCGGGCGCGTAGTTAAACCTCGCTCCAGATGCGCTACTTAAAGCTCCTATACGAAAATAATACGACCTTCCGGCTATAAAATTAGGATTATTTAAATCGATCAGAAGGGTATGAATTTTGTCCGGATCGGAATTTAAATCTGAAGTACTTTGCGACATTACAAGACTTGTATTGGCACCTACAGCTATATTAGGGTGTGAAAATAATCCAATACGGGCAATATTATCACCGGTTGTTTTTTCAACTTTAAACGTAGCTGTAACAATACTTCCATTTCGAATAATCGAAGCATTTTTGATTCTTAAATAGGGAGTTACCAAGAAATCAAGTTTGGTACTTCCTTTGATTTCGAAATTTTCTATAGGTGCTATTGGTTGAAAATTTCCCTGTACTGCACTAATCTTATATTCACCTGGAAAAATCATACTGTTCCGATACGTACCATCGTGCTTAACAACAAGTGTTTGTGTTATATTTGTTTGGCCCGACACCCACCCCTCTTCAATAATCTGAATTACAGCACCCTGCACAATTTCACTCTGGACAGGCTCATTGGTTTCCGCATCAATAAAGGTCCCAAACAATTCAGCGCTGGGAGCATCATAATTATCTTTTTCACAAGAATATACTAAAGCCAGTACGATAAAAAACACAATATATTTGCAACTATTCATAATGTTTAATTTTAAAATTCATTTTCTTTATAAAATTTTGATGATGTTAGTATCAGGTTGAAATTAGCTTGCATTATCTTTACTACTATAGCTATTGATATTCAAAACCCCTACTATTGAAAATAATTAAACTATTAAGTATTCTGTACTTACTCAGAAAATTTTATAAACTCGTTTCATTTAACCTGTTGGATTTTGAATCAAACCGTTAGCTTCAATACCTGGGATTGGATAGTAATACCAGTTAATTGGAAATGGCCTTTCAACGGCTGCATGAAAGAGATCTCTTACAAAAATGTACTTGGGCGGGCTTACGCTAAGATCCAATACCGGCAGCATTGCCCATGCCAACCGATTATTAAAATATACATGGTGCTCCCTCCTCCTTTTCATGTCTGCATCCCTTTTATTTTCAAAAAGAAGTTCGACCCTCCTCTCACGGAATACATTCTCCTGTGTAAGTGGAACTGGGGCCATAAAGGCGGCACGTCTTCTTATATCATTCAACGCTTTTGTAGCTTTATCAACATCTCCCAGTCCACTTTCAATAACAGCTTCTGCATAATTTAACAAAACTTCGGCATACCTTATATCCATCCAATCAGAAGTGCCGGCATTCCATTGCGCGGTCCCTGTTTCCTGAAGAAATTTCCGCATTGAATATCCGGTTTTGGTATTTCTGCTGGCCACACTGGAATTGGAATTAAATCCCGAATAGTCATCCGGATTTTGTGCTCCCCATGGCCAATATGTCACTCCATTAACAGTTATTCCTTCGGAGGGGACCCCTGTTCTTATCTGTGGGGTACCGTCCGGCATAATTAAACCGGCCTGTATTACAATCTTAACGCCTCTCATCATACTCCCCGGGAGGACAGTATAAGCGTGCAACCTGGCATCCTTGTCTCTGAAAGGATCCAACGGTTCGTCAAAATGCAGATAGGTTTTTGATGGATTATATCCATTATAATCGTCCACATCATTGGGATCGGTAGTGGTAATAATTGGGGCCGGCTCCCCTGGAAGAGAATATTCCTCAAAAAGATCAACCATTTCAACCAGAGGATTCATACGCCCCGGATAGGGGGCCCCGGCTCTTACCTGGGCAGGACTGAACCAGAAATCATAGTTATGACCTCTTCCTACAACATTAAACCCGCGGATAAATATAGCCTCCATTGGGGCAATATTGGGATCCTGAAACATTTTAATATAATTTTCAGTTGCTTCTTCAGGCGAGTCAGGTGTGGGTGCATACAATGAATATTTACCTGAATTTATTACTGTTTCTGATGCTGCTATGGAAGCAGCAAAGAATGCTTCTGCATCACTTGGAACCATACCCACCAACTTTTTATCAACTGCTTCTCCCTGAAGAGTTGCTAAATACCAGTATTTGGCCAATGAACCGGCATAAAGTCCGACCCTTGATTTAAGCGCCTGTGCAACCATTTTACTGGCTCTTCTTCCTTCTTCTTCTCCCCAGGAATCAGGTAATTTTTCTGTTGCTGCATCCAGTTCATCTAATATAAATTCAAACGTTTCCTTCTCGGTACTTCGAGGAACTTTGAGAGACTCCAGATCATTGGGATTATATTCCTGGCTTTCTTTTATTAGCGGCAAACCGCCATAACGCATAGCTAGCCCAAAATAAGCATAAGCCCGGATGAAAAGAGCTTCTCCCGTCATATAATCTTTAGCCTGATCTGTAACGTCCAAGGTGGGTATCGCATCCAATAATAAATGGACATCCCGTATCAAGCGGTAACCTTGTACCCAATAATGAGGAGCCATGGAGCTATTTGCCACACCATAATTACCTAACCATTCGGTATGTATCGCTTCATCGGTGTACATTGCCCTATTCCTGCCTCCATTGGTGTTGGAATGCCAGCCCTCTTCTCCGTAGCGGAAATCTTCAACAGGCATCTGGTAGTATAGATTTGCCAAATATAGTTTTAACCCATTAGGATCACTGAATACATTTTCAAGAGGCATTTTATCTTGTGGTTGCAAGTCCAGGACATCATTGCAGCCGGGTGCTACCAATAGCGTTACTACAAGTAAAGCTGATGTTATATATCTTAAAGTTCTCATATTTATTGACTGTTAATTTTATAATAATTATAAAAATCCACTAAAATGTTACATTTAAGCCAATGTTAAAATTCCTGGTTAAAGGATAGTTGTGCCCATATGTGGCTGTACCACTGCCTGCAGTTTTCTCCGGGTCCAATTTTTTCACTAACGGATCTTTAGTCCAGGTTAAAAGATTAAAGGCGTTTGTATATACACGAAGACGCTGAACCTTTATTAGTTCCAATACTTCAGGTTTAAAAGTATATCCGATTTCCAGATTCTTCAATCTGACATACGTTGCATCTCTTCTCCATAAATCACTTTCTACACTTTTTTGCATAGGTTGGGTTGCATTAGGTCTGGGAGCGGGCCACTTCCCAGGTATCCATTCACTATTTATATCATATGGATCGGCCTGATGCCACCTATCCATAAAATATGCAGGCAAGCTACCTGAAAACCAAAACCACTCGGCAAGCGTTTCAGTATATCTCACAGTATATCCACTTGCTCCCTGAAACAATATGGCTGCATCAAAACCTTTCCAATTAAGATTAAACATCAACCCAAAATTTAATAACGGAGTGGTGCCAAATTTATAAGGAACCACAGCATCGTTACCATTAATAATCCCATCATTGTTTATGTCTTTAAATCTGTAGTCTCCCGGTATTTCTCTAATAGATTGAAATTCCTGAAGAGGAGAATTATTTATTTCTTCAAAACTTGTAAATTGACCGTCCGTTTGATATCCGCGAACATAGTTTGTCCATCTGTCCGGTGCATCATTACTTAACCATCTGTCGTATTGGCTTTGAAAAGGGCCCCGTTCTCTATGCCGTATCATCGTCCGGGCCCAGTTCATGTTCCCACGGATTTCATAGTTAAATCCGTTGATGTTGTTTCTGTGTCCAAGTTCCAGATCAAAACCAGTTTGACGATTGCTATTCAGGTTTTCCTGCGGAAGGGTTGTTCCAAATGTATTTGGTAAAGATGCTGCTCGTGTAGCTAATAGACCCTTTTGTTCCCTGTTGTATACATCAAAAGTCACATCTAGTTTTCCATTCCACAAGCTCAGATCAAAACCTATATCAGCAGTTTCATTAGTCAACCACGATAATAAGTTATTCGTAAGCGCGGGAGATTGAAGTCCATTTAACTGGGTTCCGTTTGTAAATTCCCAAAAACTGGTGCCCCCAAATGTAAAACCGGGCAAGTATTGAAAAGGATTTCCCGCATCTGTTCCCAATACACCATAGGAGGCACGCAATTTTAAATTTGAAATAACGCTCCCATTGTTTTTTAAAAATTCTTCCTCAGATATTCTCCATGCGCCGGAGACAACCGGGAAGAAACCAAATCGATTATCTGGATGGTAACGATAAGAGCCGTTGTAGTTAAATGCGAAATCAATCAGATACTTTTGAGCAAAAGCATAATTTAATCTTCCAATGTAACTTATCCTTGCATTTTGATCCTCCCACCCATTGGTCGTTTGGTTGGCTTCATTCGCAAAACGAAGCTGATCGTTTGTAAAAAAATCTCCATAGTATCTTCTGCCTTCCAGCCCACGATGCCAACCTTTGTACTGTTCAGCAACCAGCATTAATTTGACATCATGATCCGCCCCAATTACTATGTTATAATCTGCGCCGATACGCAGCATATATGTGTTATTAACAGTAGACTGGTTATAAAGATTCTGATCGGGTCTGCGAAAGATAGGATTATAAGTATCCGTTTCTATATCATACGTATACGTATAAAATGCTTTATAAAGATTTTTATTTAAGTAAGTTCCTTGATCATACGATCCCAGACCTGTTATAACTAAATTTTTAAGAAAAGGAACAGTGTATTTCAACTCAAAACTTGATTGTAAATTTCTATTTTCGTTCTCATTGAAACCTGTTAATTCTCTTTGCGATGCTGCCAATGGAGTAACTCCAAGGTTGGTGGTGGCAGGATATAACGGATTGTTATTCGCGTATGGATATTCCGTGGGCAGGGTTACAATTGTATTTCTAGCAATCTGCTGAAAACTTTCTCCTGGTTGATATGCTTTATCATACAAACCTGCAATATTAACCCGCACCCGAAGATTATTTGTAAGGTCGGCAGTAACATTACTTCTCAAATTAGCACGGTCATAGCCCAGATCACCGCTTTGTAACATTCCATTATCTTTAACATATTCCAATCCTATATAATAGGTAATATTCTCATTTCCTCCACTAGCTGATAGATTATGTTGAGTTTGAGTTGAGAAATCCTTCATTGTTAATTTCCACCAGTCAGTACCTTCATAACCCGGCAGGGTTCCTTCCTGCCATTTTTGCAACTCTTCTCGTTCAAAAGCAGGTGAAGAAATTCTACCTGGGTTAGAATAGAGTGCTGCTTCGTTTAACATCATTGTATACTCCGCAGCCGTTGCCTGTCTGGCACGATCGGTAATAGTGGAAAGCCCTGTAACCATTGAATAATTAAACGTTGTTTTGCCTTTGGCTCCTTGATTTGTTGTAACAATTATTACCCCGTTTGCAGCTCCAATACCATAAATAGCTGCAGAAGCATCCTTTAGTACACTTATACTTTCAATATCTTCAGGATTTAATTTTTGAAACGCTCCTGCATCATTCCTTATGATACCATCAATAACATATAATGGATCTCCAAAGCCGCGAATTTGTATATTATTATCAAACTGTCCCGGTTGTCCGGAATTTTGTCTAATATTTAGGCCGGATACTTTTCCTTGCAGTTTTTGTGCAAGACTTGAATGGGTTGTAGTTTGTATCTTCTCTGTACTTACGGATGAAATTGCCCCTGTCAGATTAGCTCTTCGTTGCGTTCCATATCCCACAACAACAACCTCGTCTAATATTTCTATATCTTCTATCAGGGTTATATTGATTGTAGTTCTTCCGCTTAATGGAATACTTTGAGGTATCATGCCCATAAAAGAAATATCTAAGATGGCATTCTCGTGAACGTTAGAGATTGTAAATCTACCCTCAATGTCTGTTACTGTTCCTTTAGCTATATCACCTTGAACAACGATAGTTGCCCCGATAACCGGCTCTCCGTTTTCGTCGGTTACTTTACCCGTTATGGTTCTGCCTTGCTGCTGGACCGTTTCAATTAGCCGTGTTATGGCTATTGTATTTTGGTATGCTTTCTTTGAAAGTACAATATAATCATTCTCAAAATTATAACCGATATCGGTGTTTGAGAAAGCAGTGTTTAGATAAGACGATACTTTATCCGAGTTTTGTTGGAAATTTACTTTCCGGTTAGTATCTACTTCCCGGTTGCTGTAAATAACCAGATAATCAGTTTGTCTCTCAATTTCGTTGATTAACTGCCCAATAGTGACAAAGTTTGACTTTAGTTCAATTACCGCATCCTGTGCATTGGTATTAAGCGCCGTCAATTGGAAAGTGAAGGCAAATAGAAATAGTAAGCAGATTTTCATGATTTTAAATAAATCTTTACAATCACTTTTTTTTATTAAAAAGTGATCTGATGAAATGTTTATTTTCATACATTTGTAAGTTTAAAGTGAATACTTAAATTTGTTACTTCTGTGTTTACTTTGATTGAGCGATAGGTGTTGGCGCACCTGTCGCTTTTACTTTGGAAAGTCATCCTTCATAGGCAATACTGTTTTAAGTGGGTTAATGAAAATGTTTAATTTAATCAGACCTTTTCTCGCTATGGTATTATAGCACAAGTTGGCTGTTCCTATTTGACCTAACGAAAACATTCTATTTTGTTAACGTAATGATATTATTGTCTCTGTCTCTTTCTATTTTAAATGGTTGAATTTTTTGTATAAGATGTAGGATTTCATCGATGCCGTCGCGTTGGCGGAATTTACCGGTATACCTGACATTAAATATTTCAGGATCTTCTACTTTTATCGTGACATCGTAATACAATTCAAGTTTTTTGATGATATCAATGAGCCGTTCATTGTCGAAAGAATAAATGCCTTTTCTCCAGAGCAGGTGGTCCGGATTTGAAATAGGTGTGATGCTCATTTTACTCTCTTTGAGAGTCATTTGTTCGTTCGGTGCTAATAAAATGGCGTTTTTTCCATTCTGTTTTTCACAAATCCTCAAAGAACCTTCCACCAACGCTGTCTGGATGTAACCCGCATCGGGGTAGCTATAGACATTGAATTGTGTTCCCAGTACTTCCATGTTGATATGTTGTGTAGAGACAATGAACGGTCTCTTCTTCTCTTGAGCCACATCGAAGAATGCCTCTCCCGTTATTTCTACAGTACGACTTTTTTTAGAGAAATGAGATGGATATACCAATGTCGATTGCGCATTCAGCCAGACTTCTGTCCCGTCCTGCAAAGTTATTTGGGCACGTTGCCCGGCCGGAACATATAGTGTATTCATAGTTGAATCTATTACTATATCCGATAAATGCAGTGTAGTCCAAACGGTTGCGGTGATAAGAATAAGTGCTATGGCAGCATATTTTGCAAAACTGATAAAAAACTTTCTTCGGATATTCCGTTCGATTTGATTGGTAAATGCCTTGAAATGACTTTTTCCTTCATTTCGATCTGTAGGACGGGATGAAAGTTGTGAAACTGCAGTCAAGTTCTGTAACCGAATAAATTCAGCTTTTAACTGACCGTCGTTTTCAATGCGATGAATCAATTCCAGTCGTTCATCCGCCGTTAATTCCCCGGAAAAATATTGATAAAGTTTTTTATCCATTTTTGATTATTATAATTAATAGACGAGTGAGTAATAAAAATCCGCTAAAGAAAAATAAAATTTTTTCGTTAAGCAAGTACAAAGGCGAAACTTGTGTTGACTATGTTGAGCGTAGAAAAAGCCTGACTTTATTGAAAATCAAATAAAAAGGAAGAGAAAGAGTGGTACGCAATCCTTTAATGCTTCTTTTAGTTTTTTATAAGCAATGGCCATCTGACTTTCCACGGTGTGGATAGAGATATTGAGTTCTTGAGCAATCACTTTCTGTTTCTTCCCTTCAATCTTATTCATCACAAAAATTTCCCTGCATTTTTCCGGCAGCCTGTCTATGGCATTTTGAATAATAGTATCTATATCGGCTTCAGTAAGGAATTTATTTTCTAAGGCTTCGAGCGATTCGAATTTCAGTTTCAGGGTATGGATATATTCAGATTGTATTTCCTCTGCGGCCTGTTGCTCCAATGTCTTCCGCCGGAGAAAGTCGATACACCTGTTTTTTAGCATCATAAACAGGAATCCGTTGAGGTTGATAAAAGAGGTGAACTCTGACTGTTTTTCCCATAGTTCAAAAAAAATATCCTGGACAATATTTTCCGCATCTTCCTCGCGGATCACATATTGCCCGGCAAAACGCTTCATCCTTGAATAGAAGGAGATATACACTTCTTCAAAATGAGCCTTGTATGTTGATGGGGCTTGCATCGAATGCCGTTTTTTTCATTTTTTTGATAATACAGAAAGTCAAAAATACAAAAAAATATGATAACCTGATAAATCGACTATCATTTAACAGACGGCTATCCTTTTATAAGGATAACTAAAGGGAACAGCAGGTAAGTCATTCAGCTCCTCCTCCCAAAGCCCGGTATAAATTGACTGAATACTGCAATTGTTCGAGCTTGTCACTTACCTCGCTAAGTTGTGCCGAGAGATAGTTTTGCTCTGCCGTGAGCACTTCTGTATAATTTGCTTCACCGGCGACCAGTAATTCTTTTGTATACTCCACTGCTTTCTGGGTTGAGTTGATTTGCTCCTGGCGGATACTGTTTTTTTTGACGGAAGATTCATAAGAAAACAGGATATCCGATACTTCCTGTCCTGCCCTTAATACAGTGTTCTTGAAAGTAATCAGGGCTGCTTCCTGTTGGGCTTTTGCTATTTTCAGGTTTCCTTTTAATTGTCCCCTGTTGAAGATAGGCTGGGTCAGTCCCCCGATTACATTGGCCAATAAATTCTCACTGCTGAAGAAATTGGTGAAACCCGGTGCCGCAAGACCGATCATCGAACCTGCATTCAATGTGACAGAGGGATAAAAACTCGCCTGTGCCGCATTCGTCAACTCAAAAGCAGCACGTAAGTCAAGTTCTGCCTGTATTACATCGGGACGTCTTGCCAACAGCTGGGCGGGAACACCAGTCTCCAGCCTTGCGGGGACTGCCTGGGCCTCGAATGCCGAGCGTTCTATTGCACCGGGTTTGCGCCCCAGCATCACTGAAATACCGTTTTCCAGTTGATGGATAGCACTTTCTAAATCATAGATGCTCAATTTTGTCCTTAACATCAAAGCCCGGCTTTGTTCTACGGCGGCCTCATTTACATTTTGCATGCCTGCCTCTTTCAGCGCCATCATTGTTTCCACATTTTTTTCCAGGAGCCTGACTGTTTCTGTAGTGATACGCAGTTGCTCGTCGAGCGCCAGAAGAGAGTAATAAGAGGTGGTAATATTAGCGATGAGTGAGCTCTGGATGAGATTCCTATAAGAATGGCTTTTCAGCAATAAAGCATATTTCGACCTTGACTGGCGGTTCAGTTTTCCCCACAGGTCCAGTTCCCACGATGCGGCAATTCCCAATGAAACGTTATTTGAATTGTAGCCAAGCGTCTTATTGGCATCACTCGTTGTCATATTCGATACCTGGCCTGTAAGTGATACAGTGGGGAAATAGGATGCGCGCGCCATATTCAGGATCGCTTCGGCCTGGCGGATACCGGTTACCGCCACCTGCAAATCAGCATTATTCTCCAGGCCTTCCTCGATCAATCCAATCAGGTAGGTGTCGGTGAAAAACTCCCTCCAGGGGATATCGGCAATGGTGGTTGTATCACCTGCGTGACTGTCCCTGTATAGGTCCGACGTATCTATTTTCGGTGTTTGGTAGCGGTTTAACACCTGACAGGAGGATAATCCCAGAAAAACAAAGACGATCCCTATGAAAATGACCGGCAGTATATTTTTATTTTTGTTCATTGCTATTTTTGTTTATTGGGTCATCACTTATGTTCACTATGCCCGATTTTGCAAACTTGTCATGCATTGTCTGGAATATGATGTAAAGTGAAGGAATGATCAATACTCCCAACACTGTTCCGATCAGCATACCTCCAATGGCACTGATACCGATGGAACGGTTCCCGACAGAACCTGCTCCGGTTGCAAAAAAGAGGGGTGTCAGTCCTGCAATGAAAGCGAATGAGGTCATCAGGATAGGACGCAAGCGGGCCACCGCTCCCTTGACGGCGGCATCCACTACATTCATTCCCTGTTTTCGCCGTTGGATGGCAAATTCCACTATCAGAATGGCATTTTTGGCCAACAGGCCGATCAGCATGATAAGGGAGATCTGGACATATATGTTATTGGTAATACCTTGTGTCACCCCAAATAATTTCAAAAAGATAAATACACCTGCCAAACCTACCGGAAGCGAAAATATTACAGCAAAAGGTATGAGATAACTTTCATAAAGGGCGCAAAGAAGGAGATAGACGAATACCAGACAGATCAGGAAGATAAGCAGTGTCTGGTTGCCGCTGCTGACCTCCTCACGTGTCATTCCTGTATATTCGAACCCATATCCTACCGGTAGCTCGTCCGCTCCCATCTGGTCGACAAGATCGATAACGTCACCGGTACTATATCCTTCACTAAAGTTGGGTATAATGGTTACGTCCATCGACGTGTACATATTGTACCGGGTGTAGGATTGTGGCCCGGAAAAGTCGGTTATTGTCAGGTATTCGGTAATAGGTGACATCTCGCCTGACGCTGTTTTCACAAAAAGGGCATCCAGGTTATCCATGTTTTTACGATATTCGGGCGATGCCTGTATAATAACACGGTAGGGCTTCCCATACAACGTAAAGTTGGAGGCGTACATACTGCCGATATACATTTGCAGGGTGGATAAAATATCGTTGAGTTGCAATCCCGATTCTTTTACCTTGGCAATATCCACTTCTATCTGTTTTTGGGGAAAATTGGGATTGAAAGTGGTGTAAGCGGTCAGGATTTGATCCGTAGACTGTAACTTACCCAAAAAATCCTGTGTGACATCAAAGAAATCATAGATATTCCCTCCTGTCCTGTCCTGCATCTTTAACTCTACACCGCTACTCAACCCAAATCCCCTTAATGTGGGAGAACTGAACACCGTAAATGAGGCTCCGATAATAGAACTTGTTTTTTCGGTTAAAACAGTCACCACATCCGAAGCTGTTCTTTTGCGATCTTTCCAGGGGGTCAGTTTGATGATGAGTGTGCCGTAAGGGCTACCCAGACCGCTCATAAAGTTGACACCGCTGATACTTGAAATATGTGCCACTTCAGGGATCTCTTTTGCGATTTCGTACGCCCTATGTACCATAGAGTCGGTCCTCTCGAGCGATGAACCCGGTGGCAGGGTGAGCATGCAAAGTACCGATCCGCTATCCTCCTGGGGAACAAACCCGGTGGGCGTAGTCTTCATCAATAGAAACAGCGCCACGCTGAATATTATAATCATTACTGCGGTTATCCAACGATGATTTTTCTTTCCCAGGAAATGCAGTGTCTTTTCATATTGATCGGTCAGTTTCTGGAACCATTTGTTAAACCATGCCGTAAAGCGTTTGAATATATTTTTCTTTTCTGCCGCCTCTGCCGCATGCGGTGAAGTGAGTAACAAAGCACTCAACGAGGGACTTAAAGTAAGTGCATTGATCGCCGAAATGAAAATGGCCACTGCCAGTGTCAGACCGAATTGTCGGTAAAAGACACCGCTCGTCCCGCCGATAAAACTAACCGGAATAAATACCGATGCCATCACCAATGTAATAGATATGATGGCCGGGGCTATCTCCTTTAATGTCAACAGAGTTGCTTCTTTCGCATTCTTGGCTCCCTTCTCCAACTGGGCATGCACTGCTTCGACCACCACTATGGCGTCGTCCACCACAATACCGATGGCAAGGATGAGCGCGAACAGCGTCAACAGGTTGATCGAAAATCCCATTACCTGCAACACGAAGAAGGTACCTATGATGGCTACCGGAACGGCTATTGCGGGGATCAAGGTAGAACGGAAACTTTGTAAGAAAACAAACACGACCAGAAACACCAGCAGGAACGCTTCAAAGAAGGTAGAAATAACTTTGGAGATAGATGCATCTAAAAATTCGCTGGCATCTGACATATAGACGAATTTAAAACCCGGAGGAAACGTCTTTGAGGCTTCATCGAGTGTCGCTTTTATATTTTTGATCAACTCGGTAGCATTGGAGCCGGCGATCTGGCTTACCTGCATCACTACCGAAGGGGTACCATCGGTAGCTGACATTACTGCGTAAAACAGGGCACCTAATTCAACCTCTGCCACATCGCCCAGCCGGAGTATATGCCCGTCCTGAGAACGGATAATAATGTTCTCGAACTCTTCTACCGACTTTAATCTTCCGGTATATTGCAATGAATATTCGAATGTCTGATCGCTGTTCTGACCGATTGAACCCGGGGCTGCTTCCACATTCTGGTCGTTTAACGCTGCCTGCACCTCGGCAGGTGTCAGATTGTAGGATGCCATAAGGTTCGGGTTCAGCCAGATTCGCATTGAATATGTCTTTGCTCCCATTACGCTGGCATCACCCACACCCATCACACGTTTTATCTGAGGCAGTACGTTGATATCGGTATAATTCTGGATAAATGCCTGGTCGTGATCGGGATTGGTAGACGACAAAGAGATTGTCAATACATTATCACTCTGCTGTTTTGCAACAGTTACACCGGACCGTGTAACTTCTGCCGGAAGGAGAGAGGTTGCCTGGCTTACCCGGTTTTGTACCATCACGGCAGCGATATCCTGATTAACCCCCGGTTCAAAATATACAGTGATGCTTCCCGAACCACTGTTTGTAGCGGTGGAAGTCATATAAGTCATACCTTCCACACCGTTTATCTGCTCTTCCAACGGTATGATCACGCTGTTCATCACCACTTCTGCGCTCGCTCCACTATAATTAGTGGATACACGTATGGTGGGAGGAGAGATGTTGGGATATTGTTCTACGGGGAGCGTAGCCAGGCCTATTATCCCCAGCACTACTATCAGGATCGAAATAACGGTGGCAAGCACCGGCCTTTCTACAAATATTTTCAGCATATTATTGTTGTTCAATTACATTAGGCGTTTTCTTCGCTCGGCAAAACAAATAAATTTGTTCTGCTCTTGCTTAACGAAAACGTTCCGTTTTTATTTTTCGTGCGTTGGCTAATGTGGCTATCCCGTCCACGACGATCCTGTCTCCTTCGGACAAGCCGGAGGTTACGGCATAATGCTTGCCATCGGGCAAAGGAAGTACCGATATAATTGTTTGCACGGTGGAGTCGTTTTCATTGGCCGAATCTTTCACCACTTTATAGAGTACCACTTTGTCCTGTTGGGTAAAAGTGGCTTTTTGGGGTATGACAAAAACATCATCCAGCTCTCTGGGAATGGATATTCTGCCACTGGCTCCGCTTCTGAGCGCTCCGTTCTTATTGGGGAAATTGGCGCGAAGGGTAACCGAACCTGTTTGGGAATTTATAATACCGGAAATGGCTGTTATTTTCCCCTTTTCGGGATAAATGCTCCCATCTGCCAGAAGGAGGGTGGTTTCAGGAATGTTGTTTATTTTTTCGGACTGTGTTTCCCCTTCAAGAGTTTCCAGCAATGATGATAATGCCTTTTCGTTCAGGGAAAAATAAGCATACGCAGTGTTGGTCTTTGAAACGGTGGTAAGTGTTGTTGTACTGGTAACCATATTTCCGCTACGGTACGGGATTGATCCCACGATACCATCGATAGGGCTGGTGACAGTTGTCCAGCCGGAAGTGGCTTGTGCCGCTCTTAATGCCACCTGCGCCTCATTATGTGCCGCTTGTGCTGCAGTATAAGCATTCTCGTAGGTTTGGAGCTGCACCCCGCTGACGATATTCTTTTCGGCAAGAGGACGTATGCGTTCCACATTTAACCGTGCTGTATTGAGGTTGGCGTTTGCACTCTCCAATGCTGCTTTTGCCGAGGCCAGGTCATGTTCGGAAGTAGGCGAATTAATAGAGAACAGCGCCTGCCCTTTTTTCACAACAGCGCCCTCTTCGATATATACCTTGTCTATATATCCGTTCACCCGCGGTTTGATCTCAGCATCTTCTTCCCCTCTCAGTGTAACGGGGAATACCGATTCCAGTACGGCAGTCTGCTTTGTAAGCTCCTGTACTGGATAAACCCTTGCTGATAAAGTGTTGGCGTCATTTTTTGATCTGTTTCCGCAGGCGGTTGAGAATAGCATTATCAGAAGCGCCGACGAAATGAAATACGCGTTTTTTTTAATTTTATGACTCATAAATAATTGATGATTTTTACATCGTAACAAATGAGGAATAACCCAATCTTAAAAGGAATAGGAAGATGAATTCAATAACCCAAACCTTTTTGACGTACAAAAAAAAGTATAATTTTTCGTTTTGACAAAAAAAATCGACGAACTGCATATTATGGCCAATAAACATTTTTTTGTGTTATCGAAATGATAGAACGCAATCAATTGACCTTAGCCGGAAAAATAGTGCCGATAGGACGCCTCTACAAAGACGATTTATTACGAAGGAGCAACAACGCTGTTATTTGACAGGGAATAGCTGAACTATTTCATTAAGTGAGTGCAAAATGAATTTATGCCAAAAACTCTGCTGCCCGGGAAAAAACATTGGTGAAGGCATTGTTCAGGGAGGTGGTATCTTTTGAAGTGAGGGGGAACGGATTTTCGTGCGTATAGGGGAACGGAAAATCAAGTAATTGGATGGTCGATTCCGCATTTTTTTTACCCAATGCTTCCAACACCCCGTGATAAGGGATCACAAGATCGTTGGACAAGGCAATCCCCCTGATCCTTTCTTTGAAACAAGAGAAGAATTTTTCACGTTCGGAACGAAATCTTTCGGGGGTGATCATCCGGAGAAAAGCGTTGAAAGCATTGTCACGTTCCCATAGGGGAACGGCTTCGTTTCCAAAAATATGGATGTAGTACTGCTGCAGTTTTTCAAAAGCAGGTTTGTCCAGGATACTTCTGGAAATGCCGAACATAGAGCGAAAGATGCTTCCTCCACAAAACATAAAGAGCCGGGAATCCGAGAAAAGACCTTTTTCGTTAGCCATTAGGGCTACCTGTGATAGGAAAGCGCCGATCGAATAGGCAAAGATGTCAATTTGCGCATCTTCTTTGAAAAGGGGATGCTGGCCGTTTTTTATCTCTTCGAACAGGACTGTCAAATCTGCCCAGGTTTGCCTCCCCGACAGATAAAACCGTTCCGGACTCTGACTGATCCGGTCGCTCAAGGCCACATTGGCATAGCTGATAGTACGATCGTCGATGTACTTCTCTTTGCGGAAATTCAGCAGGCTCATTAAGCTACGCGGATTCGACCATGTCATAGGTGCACGGTTTATGTGGAAAGCGATAGGGAAAAGTATCACGGGCTTACCGGTATTGAAACATAGATATTCCGCCCAAGTGAGATATTTACTCCAGTTTCGTTCATTCAGCCCATGCAGTAGCAATATGGCTTCCTTTTGCCTGGATTTGCCCGAAGGAGCGAATACCGGGTATTCGAACGAAAAGTTTTCGAGTATGTTACTGTCCGTATGTGGCAGCGTGCCGCCTCTTTCGTCACTTGAAAGACTGTTGAAGCGGAAGAAACGTATGTTGATGCCTGTTTCTTCTATATGACAGTCCATTCCTTGTTTGAAACGGTTATTCAGCGTAATGTATCGTTCGTTGTAATTCATCATAACTCACCTGCTTTTTCAGCAAAAGAACAGGCTTTCTCACTCTTGTACAAATCAAAGGGAAGGGTGCGATGAAAATGGGACAGAATCCTGCATATGGGGTGAAATCGGTTATTCAGGGGTGAAAAAAACCGCCGGAAAATCCGATTATTTTGGTAAGTCATCAATAAAAATTTACTTTTGCATAATATAAGATGCGCCTCAGCATAGTGCAAGCAAGCTTGCCTCTGCGTTCGTGTACCGGGTGGACATATAAATTCATTCTACAATGGACGGAAAGATCCCTGCATATTTGTATGAGAAAAGGAACAGCATAAAAACGATTCTTTTTACAGCTCTTTTTGCCCTGCTGTTTATCAATCTTTTTCAACCGTTCGGTTCCCGTGACTGGTACCCCGGCATTTCGGATACCAAGTATTTTGCGTTTTCGAGCCTGATCATCCTTACCGGTATGTTAGTGGTGGTGATCAGCCGGATGATCCTTACAGCCTATTCGAAAAAAAGGGATGTATTATATTGGCAGTACGTATTATGGATATTGTGCGAAGTGGTCTCGATGGCTGTTTTTTATACCCTCTTCGCAAGATTTTTTCCCAAAGACGGGATCGAGAGGGATATCTCCGAGATCTTCCGGCAAAGCCTCTTCAATACCGCCTTAGTACTGCTTTTACCCTATGCCATCACCTGGCTCTATTTCTCATGGAAAGAGAAAAGTACACTTCTGGAACATATCGAGCAGGAGAAATCTGCCGATACCCGTGCGAAAACGTTGATCGCGTTCCCTGATGAGAAAGGGGATCTTAAAATATCGGTGATGCTGGAAAATCTGCTCTATATTGAGTCTGCAGATAATTATGCTACTATCTTTTACCTTAATAAGTCGGGCGTGTCCAAATTTCTGTTGCGTAACTCCCTGAAATGGATGGAGGAACATCTTACTAAAGATACACCTTTGATCCGTTGCCATCGTTCTTATATAGTAAATATGGACAAGGTGAAAATATTGAAGAAGATAAAAGGTGGCATTGTGTTGGAATTGGATGAAGGACGCACACCTGATATCCCTGTCTCTAAGACCTATTATGAGTCATTTATGCACAAATTTTCGCATTATTCCCTAATTTAGTATTACTTTTGCACTTGCAGCAGGTCGGTTTGTCGCTTCCCGCCAGGCGGGAGGAGGAAAGTCCGGGCAACACAGAGCGCCATACTTCCTAACGGGAAGCTGTCCGTGAGGGCAGATAAGCGTAACAGAAAACGACCGCTCCGGCCGGTGCCGGAGTAAGGGTGAAAAGGTGAGGTAAGAGCTCACCGGACGTTGCAGCAATGCAGTGTGCCGTACGCATTATGGGTTGCAAGGCCATGTATATCGGATACTTAGGGTTGCTCGCCCGATGCCGAGGGGTAGGCCGCTAAAGGAGAGTGGTGACACTTTTCCGTAGATAAATGACAAACATCCGATTCGTCGGTATACAGAACCCGGCTTACAGACCGGCTGCTTTTTTATAAGAACTATTTCGTTAAGCTAAATGAGCAGAAGATAAACTTGTTTATATTATGTCATAGCGAGAAATAGTGCAACGAAGTTGAAAAGTCATGGCAAGGAAAAAAAAGAGATACGAACCGGAAGAGGAACGGCCAGGTAGACTTGAGCGGCTGAAGATCAAGATAAAAGAGTTGATCCATTTCCTCTCATACGGTATCTGGCGTCAAAATCCAGAGACACTCTCCGGCAAAAAGAATATCCTGTATGATGCCATAAAGACGGTTATGCTCACCGTGAGGAATGTACAGGAACTGGATATTGCAGCCAGTGCCCGTTCGCTCACATACAGGACACTTCTCTCCATTGTACCTTTACTGGCCATTATCTTTGCTATTGCCCGTGGGTTCGGAATCGAGAATATTATGGAGAGCAGTATCTTCAATTTTATGCTGGGTAACAAGCCTGCGGATGAGATCGTAGTTGCAACGCCGGAGCCGGGAACCGATAGTACTATAACCATTACTGCGGGGATAGGGGCAGTGGATACGATTTATCAGGCAAGTGAGGAGATAACGGTGAATTCAGCTCTTTCCCCGGCTGGAGCCGGTGAAGAAGAGGTGTCGGCAGAAGGACGGACCCGTGAATTTCTCAATCTCCTGTTCCAGATTATCGATAACTCGCTCGAAGAAGCAAAGGGTGGGGGTGTATTTGCCGGAATAGGTATTTTGTTGTTTCTATATACTATCCTGGTACTCTTTAATGATATAGAGAGGAATCTGAATAAGATATGGCAGATTAATAAAGGAAGGGCGATTGGGCGAAAGGTGACCGATTACACTGCTATGGTACTCTTTATGCCTGTATTTTTTATTCTCGTCAATGCGCTGAATATTCTCAGCTACCCGCAAAACGATACTCTCAAGATCATCTATATTCTCTATCCTTTTATTCCGAGACTGTTGGATATTGTACCCTTTGTGGTGATGATATTGCTTTTTACTGCATTATATAAGTTCCTGCCCAATACAAAAGTGAAGTTTATGAATGCCCTGATAGCCGGAGTGGTTGCAGGGATCGCATTTCAGTTCTTCCAGATGCTCTACCTGAGCGGACAGATGTGGATTACCCGTTACAATGCCATTTACGGTACATTTGCCGCCATCCCCCTCATGCTACTGTGGATACAGATGTCGTGGTTCATCGTGCTGATTGGCGCAGAGGTCTCCTACGCGGCGCAGAACGTGCGTAAGTTCTCGTTTGAAAAGGAAACGCGCAATATCAGCCGTCGGTACAGGGATTTCTTTACATTGATGATTGCCTCGGAAATTGTGCAGCGTTTTGCCGATGAAAAGCCGCCTCTCACAGCCGACCAGATATCGGTCAGATGTAAAGTGCCCGGACGGCTTACCAACGATATCCTGGATCAATTGGTTGAGCTGAAGATTATTTCCGTGACGCCTTCTGATGGTGATGAGCGTGTCCCGGCGTTTCAGCCGGCCATGGATATCAGTTTGATTACGGTAGACCGGTTGATTTCTGAATTGGACGAACAGGGATCGGAAGATTTCATGATTGATATCGACGGGGATTACCAGGAGCACTGGAAGGCATTGATGAATACGCGTATAGGGCTCCATGGCGGGGCCAGTGATCTCCAGCTGAAAGATCTTTAAGCTGTCGCAGACGATAAAAAAATAAAATGATTATCTTTGCCCCAAACAAGCCACATGAGTTTTATCAGTTCCATAGAAAATGTAGGTGAATATGCACTGTTGATGAAGAAGGTGCTTACTATTCCGGATAGGATGAGTGAATTTCTGAAGGAATTCATAAAAGGGATCTTCTTCCTGGGGGTGAACTCAATATGGATCGTGGTGATTATCTCTTTCTTCATCGGTGCGGTGATTGTCTTGCAGATTGCCCTGAACATCGATTCTCCTATGCTACCCCGATTCACAGTCGGTATGGTTTCGCGTGAGATCATACTCCTGGAGTTCTCATCAACCATTATGTGTCTGATATTGGCGGGTAAAGTGGGATCGAATGTGGCTTCGGAAATAGGTACCATGCGTATTACCGAGCAGATCGACGCATTGGATATTATGGGGGTGAATTCTGCCAATTATTTGATATTCCCGAAGATAGCATCATTCGTAGCTTTTATGCCGGTATTGGTTATCTTCAGTATGTTTACCGGTTTATCCGGCGGCTATATAATCTGTCTGGTTTTAGGGACACCATCGGTAGAAACCTATGTATATGGTATCCAGGCTTTCTTTAGGGAGTCGTTTATCTGGTACTCAATTGCCAAGTCGATGGTGTTTGGTTTTATTATCGCTTCTGTTGCCGCCTACTTTGGTTATACGGCTAAAGGAGGAGCATTGGAAGTAGGCCAGGCCAGTACCAATTCAGTGGTAATCAACAGCGTATTGATATTGGTTTGTGATTTGGTATTCACGCAGTTAGTATTGGGGTAAAGAAGTGCCGCTATGATAGAAGTGAAAAATCTGAGAAAGGAATTCGACGGCGAGATTGTTCTCGATAATATCAATGCTTCCTTTCAAAATGGGATGGTGAACATGATCATCGGTAAGAGCGGCTCGGGGAAGACTGTTCTGCTGAAATGCCTTGTCGGTCTCCTTTCTCCTACTTCGGGAGAGATCCGGTACGACGGGAAGAATTTCGTGGGACTCAAATCGAAAGAAGTACGCCGGTTGCGCCGTGATATAGGGATGCTCTTCCAGGGAGCGGCCCTTTTCGACTCAAGGACAGTATTGGAAAATGTGATGTTTCCTCTCGATATGTTTTCACGCAAGAATCGTCGTGAACGTAAAAAACGGGCCGAGTTTTGCCTGGAAAGGGTGAATCTGCTGGAGGCTGCCAATCTTTATCCTTCTGAAATCAGCGGGGGAATGAAAAAGAGGGCGGCTATTGCGAGGGCCATCGCTTTGAATCCAAAGTATCTTTTTTGCGATGAACCTAATTCCGGCCTCGATCCCAAGACATCCCAGCTCATCGATGAGTTGATCCACGACCTGACAAAAGATTTCTCAATGACTACTGTAGTAGTGTCACACGATATGAATTCGGTAATCAATATCGGAGACAAAGTGATCTTCATCAATGAGGGAGTCAAAGAATGGGAAGGGAACAAATCGGAAGTAATGGGAACCGACAACGAAAAGCTGAACGATTTCGTTTTTGCTTCCGACCTCTTCAAAAAAATCAAAGAAGCAGAAGAGGAAAAGGGGTAAAGAATAAAGATAGAACAATTTCATGGTAAGAGTTGTTACTCCGTAGTTACTCAATAAAAAATAAATAATATGTTAAAAATAAAGAACCTGCATGCAATTGTAGAAGAACAGGAGATATTGAAAGGGATCGATCTGGAAGTCAATGCCGGAGAAGTACATGCGGTCATGGGCCCGAACGGATCCGGAAAGAGTACCCTGGCTTCTGTGCTGGCAGGCAACCCGAAATTCGAAGTTACTCGTGGCAGTATTCTTTTTAAAGGAAAGGAACTGCTGGAGATGGAACCCGAAGACAGGGCACGTGAGGGAATATTTCTCAGCTTCCAATATCCGGTAGAGATCCCCGGTGTGAGTATGGTAAACTTCATGCGTGCTGCTGTCAATGAGCAAAGAAAATACAGGAATGAGGATCCCATATCGGCTACAGATTTCCTGAAATTGATGCGTGATAAACGTGAATTGCTGGGTATGGACAGCCAACTGGTAAGTCGTTCGGTAAACGAAGGTTTCTCGGGAGGAGAAAAGAAAAAAAATGAGATCTTTCAGATGGCGATGATCAACCCGCTGTTGTCTATCCTCGATGAAACCGATTCAGGTCTCGATATTGATGCCCTGAGGGTGGTCGCAGCCGGTGTAAATAAGCTGCAGACCAGAGAGAATGCTACTATTCTTATCACCCACTATCAGCGTCTGTTAGAATATATTAAACCCGATTTCGTACATGTGTTATATGCAGGTAAAATAATTAGATCGGGTGGACCGGAACTCGCTTTAGAACTTGAAAAGAAAGGATACGATTGGCTGATAAGATAAGGCCGTAACCCCGTAACCCCTAGATAAAAATGATTGAACAACAATATATAGATCTGTTTAAGCAGTATCGCAGTGAGTTGGATGCTAATTCTGCAGAAGGGCTGAACAGACACCGGGATGCAGCTTTCGATATATTCACGCAGATTGGATTCCCCTCTTCAAAGCAGGAAGAATACAAGCACTCGAATATAATGCGCTGTTTTGATAAAGATTTGGGATTGAACCTAAGGAATATTCCTATCCCGGTCAATCCTTACGATGCTTTTAAATGTGACGTGCCTAACCTCTCTACATATACCTGTTTTCTTATCAATGACAGGTATTATGATAAAGCAGAGCAAGCAGAGAATTTACCTTCCGGTGTTTTTGTCGGTAGCTTGCTGCAATTCGCAAAAGAATATCCTGCACAGTTTGGTACTTATTATGCTCAGATTGCCGATATGAGGGATAACGGCATAGTGGCTTATAACACCATGTTTGCCCAGGATGGTTTTGTAGTATATGTCCCCAAAAATGTAGAGGTTGAAAAGCCGTTGCAGTTGATTAATATCCTGCGAGGGGGGGTAGATTTGAATGTGAATCGTAGAATATTGATTATTGCGGAAGAGAATGCCCATGTGAAATTACTTGTCTGCGACCATGCCGTGGATGATGTTCACTTCGTGGTGACCCAGGTAACGGAGATCTCAGCCGCAGCTTCTGCGCAAGTTGATTTCTACGAACTGGAGGAGAATTCGGAAAAAGTAACCCGGTTGAGCAATCTCTTCAGTGAGCAAAAAGAGAATTCTAATGTAGTTACCAGCGGTATTACACTTCACAACGGCTACACACGCAACAATTACAGGTTCCGTTTGTTGGGAGAGTACGCCGAAGCGCATGCGGGAGGATTGGCTATCTGCGATAAAACGCAGCATATCGATAACTTTGCCTTTCTTGATCATGCAGTGCCCAATTGTATGAGTAACGAATTATTTAAAAATGTGTTGAAGGATAAGGCTACCGGTATTTTTTGTGGAAAGATATTGGTGGAGAAAGATGCACAGAAAACGCAGGCCTATCAGACAAACCGTAATCTGGTTTCTTCCAATACAGCACAAATGTTCTCAAAGCCACAGTTGGAGATATATGCCGATGACGTAAAATGTTCCCATGGACTTACTACCGGACAGCTTGATGAGGATGCCCTGTTTTATATGCGCGCCCGTGGTATCGATAAAAAAGAAGCCCGCCTGTTACTTATGGTGGCATTTACTCGCGATGTGGTGGATATGATCCGTATCCCTACATTGCAGGATCGCCTGATTACTCTTATCGACAAGCGTTTTCGTGGTGAACTGATGCGCTGTGGGAATTGTAATGTATGTAAGTAAAGGTGATTTGTTGATTTAACGATTAGTGGATTGGAAATTAGAAGTGGAGAAGCCTAAGAAGTGGAGAAGTTGAGAAATGAAGAATCTTGAATTCTGAAATCTTGGAATCTTGAATTAACAATCGACGTAGTCAAATCCTGAATTTTGAATTTTGAATGTTGAATTGATTGAAAGATCTCGATATACATAAAATACGTGCCGATTTCCCGATACTTTCGCGAGAGGTATACGGTAAGCCATTGGTCTATTTCGACAATGCCGCTACTACCCAGAAGCCGCAGTGTGTCATGGATAAGATCAATGAGATGTACACTACTGTGAATGCCAATGTACACAGGGGAGTGCATTTCCTTAGCCAGGCGGCGACTGATGAGCATGAAGCTTCAAGAAGGACGGTTCAGGAATTTATCAACGCTGCGTCTTCTAATGAAATCGTTTTCACACGAGGTGCCACCGAGTCGATCAATCTGGTGGCGTCATCATTTTGCAGGGACTTCTGCCGGGAAGGTGACGAACTGGTGATCACAGCTATGGAACACCATTCCAATATTGTTCCCTGGCAGTTGCAGTGTGATTATTACGGATTGAAACTGGAAGTGGTGCCAATCAATGCCGAGGGTGAACTGATCCTGGATGAATTGGAGAAAAAGATCACTTCCCGTACCAAACTGATTGCGGTTACCCATATCTCCAATGTGCTGGGGACAGTCAATCCGATAAGTCGGATCGTGGAAATAGCACACCGGCACGATATCCCCGTACTGATCGATGCGGCGCAAAGTGTGCAGCACCGAAAAGTGGACGTACGTGAGATCGATTGCGATTTCCTGGTTTTCTCTTCGCATAAAGTGTATGGACCTACTGGTGTTGGTGTATTATATGGAAAAGAGAAATGGCTTGATGCACTCTCCCCTTATCAGGGTGGGGGAGAGATGATCTCGAGTGTTTCATTTCAGAAAACCACTTTCAACAGCCTGCCATTCAAGTTTGAAGCGGGTACTCCCGATTTTGTGGGAACGGCTGCATTGGCTTCGGCGCTGCGCTATATTACTTCTATAGGATTAGAGAATATAGATCTTTATGAACACGAGTTGCTCCGGTATGCTACCGAAAAGCTGCTTGCCGTATCTGGATTGCGAATCCTGGGGAATGCCGCTGATAAGAGCAGCGTAATCTCTTTTCTGGTGGATGGTATTCATCCCTACGATATGGGTACCCTACTGGATAAAATGGGGATTGCAGTCCGTACCGGACACCATTGCGCTGAACCGCTGATGCGCGAGCTGGGCGTGGAAGGTACTGTTCGTGCTTCTTTTGCCTTTTATAATACCAAAGAGGAAATAGATATGCTCATAAGTGGTATTCAAAGGATTGTTCAGATGTTTCGGTAACAATTGATAATTGACAATGGACAGTTGATAGCTGGTAATTAGTAATTGAAATTTGGTAATTAATGATCAGCCAATCACTGAATCAACAAATAGAACGGCAGCTGTATGCAAAAAGAGTTCCGGGGTAAGGAGAGAAATGAAGATCACGCTTTATTCATCTTATTAAAAAAGAGGGATAAAGAGGCTTTCTCCATGATATATCAAAAATATCACCGGTATCTCTATTCATTGGCGCTGAAATACCTCAAGAGTGTACAAATGGCGGAAGATGCCGTACAGCATGTGTTCGTAAAATTGTGGGAATCCACTGCAGATATTCATATAGAGATAAATTTGAAGAATTATCTCTATACGATGACAAAGAATTATATTCTGAATATGATCCGCGATCATAAGGAGGCAGTTTCTCTTAACTATGTCAATGCGCAGATCGATTTTCCCGCACATGAGGATATTTTGAGGGAGGTGGAAGAAAAGCAGATGTATGAAATGCTTTATAAATGTATAGAACAACTTCCGCCTCAGAAAAAAGAAATCTGTATGAGGAAACTGAAGACATCCGATAGTAATCAGGAGATTGCCGATAAGATGGGGATATCAGTTCATACTGTGAAGTCCCATTATCAGGAATCTCTAAAAATATTACGATCCTATTTTCAGCAGATTAAGATGCTCTTATTATAAAAACAGGAAACGAAACTCATTTCTTTTACCCGGATATGTGTCTATATAATATAGAAAGTGGAATGGTGGAATGGTGGAAAAGTGATTTAATTGGCAATTACCAATTCCTAATTACCAATGGATCAATGCGACATAAGTCCGAGACCCGAAATCTTTCATTTTTCACTTTTAGTTTAAGAAGTCTTGGTTCTTGACTCTAAAGTCTTTATTAAATGCAATCATCGGACAAAAATATTATTAACAGGGTTATAGCCGAATCGGCATCGAAAGAGGAGGCTGTAGAGGTGGTCGATTGGTTCTCTTCTACGGTCGAGGGGCAGCAATGCCTGTCGGATATGCTCGACAGAGATGCTTATCTGATGGAGAATGAACCTGACCTTGGTAAATCATTTACCCCATTACAGTCCGATCTCCTGTACAAAAGGATCGACAGGAATATCTACCAAAACCGCTTCAGAAAAAATCTACTCAAAGTGGTTGCCGTTCTTTTGCCGATATTGCTTCTTTCAGGATTAGGTTTTTACCTGAACAGACAGACTGATCTTTTCTCCGGAACAACCTATTCCGAAGTATATGTTCCTAAAGGAGAAGATGCGCGGATCTTTTTCCAGGACGGTACAGAGGTATTCCTTAATGCAGATACAAAGATCCGTTATCCGAACAGATTCGGATTACGAAAAAGAGAAATCTATCTCGAAGGAGAGGCCTATTTTAACGTGGCTTCCAATCGCAGCCGCCCCTTTGTGGTGCACGCACAGCATACCGAGACAGAGGTAGTAGGTACCTCTTTCAATGTAAGAGCCTATGGTAATAGCAACACTATAGAAGTAGTGCTGGATGAGGGGAGAACCGCTTTTCACGTGCATCAAAACAGCTACCCCATGTTGCCAGGACAAAAAATAGAATATGATAAGTCGACCGGGAGAATAACTTTGCGAAATCTTATCAATCCATCCAATGCTTCATTATGGAAAAAGAATGTACTCCATTTCTATGATACCCCTCTTGCTGAAGTGATAAAGGAACTGGAGAGAAGATTTGATGTGCAATTTCATGTGCAAGATGCAGCAGCATTGAATTACAGTTATACCCTAACGACCAAACAACCCGGTATTGAAAATGTGCTGAAGGAGCTTCAGAAAATATCCCCGGTGAAATTTGTTGTCGAGGGTGATACGGTTACTGTTTCTATTTAATCTTCTCATAAACCCTGCAGAACTGATACCTGATTTCACTGATTCCCTGTTTGTTCATTCTTCCTGTTTGTTTTACTATAAATCCTTAATATATCAATATGCAACTTATGTGTTGCCGAATAGAGTATCTTATAAAAAAACGGACACCAAATCTAATGATTTATTATATTAATCGTTAAAAAATGAACAGTGTGTTTTTTATGTAATTTAAACAACTATTTTGGACTAAGTTTATTACGCATGTTTAACCTTAGTTAAAAGTATTTAATAAATACTATCTATGTTAAATAGATAAAAGATAATGTCCTTTTTTTGTTATTTCGAAAAGTCGACGTACCTTTGACTCACTTTTTTGAGTGAATATGATGTAATATGTTGTAGGTTAGTATTCTAAACCGTATTTAAGGAATAAAGGCGCTTCCCGGAAAAACTTTATTCGTGGGTCGGTTAAATAAATGATGGATTATACATAGAACAGAGAGTAAAAATAAGTAGGCATACAAAAATCATCTTCACTGACTCGTATTAAGGATATCTGCACTTTCACCCTGCAGGATTCGATATCCGGATCATAGAAAAGATTATTTTACAAGTAGTTTAATAGGTAAAAACCCGAAAGAAATTGCACAGCAATGGATTACTGGATTTTTGTCTTAACATCTGGCGGATTCAGCTGTCTATAAAGAGTAATGAAATGTCCTTTATATATAAATTTGTGGCATGGTCGGCCGTTAAACAGACCGCATAAAGAAATAAACACTTTATAAATTAATTCAAAAATGAGAACTAAAAACTTTCTTTCAATCGCCGCTTTGATCATTTGCGGTTTAGTATGTGTGAACAGTGTGAAAGCAGAAGGTCCGTCGAATACGGATAATGTAACAGTGAATATCAGGTTTAAACCAATCCAGACAATTGTTGTTAATCCGAGTCAGAAAACAGTAAATCTCGTGTACGAAACAAAAGATCATTATGCGAGTGGTGTCTCTTCCGAGCAAAAAGATCATTTGACCGTATTCAGTACCGGAGGATTTCAAGTAAATGTGAAATCGAACGGGGAGTTTAAGAGAGGTGACGGAGCGGAGGTTATATCAGCCGGTGATGTGAAGATTTTAGCATCACTTGGAACAAATACCACAGTGGGTGAATTTAATGAACAAGCTTTAACGACAGGAGATACCCCTATAATTACAGCATCCCGGGGTGGGAGTGTACTTAATTATAATATAACATACGATAACACTGCTGCAGGAGCCGGATATAAGTACATTAACAGATATATCCATGATGATGCCGAATCGGTATATACAGCACAGGTTACCTACACTATAGTATCAAAATAAAGTATATTTATTAAAAATAGAAAGAAGGAGGGGAGAACATTTCGGTTGAATTGTTTCTCTCTCCCTCTATCTTATATTCAATAGGGTATTATTACTTGTATTTAACAATCAATAGGGACGACCGACCCGACTGAATAAAATATTCTAATCGATGAGATATCTGTTTGTCCACTGTTTTTTACTATTTGCCGGACTTTTTTTCATAATTCCTTCCACCGTCTTTTCACAGGTAGGGATTTCGGTGTCTCCGCCGCGGGTATATTATAGTCTGGACCCGGGAGAGACAGGATCACAGAAAGTACTGGTCAGCAATGTCAGTAAAGATCATCCGCTCAATTTCTCCCTTACAATGGGGGATTGGGAATACGATAGTTATGGTGGCAACCTTATGTTCCCGCCTGATTCACTGGATAATTCCTGTGCCGGCTGGCTAAGCCTGCCCGGTGGCATGTATATGACCCTTGAGCCGGGAGAAAGCCGGGAGATCGATCTGACTATGACCATACCTGCGGAAATCGACCGTGACGCGAATGTACAGACGGCCATGCTATTTGTAACGCAGATGAATCCCGTAGATGGCGTAGATACGCAGGGAGCAGCCATCAAGATCAATGTCCGCCAGGGAATAAAAATATACCGTAAAGGCAACGCTCCGGAAATAAAGAAAGTGGAAATTGAGAATCTGGCATACGATAAGGAGACCAATTCGCTGATGCTCTTATTCAGCAATGTGGGTAATATTTGGATTAACGGCCGTGCGAGCGCCAGTCTGTTCAACCAGGGTGACGGTAAAGAATTGAACATAGAAGCGGCCGATTTTTATACGATGCCTGGTGACCGCCGGATCATGCAGATTCCTCTCCGGCAAGAGCTGGAAAAAGGAAGATATACCGCCACCGTGATGCTCGATTACGGTGACCGCACCACGATAGAAGCCGCAGAGCTGCAGTTCACTCATGAGTAGGCTATTCATATACATAGAACTTCTTTTTCTCTTATTCCATATATCGGCATACGGTCAGGTGAATCTGACATGGCAGGGAGGATCCGACTATCTTAGCGTGGGTTCCTATTCAGGTGCCGTATCACAATCGGATATTACCAGATTGAAAATCAGCGGTAATGGAAATATTACTTTCGAGAACTGGAAATTATCCGCCCGGATAGTAAACTACCCGGTTGTAAACGGAGGGAATGAATTTCCTGCAGACAAAATAAGTTTTTCCCCGACCGGAACATCCGGTAATTTGAAACCGGGACCCGTCCCCGGCGTTACTCAGGTAGGAATGCCTTTATCCGTTCCATTTCAAAACGGACCGAATGAAGTGTACCTTGTTCCCAATTCCAATGCCCCCATCATAAACAACAGCCCAAATCAAAATGATTATTTTGATTTTATTATGGGATTTAATCTGACGGTCGCTCCCGGCAGCTATTTGAATTCCCTGCAGGCATGGAAAGAGTATCCGTTTCAGATAGAATATACGCTATACGATAAAAATAATATACCCATAGCCCGACTGCAACATACTTTTAAGATACAGGTAACCAATCTGGGTAATCCTCCTCCTGAAGAGAAACGGTACACCATCCGGGTTTCTACGGAAGCATCTAATGGACTGCTGGAATTTAGAACGATGGCGGATTATATCAACGGCAAAAGTGTTACTTATGTTGACGGATTATCTGTTTCCGCCACTACTGCCTATCAGGTTACGGTAAGATCCGTATCCTCTCATTTCTCCTCCTCCGCCGGCAATACTTTACCGTTGGATATTGTTCACCTGCAATTAAGCGGGGGAACCGGAAATATATATTCCCGTACGCTTTCTACTGGTACCCAGACCATACTGGAGGGACCCTCTACCGGGGGTACACCTGTAAATTTTGATATTACCTATTTTACCGAAGCGAATGATTCGCGCCTGTTCAATGTTCCTCCCGAACAATACGAGACATCGCTTATGTATGAAATTTCTCCCCGATAGCAAATGTTCCGCAATAGAAAAAAGCTCTGCTTCACAGGATTATTGCTCATCAGTCTTTATACTTTCCACGGAATAAAGGCTCAATCTGTTGCGGAAGAACCGGTCGGCTTGGAGATACGGGAGTCTTCGGTTAATGCACAGGTTATAAGTCATATCCTGAAGATAACCAATCGATCGGAGCAGATATTCACTGGAACTGTCCTGTTGGATCCACTCTCGGAACTCCGTTCCCTTTCACAGGGTGAACGGGAGATTTCTGTTGCTCAGAACGACAGTGTTTTTGTCGCTTACCGGTTAATTGCAGCCAAGGATATCGGTGCGGGAAGAAAAGCTATCAGGTATATCATTCTCAATGAAAAAAAGGAAAGGGTGCTGGCCCGGGAAACCTACATCGATATTGAAGAGCGGGAGCAGATATTTTTCATGACGGATGACGCCCCACTGATGATAACCCGTCCGGAGGATTCGGTGCGGGTGCATGTAACGGTGAATAACAGCGGAAACACATATCAGGAGGTGACATTGGTGTTTAATGTTCCCAACCTGCGGGAAGCACCTGCTTTTACAGAGATGAAAATCACCATGGCGCCTATGGAACAGAAACGGTTTATCCACAGCTTTATTCCCAGTGGCAATCTCCTTTCATCGGGACAATTTTCGGTGCATATCACTGCCATGAAAGGGAGGGAGAAAACGATTTTTGGGAGTAAGACCGTTACCGTGCAGAATGTTTTTACAGATAGGAAGTATATAGATACCAATCCCGCCCGTAATTTGTATCCCGGACAGGGATTGGCCGACAATTCCGTTACATTGAGCTACCGGCAGTACAATGCTACTTCGAATATGCTGCAATTACAGGGTGGGGGATATATGAACCTGCCGGCAGGCTATCTCCACCTGAAAGGGAATATCTACAAATACAATTCCGGCCATACACCCATGATTACCAATACCTCGTTGATGTATAAGCTTGAAGAGAATGAGTTCACTATTGGCAACGTGAGTGAACAGACGGAGTTACCGCTATTTGGCCGGGGCGCAAAAGCAATATTGTCGACTGCCGACAGGAGAAAAACGCTCACTTTCGGGGCGGTCGATCAGAATTTTAACTTGATAGGTTCACAGCCATGGTTTACCGAGTATTACTCGTTTTACATACAAGGCGCATTAGGAGACAATAATTCAGATAGGGGTATGGAAGCAACCTATATTTACCAGAAAAACCCTTATGAAAAAGCAATATATAATGTAGGAGGCCTTCAGTGGAGAAGCTTGTTAGGGAAAAATTGGAGCATCCATATGGAGACGCATGGAGCATTGAGCAGCTATGAGAACCTGCCGGACAGCAAATTCTCCGGTGCGGCTGAACTTAGGTACAGGGGTAATCTACCTTTCGGAGTCGCTTTGGACGGATCGGGTTATTACAGCGACGGATATTTTCCCGGAAGCAGAAAAGGAACTCTCTCCTTCACGCAGGGAGTCAACAAAAGATTGTCTGAAAACACCTATATCAGCGGCAGTATTGGTTACAACAGAACGGCGCCTAAATCATACGCCTACACCTATACTTACCGGTCGGAAAACAGTTATGGAAATATCATGCTTTCATTGCCAAAATTAGGGAGAGTAACGTCGTCACTCTATTACCGGCATCAAGGTGAAAGTTCCCCCTCATACACCTCATGGCTCGATGAAGGAACTGTTTCAGGGAATGTGCGAATGGTTTCTCATCGCATGGGATGGCAAGGGCGATGGCAAAGTCCCAATGCGAGGCACTCCCTCTTCGGCACACTGGAGGCTGGATTTTTTGCCGATCCTTTGGAGGGTGGCCGTTCGGGACAGGCAAAAACAACCCTGAATTACTCATTCCGGGAAGTGATGATAGACGCCTCATACCAGAAAGGAGCTTACTATCTCTATGAATATATGATGGCGAAGCAACAGCATAAGGAGTTCAACCGGTTTACCTCTTCGGTTTCCATCAATAAAAATATTTCTAAAAAATTATCTTTCTCGTCAGGTATCAACTTCAGCCATGATGTGTATCAGGGCAGCGTGCCGTCGGCGAACCTTACTGCAAACTTTTTTGCAAAAGATAATATGGCTTTTTTTATGAACGCTTATTGGTACAGATACACGTTTATCAATAGCAGTAATATGTTCAACGTGCAGGTGGGAGTGACATGGAATTTCAGCAAATCGCAGCCGATGAAGGGGCGGAAAAGCAAGGTAGTCGCTCAAGTCTATTACGACCATAACGCCAATAACCGTTATGATGACGGAGATGAGCCGGCCGGAGGCTATCTGCTGAACATTGATAACAAAGCCTTTATTTCGGACGAAGAAGGAAAGGTTCGCTACTCGCTGGTACCCTACGGCGAGTATATAGTGAAGCCGATACAGACGGGACGCTGGTTCTTCGACCGGAAGAAAATCACTGCCAAAAGTGCCAGAACGGTGATCAATATTTCCCTCAAACAAAGCGGTACATTACAGGGAAGTGTCGGTTATATCAGTGATGAGAATAGTGTGGAGATTCTGCCGAGGTATGAAGGTCTTCGATTTATAGTAATAAATACCGACGGAACAGTTGTTCAAACCGTTGTCACCGATGCCGACGGAAAATTTATCACTTTCCTGCCCATGGGAACCTATACCATTACCTTCGATACCAAAACATTGCCTGAACACTCCGAGTGTAAAGATTATACCCGTACTTTCACGATCGAAGCCGGTAAAACTACAGTTCTCGATCCTTTTGAGATCGAAGTGAAAGAGAGAAAAATAAATATAAAACGCTTCTTCGCTTCCGATTGACCGATATAATATTTATATGTTTCGGATATTGTTTCTGTTGTCCTTCGACCCTTTTTCTCCGGATCTTTGTGACCTTTTTTGTCTCTCTTTTTTTATCTTACACCCTGTTATTCAAAGGATTTATCATTATTTTTTTTGCGGTTTTTCTTATCGTTTTGTTAAATTTTTATTTTTTACTCATCCTTTTTCTTTTTCCCTGTGTCTATTATAAAGAAGCGATAACAAGCATTCAAAAGTGTTAAATCAGTATCTGTAATAAAAAGTAGAGAGATAGATTAATTCTAGTGAGGTGAAAAATTTTTAATGTCTAATTTTTAATATGTAGAACAAACCATGGGAAAAATTCCAATGAAAAGGCGATGGATGATTCTGATGTCGCTCTTTGTGCTGAGTACCGTAATCAGTTCGGCACAAAAAGTGAACCTGAATTTCAGCCAAACAAATCTGAGAACTGTACTGGAAAGTATCACCCAACAGACAGACTACACCCTGGCGTTTAGCAAGGAAGTGGTGGATCTGAATGATGCAGTAACTATCAGAGTGACCGATACCGATCTTACGCAGGTGTTGGACCAGTTGTTTACACCCCGTAATATCGGTTACGAGCTGAGAGACAACAAAATTTATATTTTTGATAAGTCGACGGCCGCAACAAGTGAAACAACGCAGGCTCCGCAACAGGAAATACGTCTGAGCGGGCGGGTGACTGATGAAAATGATGATCCGGTTATTGGGGCTAATATCTCCGTTCCGGAAACTACGATTGGTACCGTAACTGATATAGATGGGAATTATGCGTTATCCGTACCGAGAGGAGCTACGCTTCGTGTATCTTATATCGGCTACTTAGAACAACAATTCACGATTACCAATCAGACAGTACTTAACGTGCAATTGCAGGAAGATACCGAAGTGCTCGATGAATTGGTGGTGATTGGCTATGGCGTGCAGCGCAAGAGTGTGGTAACCGCTGCTATTGGTCGTGTAACTGCCGATGATCTCGCCTTTACGGCTCCCGTCAGGGTGGATAATGCGTTGAAAGGGCTTACAGCAGGTGTTACCGTTACTTCCGCTTCCGGTCAGCCCGGTGACGCAGCAAAGGTGCGTGTGCGTGGTATCGGAACCATTAACAATTCCAATCCTGTTTATATTGTGGACGGCATGCCGATTGACGGAGGTATTGATTACCTTAACCCGAGCGATATTGAATCCATAGAAGTATTGAAAGATGCCGCTTCGGGAGCTATTTACGGTACGCGCGCCGCGAATGGTGTTATTCTCGTTACTACGAAAAAGGGGAAAGAGGGAAAAGTGAGTTTTACCTACGACTTCTCATACGGGATGCAAAGCCCTTGGAAAGAACGGGAAGTGCTGAATGCCACCGAATACGCGATATTGATGAACGAAGGCAGGATAAACGGGGGAAATTCACCCTTTTATGCCGATCCTTATTCCTTCGGGGAAGGTACAAACTGGCAAAAGGAAGTTTTCAATTATAATGCACCGTTAGTCCAGCATCAGTTCAGCGCGAGCGGTACCACGCAACGGCTCAACTATTACCTGTCAGCAGGTTATTATTCGCAGGAAGGTATTGTCGGTGGAAATTTCGACCGCTCCAATTACAAACGCCTTGCATTGCGTTCCAACAATACGTATGTGCTCATGGATGCCAAGAATGAACGTAACTGGTTAAGTAATGTCACCTTTGGCGCCAATCTGGCCTATTCGCGCATCCAGTCGCAAGGTATTACCACTAATTCGGAGTATGGTTCACCTTTGGGCAGTGCACTTGCTTTCTCGCCTATCCTCGGAATTTATGAAGAAGACGAGGATGCCGTATTCGAAAGATATGCCAACGTAACGAATTTTAGTCCCGTACGCGATAAAAATAACGGACGTATCTATACCATTGCCGGCTCAGACTATAATGAAATTGTCAATCCGTTGGCCGCGCTGACTTTACCGGGCGAGAAAGGAAATGCCGACAAGTTTATTGCCAATTTCTGGGGCGAACTGACTATTTGGGATAATCTGAAATTTCGGTCGTCGTTTGGAACGGATCTGGCTTTCTGGGGTACTGACGGTTGGACTCCCGTGTATTACCTGGGACAATCCAATAAGGCTGAGAAATCATCCGTATGGTCGGAGATGAACCGTTCTTTAGTATGGCAGTTAGAGAACACATTATCATACGATAAAGCCATCGGACTACATAACGTAACCGTACTGTTGGGACAATCGGCGAAGAAAACCAACGGACGCCAGTTGGGTGGCAGCAATTACTATATGGTGGAAGAAAATCCCAACAAGGCGAATATTAACTTTACGACCGGTACCGCTGCTAACGGCGACATGTCGGTTTACGGAGGCGCTACTAATCCTCATGCCCTGGCTTCTTATTTCGCACGGTTAAGCTACAACTATGCCGAGCGTTACATGTTTCAGGCAACTATTCGCCGCGACGGTTCTTCCAGGTTCGGGACCAACAATCCCTGGGCCACCTTTCCCTCCTTCTCGCTGGGATGGAATATTATGAACGAAGAATTTGCACAAAACCGTCCCGATTGGCTGAACAGCACAAAACTCCGGTTTTCATGGGGTAAAAACGGTAACGAAAATCTCGATGATTTCCGCTACGTAGCGCTTACCCAAACCGGAAATAATTATTTCTTCGGGACAGGTGATGCCATAAGACTGCTCAACGGTACCAAACCAAACGGACTGGCAAACAGAGACCTGCGTTGGGAACAATCCATACAGACCAATATCGGTATTGACTTCGGATTGCTTGGAAATGCATTAACATTCAGTGGTGATTATTACAAGAAAATTACGGACGGTATGCTAATGGTAATGCCCATCCCTTCTTATGTGGGTGAATCCAAACCCTGGGGTAACGTCGGAGAAATGGAAAACTCCGGTTTTGAATTCGAAACAAGCTATAGATTCAAGGTATCCGACTTTAACTTCCGTATCGGGGGGAATGCTACCTACCTGAAAAATAAACTCATTAAATTGGGTAATGAAACCGGATTCGAAAATTACGACAATTACCAGAATGTGGGAACCGTATCAAGAGCCGAAAACGGCCAGCCGTTCCCTTTCTTCTACGGGTATAAGACCAACGGTATTTTTCAGAACCTGGATGAAATCAACAGTTATACCCATACCGATGCCGATGGAAATGTGTCTTTGATACAGCCTAAAGCGGTGCCGGGCGATGTGCGTTTCGTCGATATAAACGGAGATGGTAAAATTGATGATAACGACAAGACCAAAATCGGTAAAGGTATGCCCGACTGGACATTTGGCTTGAATTTTTCTGTTGCATGGAAAAATTTTGATTTCAACATGATGTGGCAGGGTACACAAGGGAACGATATTTTTGATGCGACGCGCCGTACGGATATCGCTTATATCAACCTGCCTTCGTATATGTTGGATCGTTGGACCGGCGAAGGGACTTCCAACCGTATTCCGCGATTCACCTTTACCGATGATAATAACAACTGGCTGTCGTCCGATTTGTACGTGAAAGACGGTTCGTATTGGCGGTTGAAGAACATACAGTTGGGATATACGCTCCCCAGAGGGATGACGAAAAATCTTCTGATTTCAAGCTTGCGCCTTTTTGTAGCAGCTGAAAACCTGCTGACTCTCACAAAATATGAAGGGTTTGATCCCGAAATCTCCGCCGGAGGTACACAGATCGGTATTGACCGGGGTATATATCCTCAGGCAAGAACGTATACATTCGGGTTAAATTTAAATTTTTAATTGCTAATCTGACTATCGTATGAAAAAATATATTTTAATTTTAATAAGTTGCATACTGTTGGGTATGACGGGAACGTCCTGCACAACTGATTTTCTGGATGTAGAATCGCCCGACAAGGTTTTTGTTGACGAATATTATAATTCGGATGAAAGGATTTTTGAAGCTCTTGTTGCCGCATACGACCCGTTAAAATGGTTTGACTATGCATGGGGGCAATATACGCATATCGGTTTGGTCTCAGATGTGATGGCTGATGACGTTTACGTCGGGGGAGCCGATGAAAACGACTGTATTTATTTGCACCGTATGTTTAACTACAACGCTTTGCCCACCTCTGTGGTAAGTGATCTCTGGACAACATTCTATTCCGGTGTAAACCGTTCAAATGTTGTAGTGGAAAACATTGAAAATGTAATTGATATTTCTAACGAGAATAAGGCTCTTTATACAGCCGAGGCAAAAGTATTGCGTTCGTTCTATTATGCGTGGTTGTGGAAATTGTGGGGCAATATTCCCTATTATGAACAGAATCTCTCGTTTCCTTATATACATGAGCAAAGCGCAGCCGATGATGTTTATAACGGAATAATAACATCATTGGAAGACGCGATCGATAACGGGGGATTACCTATGCGTACAACGGCCCAATGGTATGGACGCGTATCGAAAGCCATGGCATATATGCTCTATACTGAAGTGGTAATGTACCAGCAGGACGAAAGCAGATACTCCAAAGCTCTCAGCTATATGGAAGAGATCATCGCTTCCGGCAGCTACGACCTGGTAGACGATTTTGCTTCAATCTGGGAAGAAGCGGGAGAATGGAATACCGAGTCGATTTTCGAGATCAATTATGTTTCTACTGCCGGTAAACGCGCCTGGGACAATGCTACTGGCGCCGGTGGTTCAGTTTATCCGAAATTTATAGGCATAAACAATCTGGGCAGCAGTCCGGATTATGAAGGCGGATGGGGATTTGAACCGGTTCGCGTGGAAACTTACGAAATGTATGACGAAGCCGATGAACGTCGCGATGGGGGTATCCTTAATTTTGCCGACTATACCGTTTCCACTGGTGCTACTTACACAGGACGTTATCAGGATACCGGATATTTTTTAAGGAAGTACCTGCCCCGTGTGGGTGGTAATGCAGGACATGCTGCTGATGCCGATATGAACTACAATAACAATTTCCGTGTTTACAGGTATGCGGAAACATTATTGTACGCATCCGAGCTTTTAGCCCGCGGTGTTTCAGGTAAGGGAACGGCACAGAACTATTTAAACGAAGTACGCGACAGGGCGGGATTGGGAAGCATTCCTGCCACGGTAGACAATATCATTCAGGAGCGACGGTTGGAATTTGTGGGCGAAGGAAAACGTTACTGGGATTTGGTACGTACCGGTAAAGCAACTACCGTGCTTGTTCCGGATGGACAGTACCGTACAAACTCATGGACACCCAATAAAAAATACCTGCCCATTCCTCAAAATGAGATTGATGCGGCGCAAGGTACGTTAACTCAGAATAACTATTAAATAAAATAGAAGAATTATGAAAAATATATATGGCTATATAAGGGTTACCCTCTTGATGGCGGCGATAGCTTTTTGCCTGGCAGGCTGTTCCCCGGATGGTTTTACATCGCCGAATGAGGCTGGTATTCCCCTGGCCGCGGATATTGACGTGAATATCACTGTCGACCAGGAAATCAACCAGGTAACGTTCACATTAAATAATAAGGCTGCTTATCCTGTATGGATTTTTGAGGAACAAAGTAAAATCACCTATTCCACAGTGAACGGGCTTACCAAAATTTATAGTACCGCCGGCACCTATACGGTAGAGATCAAGATCGGGAATGCAAACGGTATCAGCGATGGTTCCATCATCAAGACGTTTACGATTGACAACTCGATGGTTGACTTTGACAAGTACATTACATTCTTTGCCGGAACTGAAAGCAAAACATGGTCAATTGCTGCCAGCGAACCTGCGCACTTGGCTTGTGGAGAATCGGGAACAGACGGGACGGGCTGGTGGAGCGCGTCGCCTAACGAGAAAGCAGCTTGGGGGCTTTATGACGATATACTTACCTTTACAACAGGTATGGACTATACC
This sequence comes from Proteiniphilum sp., assembly GCF_034331125.1. Lineage (NCBI taxonomy): Bacteria > Pseudomonadati > Bacteroidota > Bacteroidia > Bacteroidales > Dysgonomonadaceae > Proteiniphilum > Proteiniphilum sp. Next base: position 87,192 of record NZ_JAXQGC010000039.1, read on the forward strand.
TATAATCCGGGTGTGGGAGGCACGGTGTATGTGAATGCCGGTTGTTCCGTATTCAGCGAGTATAATACCAACGATGGGAATGACTTTATGGCGGCCGTTTCGGAACAGGTAACCACCTATGATTTTGTCGCGGAAGGAAACGACATTTACCTGACGTTCCCGGCACACACGCTGTTCCCTTATATCGCCAACGACGATATTTACAATACTCCGAAATATAAACTGGCAGGTATTTCACCTACCAAAATAGAGCTGATTTCGGACAACGGATCCATTGCGTGGCATTATATCCTGACAAGCGGTGAAGAAACAAAACCGGGCGGTTATGATCCGGATAATGATTGCAACATGTGGAAGACGGCAACGTTCACCAACGAGTTTTACTATGCCCCGGGTTGGAGCCAGATAGATGATCCCGGATTTGCCGACAACGGTAATTCTTATCAGATTACCTTGCCCGAGGCCACCTCCGACCAGTGGCAGGCGCAAGTGAAATTCCTGACTGACTTATCTACTAATGCGGCAACGAATTATGATTTTTCGACTATCTTCAATTCTACCAAGGATCACAACAATGTAACAGTAAAACTGGTTAAGACGGGAGATGATGGAGTGTATTACTTCCAGGAAAGTATTTCACTGAAAGCATATCAAGATTATACCTTTATTCAGACAGATATGGCCGGTATTGACATGGAGAAGGTAAGCCTTGTGCTCGACTTTGGCGGTAATGCGGCAGAAACAGTCGTTACTGTGAGCCGTGTCGTATTGAAAGAGCATAGTTGCGACGACGGCACCGTCATCGAAGAACCTGAAGAAGATGATGTGAACTGGTTGCCGGACTCGGACTGCAATATGTGGAAGTCGGTTAGCTATACGAACTTCTTTTATTATGCCCCGGGCTGGAACCAGATAGCAGACCCCGACTTCGTGGCTGACGGCAACTCATACAAGATTACGTTGTCCGAAGAAACATTTGCCCAATGGCAGGCACAGGTGCATTTCAATACTGACAATATTGCGACCAGCGCTGCGAATAAGTATGATTTCCGCTGTATCCTTAATTCAAACAAGGATATCAGGTCAGTAACTGTCAAACTCACCAAAGTCGATGATGACAATACGTTCTTCTTCACTAAGAATATTGATCTTACCGCGTATGAGGATTATGTGTTTAAGATGCCTGCTATGGATGGAATTGACATTGATAAGATAAATTTGGTATTTGACTTTGGGGGGAATCCTGCGAATGCCGAAGTCACCATCAGCAGCATTATCCTGAAAGAATCCGAATGTAATGAATAAAATAATCACTACTGACCGGATAAAATTTCAGAAAAAAATGGGGCTACCGCCTCAAGGT
>NZ_JAXQGC010000040.1:0-87735 GCF_034331125.1 Proteiniphilum sp.
CTTGCCAGTCGCTAATGTTTCCTATCAACTCGGCACATACAGGAACTTACATCCTACAAGCTTAATACCATGCCCGACATACCAAAGAGGGTGGAATCACATTACAGTAATTCCACCCTCAATTTTTATGGGTAAAAGGATATCCTTATGGAATCCGGTAAACAATACTGTTGATATTCATACCGGCACCTACCGAAGCCAATACAATATTGTCTCCGCTTCTGAGGGTATGCCCGTCCATCTCACCACGTGTAATGATATCGAGCAACGTAGGGACGGTAGCCACCGATGAGTTACCCAACCATGAAATAGTCATCGGCATAATATGTTCAGGGACCTCCTTGAGGTTATACAATTTAAATAACCGCTTCAGGATAGCATCGTCCATCTTCCCGTTTGCCTGATGGATCAGTACCTTACCGATCTCATTGACATGTAATTTCAATTTATCAAGTCCGGCTTTAATGGCTTTCGGCACGTTCTCAAGGGCGTACTGGTAAAGACGCCGGCCATTCATCTTCAGGTAATATTCTTTTTTCTCTGCCAATTCCGGTTTATAGGAATATCCTAAATAAAGCATATTGGCATATTCCAATGCATCGCTACGCGAATTATGACCGATAACACCTACAGGGATATCGCTTTCTCTTGCCTCCATGACCGCTGCGCCTGCACCGTCGGCATAGATCATACTGTCACGGTCGTGCGGGTCGGATATACGTGACAGCACATCTGCCCCTACAACCAATATCTTCTTTGCATCACCGGAACGGATATAGTAGTCGGCCTGAATAACCGCCTGCACCCATCCCGGACAACCATACAAAATATCATATGCTACGGCAGAAGGATTGGCAATACCCAGTTTCTGCTTCAAACGGGCAGCCATCGTCGGCAACACATCTATCCGCATATTATCCTTGGTTGTCTCACCGAAGTTATGGGCAAAAATAATATAATCGAGTTCCTCCTTATCCACTCCTGCCGCCTCTAAAGCTCTCTGAGATGCTACAAGAGCCAGATCGGAAGTCGACTCATCATCGCTGGCATAGCGCCGCTCGGCGATAGTGGTGATCTCTTCAAATTTCCGAGTGATCTCTTCGTTGGGTGTGAGCAATTTTTCTCCGGTAGAGTCATAAAACTCATAATTGTGAAAAAACTCGTTCTTTATCTGTTTGGCAGGAACATAACTGCCTGTTCCGGTAAAAACACTATAAAGCTTACTCATTGTAAATCTTTCTTAATTGACTTGATAACCTTGTATCTCTTTTTTACCTCTCTACTTCCTGTTAGGGAATACAAAAGTACATGATTTTTTCTAAATAAACCACAAACAGGTAAAAATAACCATTTTAATCAACGGAAAACTAATTGTATTAATGGGTTATCCCGGTTTCGGGTATTTTGGTGATGACCGGATTAGAGACATCCTCGTAAAGTTCCAGGTCGAAATATTTAGCTGCTGCTGTCACATGATCAAGCACGTCGGAACATATATCTTCATATTTAACCCAATTGGTTGTAGCAGTAAAGAAATAGAGTTCCAGGGGAAGTCCCTTTGAAGTAGGTTGCAACTGGCGTACCAGTATCAGCAGCCCTTGATGCACATCAGGATGATTTTTCAGATAAGAAAGCAGGTAATGTCTGTAAAGGCCCATATTGGTCAGATTTCTTCCATTGATGGAAAGTGACTTATCCACACCCCTCGCCTTGTTGTACTCATCGATCTCGGCACTCCTTGAACGGATATAATCCGAAATAAGTCCTATCCTTTCCAGTTCTTTCAACTCGTCATCCTTCATAAACCGGATGGTCGACTGTTTCACGAAAACAGAACGTTTTAATCTTCTCCCGCCGGTCTCTACCATACCGCGCCAGTTCTGGAACGACTCCGACACCAGTGAGTAAGGAGGGATAGTGGTAATGGTCTTATCGAAATTCCTTATTTTCACGGTAGTGAGTGAAATTTCGAACACATCCCCATCTGCATCATACTTGGGCATGGTGATCCAGTCACCAATACGCACCATATCATTGGCCGACACCTGGATACTGGCCATAAATCCAAGGATAGGGTCTTTGAATACCAGCATCAATACGGCAGAAAGGGCTCCCAGGCCGGTCAGGATATGAGCAGGATTTTGTCCGGTAAGGATAGAGAAAAAAACGATAAAGCCGACACAATAGAGCACAATCTTCACCACCTGGGCATAACTCTCCAGCGGCTTATCCCTCATCCTTGGTTTCTTGGCAAGCGAGTCAAAGAATGCATTAAGAACAGACATCAGAAGCCATATCACATAGAATATCAGGAAAATATCGATTAATTTATTGATCAATACCATTGTTTTCGGGAATTGGTCAAAAATAATAGGGATGGAACCTTTTACCAGGCTATAGGGTATCACCATTGCCAGGTAATGAGGAAATCTTCTGTTAGAAAGATTTTTAGGGAATTCGGCGCGTGAAATCTTCCCAAAACGGTTGAGTATCTTCTTCAGGATAGTACGGGTAAGGTATTGCACTATAAATACCAGTGCTGTTAATACTATCAACAAGATGACCAGGTTGATATACTTAGCCCAGGTATCAGTAATTCCGAGGCTTTGGAGTAATTGGAGGGACCAATCGCTGACAGCATTGGTCGAACGTGAAATTTGTTGGATGTTCTCTTCGTTCATAAAATTATTTGTCTTTTAAAGAAGCCTGACAGCGCAAAGATTAAACGCAAAGATAATCAGGGGTCAGGAATCAAAACATGCGTTATTTGATTAACTAATTAATATATCATCAGATAAGGTGATGAAACGACAAAGGTACAATTTTTAGGTGAAACACGCCTCATTTCACGGATTCATTGTATATTTGTAGAATATAGGATGCGGTTCGGCAGAATCTTCAAACAAGTTTGATATTCTGCGCTCACCTTTCACTATCTTTGTGGAATAGGATTTGTCAAGGCAGCCCTTACTCTGCTATGAAGAGATGAAGGAATTGCTTTCAAAATTATTATATCTAAACAACTTAACAAAAATATGGGAAAAGTACTGATCATTGGCGCCGGTGGTGTGGGAACAGTGGTAGCCAATAAAGTGGCACAAAACAGCGATGTGTTCACCGATATTATACTGGCAAGCCGTACCAAAAGTAAATGCGATGCCATTGCTGAAGATGTGAAACGCCGTACAGGTGTAACCATTCAGACGGCGCAGGTGGATGCCGACAATGTACCGGAATTGGTAAAGCTGTTCAACGAGCAAAAACCGGAATTGGTGATTAATGTAGCGTTGCCCTATCAGGATCTGACCATCATGGATGCCTGCCTGGAATGCGGCGTAAACTATCTCGATACGGCCAATTACGAGCCGAAAGATGAAGCCAAGTTCGAATACAAATGGCAGTGGGCCTATAAAGAAAAGTTCGAAAGAGCGGGGCTGACAGCCATCCTCGGCTGCGGCTTCGATCCCGGAGTGACAAGTGTCTTTACGGCATATGCTGCCAAACATCATTTCGATGAGATCCACTATCTCGATATTGTGGATTGCAACGCTGGCGATCATGGTAAAGCCTTTGCTACCAATTTCAATCCCGAGATCAATATCCGCGAAGTAACACAAAAAGGAAAATATTGGGAGAACGGACAATGGGTGGAAACGGAGCCGCACGAAATCCACAAACCGCTCACCTACCCCGAGATCGGCCCCAAAGAGTCCTACGTGATCTATCACGAGGAATTGGAATCGCTCGTGAAGAACTTCCCCACCCTCAAGCGGGCACGCTTCTGGATGACCTTCGGACAGGAGTACCTCACCCACCTGCGTGTGATCCAGAATATCGGTATGGCCCGGATCGATGAAGTGGAATACAACGGACAAAAGATTGTACCCATCCAGTTTCTGAAAGCGGTACTTCCCGATCCCGGCGAACTGGGAGAGAATTATACGGGAGAGACATCCATCGGATGCCGTATACGGGGTATTAAAGACGGTAAAGAACGTACCTACTATATCTATAATAACTGTAGCCACGAAGAGGCTTACAAAGAGACCGGTGCCCAGGGTGTAAGCTATACTACCGGCGTACCGGCAACCATCGGGGCCATGATGTTTTTGCAGGGTATCTGGAAGAAACCGGGTGTATTCAACGTAGAAGAGTTCGATCCCGATCCCTTCATGGATCAACTCAATAAACAGGGATTGCCCTGGCACGAACAGTTCGACATAGATCTGGAAGTGTAAAAAAATTATTTTTAAACCTTGCATTACCAATTGCAAGGTTTTTTTCTAATTTTGTCAATAATCTCAAAACAGGGACAAATGGGGATCAAAAGTTTAGTCAATATCGTCGATTACGACAGGGATGATATCTATCGTATCATCAAAAGTGCTTCCAGGTTCAAGCAGAATCCTGACCGTGATTTGTTGCAGGGAAAAGTGTGTGCCACGCTTTTCTTCGAGCCGTCTACCCGTACAAGGCTCAGTTTCGAGACGGCAGTCAACCGCCTGCGCGGACGTATCATCGGCTTCTCCGACTCGGCCACCAGCAGTTCCACTAAGGGGGAGTCGCTCAAAGACACCATCATGATGGTAAGCAACTATGCCGACCTCATCATCATGCGCCACCATCTGGAAGGATCGGCCCGCTACGCCTCGGAGATATCGCCCGTACCCGTAATCAATGCCGGGGATGGTTCAAACCAGCATCCCACGCAGACAATGCTCGACCTGTTCACCATCTACGAGACGCAGGGGACATTGGAAAACCTCACCGTCACCATCGTGGGCGACCTGAAATACGGACGTGCGGTACACTCGCTTATCCAGGGACTTTCCCACTTCAATCCTACATTCAATTTCGTAGCGCCGGAAGAGTTACATATCCCCGACAAGTACAAAACGTTCTGCGACAACAAACAGATCTCTTACAGGGAATTTACGGAATTCTCCCCCGAAGCGATCAACAGCGCCGACATCCTTTATATGACCCGCGTGCAGAAAGAACGTTTTACCGACCTGATGGAATATGAAAAAGTAAAGAATGTATATATCCTGCATAACCGTATGCTGGATGATTCCAAAGAGAATCTGAAGGTGCTGCACCCGCTTCCGCGCGTGAAAGAAATCGACCAGGATGTGGATGAGAGCCCGAAAGCTTACTATTTTGAGCAAGCAAAGAACGGGATGTACACACGACAGGCTATTATTTGCGATTTAATGGGAATCGTAGATAATAATTAATAATTGACAATTGATAATTGATAATTGACAATTATATAGTGAAATCTGTGAGTAAGTGAGAGTAAAACAAGTTTACTTGGGTTTGCCGGGCAGGAGCAGATTGCGCGAAACGAATGGTGAAAAATGGCAGGAAGGTCAGACTGGGAGATTGAGAAGACTGGGAGGCTGGGAGACCGGGAGACCAACGAACCGAAAAAGATCGCTAATTTGTAATTGGTAATTAGTAATTGGTAATTAGTAATTAGTAATTTTTAAAAAAACTATGGGAAAAGAACTACAGGTTGCAGCGCTCGAGAATGGCACAGCCATCGATCATATACCCAGTGATGCCGTTTTCAAAGTGGTCTCACTGCTTCAACTGCAGAAACTGAACAACCGGATCACTATCGGCAATAATCTGAAGAGCAGCAAGATGGGATCCAAAGGGATCATCAAGGTATCGGATAAATTCTTCCGTGAAGATGAACTCAACCGTATTGCTTTGGTTGCGCCTAATGTAAATTTGAATATTATCCGTAATTTCGAGGTGGTAGAGAAAAAGAAGGTGGTACTTCCCGATGAGATTGTGGAGATCATGAAGTGCAACAATCCCAAATGTATCACCAACAATGAACCGATGAAAACCCGGTTCCATGTGACAGACAAAGAAAAAGTGGAACTTCAGTGCCACTACTGCGAAGTAAAAATAAAAAAAGAAGAAGTAGTCCTTCTATAATTGAAATTGAACTAATTATGCCCGTCAATATACCCGATAAATTACCCGCGATTGAGATATTAAAAAAGGAGCATATTTTTGTGATGGACGATTTGCGTGCATCCACACAGGATATACGTCCGCTGAGAATCCTGATTCTCAACCTGATGCCGGTCAAAGTCACGACCGAGACCGATCTTATACGCCTTCTGTCCAATTCTCCGCTTCAGGTTGAGATTGAATTTCTGGGACTCTCCACGCATACTCCCAAGAATACGCCTATCGAGCACCTCATGTCGTTTTACACCAATTTCTCCAAAATAAAAAACACCTATTACGACGGGATGATTATCACCGGAGCACCGGTAGAAATGCTGCCTTTTGATGAGGTGAAGTATTGGAAAGAGTTCACCCAGATTTTAGATTGGGCACGTACGCATGTCACCTCCACTTTCTATATCTGCTGGGGGGCCCAGGCTGCATTGCATCATTTTTACGGTATCAATAAATATCCGTTGGAGAAAAAACTCTTCGGCGTTTTCAAGCATAGGATAAACGATCCTTCATTCCCCTTGTTCCGCGGCTTCGATGACGAATTCTATGCACCTCACAGCAGGCATACCACTATCCTGGCCGAAGAGATCAACCGGCATCCCGCTCTGACCATTCTCTCCGAATCGGATAAAGCCGGCGTATATATTGTCACTTCGCGTGGCGGAAGGGAGTTTTACGTAACCGGCCACTCCGAATACTCTCCTTCCACCCTGCATAAGGAATATATACGTGACAAGGAGAAAGGGATGGACTCTGTCGCACTGCCTGAAAACTATTACAGGAACAATGATCCTGAACAACCCCCGTTAGTGCAATGGAGATCTCACGCCAATCTGTTATACATAAACTGGTTGAATTACTTTGTATATCAGGCCACTCCATTCAACATCGAAGAGGTTGCACAGTTGGGAGAGTTGTAAAGCATTCGTAGCCTGGAAACACCGGTAAGGGAAACGCTCATCTCAAGAGCATATTCCCTCATCCGATCTGTTTTTACTTTTACCCTGACCCGGTCATTCAACCGGTTTTACCACGGTGTACTCCTCTATTCCCCACATGTAGGCGGCGACAAGTTCACTGTTGTTGAACGCTGCCGCATTCATCTTATTGATTTCTCCGATCAACCCCTTTGCTTTCACCGGATCAACCTCCTGCACAATAATGGCAGAGTTGTAACCCGGCCATACGGCGGTATTTTGCCGGGGTTCTCCCCACCGGCTCATGGCTGTCACCTGTTCTATTACCTGATAATCGGCATACTCCATCTCATCGAGCAAAAGTGTCAGGGTTTCCAGCATACTTACGTTACATGTAATATAGATAAACTTCATTTTAAAACTATGATTAATGTTTATAGCGGGAGGCGCAATCTTTCATCGCCCTCCCACTACAAAAACAATGAGTGATTAATTTGTCCTATTCTCTTCTGTTTTACCCCTTCCCTTGGCCAACCGAACCGAGATACGATCCTCTATCAATGTACGGTGATAGAGCGCCGTATACATGGTGGGGACCAGTATCAGGGTGGTGAGCACCGACACGAACAGTCCGCCAATAATCGTGACACCCAGCGGGGCGTACATCTCTTTTCCCATTCCTGTACTGAGAGCCATGGGCAACATACCGAGAATGGTGGTAAGCGAGGTCATCAGTACGGGGCGAAGACGCGAGCGACCGGCCTCCATCACGGCATCACGAAGAGAATAGTTCCGTTTACGCAGCATATTGGTATAGTCGACCAGCACGATTCCGTTATTCACTACAATCCCTACAAGCATGATCAGTCCGATGAAGGTGACAACGCTTAACGTGATATCGGTGATAAAAAACGCCAGGATAACCCCCACAAGGATAAAGGGAATGGCAAAAAGAATGATAAAGGGGTCTTTAAACGATTCAAATTGCGCCGCCATCACCATATACACCAGCGCTATACCCAAAAAGAAAATCAGATAGAGCGATTGAAATGATGAAGACTGGTCATCTACCTGTCCACCGATTTCAACGGTTATGCCCTCCGGGACGGTGGTTTCATCGATCAACTGCTGGGCTAGCCGGGTAGCTTCACCTAGGGAGATATCGTTCAAATTGGCGACAGTTTTCACATATCTCTGTTGTGACAGGCGCTGTATCTCAATCGGACCGCTCTCTTCCACAATATCGGCAACCGACGAGAGGGGTATCTGTTGCCCCAGCAGGTTGGTAATCTGCATTTCACGGAGTTTCGACACTTCATTGCGGTACTCCGGCGCATATTGTATCACCACACTGTAATCGTTTCCCTCTTCGGTAAACTCACCCGACTCGGTACCGTACAGATTCTGTCGTACCTGCATCCCCACCATGGCAACATTTAATGCCATCTGTGATGCTTTCTCCTTATCGACCCGCACCTGTACCTCTAACTTGCCGGGATCAACAGTGGTTGAGACATCGGTAAACGATTTCTCGGCAATCATTTTTTTCTCAAAATCAAGAGCCACTGCTTTGATTTTATCCAGATCATTTCCGGAAACAATAATTTCGATGGGTTTTTTATTTCCCGTTACGGCAGTAGCCAGGGCGCTCCCTCCCTGTATACTTACTGCCTCTATTTGCGGGATCGCTTCCACCCGCTGACGGATAGATTCGGCCACTTCGGCGGCAGAGCGACTCCGTTGCTCAACCGGCACAAGGTGACAAAGTACCGTCCCTACATTTTTACCTTCTTTGAAACCTACGGTTGTAAGCGCCCCGTCACGTGTCTGACCTGAGATAGACGCGATAGCGCCGTCGGCTATTTCAGGTATTTCGTCGAGCATAATTTTTAATATCTGCTGCCCGACGCTGTCTGTTTGATTTGCCGCCGTTCCTACTTCGGTTTCGAACACCACGGATACCGTTCCCGCATCAAAATCGGGAATATAGTCGGTACCTATTCGTTTGCCTAACCACATCGTTAACACAAAAACAAGCAATGCCACGGCCAACGTCATGCCTTTATGAAAAACCGCCCATCCCAGTACCCGTTTGTACCCGTCTTCGATCCGGTTGAATATCTTTTCACTGGCAGTATAGAGTTTAGAACGGCGCTGTTCTTCCTTATCGCGAGGAGCCCTCTTCAGCAACTTCGACGAAAGCATGGGAGTGAGTGTAAGCGCCGCAAAGAGCGACATGGTCATGCAGACGACCGTAAGAATGGCAAGCTGTTTAAACATGATTCCTACAATCCCCCCCATAAAAAGGAGCGGGAGAAATACCACCAGCGTTGTTGCCGTTGATGCAATAATAGCCATGCCCATCTCCGAAGTTCCAAAGATAGCCGCCTGTTTGGGATCGGCTCCCTTTTCGATATGCTGCGTGATATTTTCGAGTACCACGATCGCGTTATCCACCACCATTCCTATGGCAATCACGAGCGACATCAACGAAAATATGTTGATGGTATAGTCCATGATATACATCGCTATGAATGCGGAAATAAGAGATACCGGCATGGTGATGAAAACAATGAAGCTCGATTTCCACTCACGCAGGAACATAAGGACAACCAACGTTACAAAGACAAGGGCGTACCATATAGAAGAGGTGAGGTTCCTGATGGAACCGGTAATGATCTCTTCCGAGCTGAGTATCTCGTTCACCCGGATATCTGCAGGCAGTTGCTGCTCAAGCTCTGCCATCTTCGCACGGACGGCATCCACCACCTCCACGGTATTGGCTCCCGACTGTTTCTGTACCATCAAGGCCACTCCTTCGCCGATGTGATTACGGGCAAACGATTCTTTTTCCTTGAACGTATCCTCGATGTCGGCCACATCTCTCAACCGTACAACCTGACCGTTGAACGCTTTCAACACCGTATTGCCTATTTCATCCACCGATTCGAATTTCCCGGGCACACGCACAGAGAAATCGTACACACCCAGATTGATGTTTCCCGCGGGGATATTGATGTTATTGGCTTTAAGCATTGTAGATATCTGCGATGTTGACAGTCCGTATGCCTTCATCTGTTGCGGATTGATATTTACTTTTATCTCACGTTCGGGTTGTCCCAAATAAAGCACTGTCCCCACCCCTTCCACTTTGCGCAGGGCAGAGGCGATATCTTCCTCCACAATATGCTCGATACCGTTGTAATGGGCATCGGCATTGATGGCATACGCCAGAACCGGCATCATCGAGGAGTTGATCTTGTAGATAATGGGTTGTTGTGCTGCTGCCGGCAGTCGATTCTTTCCCAACTCGATCAGGTCGCGCGCATTGTTTGCCGCGGAGGTCACATCACCTCCCCATTCATAACTGAGTTGAATGAATGAGACGTTCTCTTTCGATGTCGATTTGATTTCCGTCAAACGCTCTGCGGCAGAGAGCACGGTTTCCAATGGCTTGGTGACCTGTTCTTCTACCTCGTTGGCCGAGGCTCCGGGATATACGGTGATCACCGTCACGGAAGGGAACTCCATTTCCGGCATCAGGTCAAGCGGCAACATCTTGAGCGATACGATTCCCAGCAGGATAATTGCTATGAACAGCATGGCGGTTGCCACAGGTCTTTTCACACCTATTTCGGGTAATTTCATTTGTATATTGTTTATAAGATGATCAAAAGCAGGATAAACTCCCTGTTATTTATTCACTATTTCAATAGGCGAACCGTCGTCCAATTTATTTTTCCCATCGACAACCACATACTCATCGGTACTGATTTCGGGGATCCGGATAAGGTTCCCTTTTGATTCGCCACGAGTGACTTTCCGGCGGGTGACCCGGTTCTGGTCGACGACCATAAAGAGATAGTCTTCTCCCGTTCCCTGTTGCCTGTACAGGGCATTTACGGGGACAAACACGCCGGTTGTCTGCGGCATGGAGATCGAAACCCTGCCGAACATACCCGGTTTCAGTTTCATTTCCCTGTTGGGAATGGTAACCTCTACCGTGGCGGTACGGGTCACCGACGACAGGACAGGTGAAATATAGCTCACTTTCCCTGAAACGGGTTCATCCGGATAAGCATCAAACACCACATCCGCATGTTGTCCCCGGCTGATGGAGTTAATCTCTTTTTCGTTCACTTCTATAATTATTTTCAGCGGATTGAGCTGGCGTATGGTAAGTATACCGCTCTGCATTTTCAGGTCGGAGCTTACCGAAGGAACAAAAGTATAATTCTCTCCCTCCTGCACCGTTATATCGGTTAATACTCCCCCGAAAGGAGCGGTAATAGAGGTATTCTTCTTCAGCATATTTACTTTGGTTTGCGACGCGTCGAACTTGGCCTTGATATGGTCGTAGTCCATCACGCTCACGCTCTCTTTTTCTTTCAGGCGGCTTATCCGTTCAAAATCCTTGCGAATCGCTTCCAATTCAATTTGTGCCTGAATCAGCATTTCGTCCGACATCTCGGCTATCACGGCTCCTTCCGGGACATAACTGCCCTTGGAGAAGTGAATCTTCTCCACCCGTCCCGGGATAGAAGCTCCGAGAGCAGCTTCCCTGTTTGCTTCGGCCGTACCTGTAAAATTCAACACGGGAATATACTCCATCTCTTTCGCAACATGCACAGTGACTTTTGTCGCGGTTGCCGGACTTGTCGCGGAATGACCGCTGTTCTCTGTCGTTTTTGTACTGCATCCGCCCGCGAAAATGGTGAGCAAACAGGTCGCGTAAGCTATTTTATTTGTCAGTTTCATCATTGTATTGTAATGTATATTTTTGTTTAAAATGTAAGTAAGTCTCAATAAAGGTAATTGTAAATCTCGCCTGTCGATTTATCCAGTTCCAGAAGTGTTGTCCTCATCTCCACCAGCGCGTCGATATGTTCCGAGGAGGCATTTTCCCACTGGAGTTGGGCTTCAAGCAGTTCAGTCAGGCGGCTCCGGCCTTCCATCAGGTTCTCTTTTGCCACGCGCATATTTTCTTCAGCCTGCTTCCTGGAAAGCCCGGTCATCTCCGCTTTTTTCAATGCCTCACTGTATCGATAGCGATTCTGGCGAATTTGCAGGTCAATCATTTCGCGGGCTTCGTTGAGTTCAAGCTGTACATTCTCCCTCTTCAACTTCGCGGCATGAAGATCATGTCGGCGTTCCCCCCAGGTAAAAATAGGTATCGAGACCATTACTCCCACACTCCAATTTCCCCCGAACTCACTTCTCAATCCATTGTAGGGATTAGGATTCATCCATCCATACCCCCCGGTAAGCGCCACATCGGGCATAAATTTGGAACGTTCGATATTTCTTTTCGACTCCATGATGGCTGCCTTCTCCTTCAACATGGCTATCTCTGCCCGGTTATCGGGAGAGATTTCCTGGTAGAAAGAAGCCGGCATGGAAAGCGGAGGCTTTTCCATAGTATCCGTATCGACCTCTATCTCGCTCTCTTCCATCCCGATAATCTGTGCCAGCGCCATTTTTGAGAGCGCACATCCGTTTTCGGCCTGCAATGTTTTCAGTTTTGCTTCGTTTTGTTTTACCTGGGCTTTCAACACATCATTCCGCGTAATGATACCTTCGGCATACATATTCTCGAGGTCGGTGACCAGCCTGTCGAGCAACGCTTCATAAGCATTTGCCAGCTTCAATTTCTCCTGTAGCGACACCACACGCCAAAAAGCTTCGTCGGTCTTGGCCACGACCTCCGCCCGGGTCAGCACCTCCTTCTCTTTGGCAATATTTTCAGCTCGCCTGGCAATGTGGTTGGCTTCCGTAATTTTAAAACCCGTAAAGATTGGCTGGGTAACGGTAAAACGGGCATAATAACTGTTCTTATGGTCAAAAACAAGTTTATCGGCCGGCAGCATCGCGTAGTTCTTGAAGATGGGATTCCCCGCCTGATCGACCATGGGCGCCCCAGTTTCAGGATTGATAACAAGCGTGTTCACAGCCGTCTCGGGATCTTTCAACGCTTCCGGGTTAAACCTCCCCGTTGCGGGATCAATGGTGTTGAACGGCACTACCGGAAGGAACAGGTCATTCTCCAGCGGTTGAATAGCCTTGCCTGTACGCAACCATGCCCCTCCGAAACTTACTTTGGGAAGATATTGTGTTTGCGCGGATTTTCTGGCATGGGTGGCTGCCTGCATCTCATTTTGCACGATACGAATTTCCCTGTTCTGTTCAAGCGCCAACGTACGGCACTCATCGAGCGTGAGTTTTTGCTGGGCAGAGAGAGGGAAAACAAAGAGTGTGATCAGTGTCAATAAACAGGTAAATTGCTGTTTGTCCGGATTCATAATTCTCATTTTCATCTGTTTTCATTCTACATTTACGGCTGCAAAATTATGAAACAACAGCTGACCCTGTTTTAAAAAAAATACTGAGCTGGAAAAATTGAATCTTTAAACGACGATAACGTACTTTAAAGCGATTACAGGAAAACGCGACAGGGAGACGGAGGCAACAATCAATGTTTCCGGCCGGGAACAGCCAAAGGCAACAGCAGGCTCTTCCGGCAAGAGGAGGCGGGCGGTATTTATAACAAGAAAGATAAGGAGGTGAGAGAAAATCTATAGGATATTATCCATGTACCAATTTTTAAAGTCACGATTGCGCGCCCGGCTCACAATGATTCGCTCGGGCGTTTCCACCGAGAGATTTACCGCCAACTTGCCTCCGAACCAAACCGACATATCCTCTATGGCGCGATGTGATACAATATATTGCCGATTGGCACGAAAAAATTGGGCCGGATTCAACTGGCCCATTAACTCATCGAGGGAGCTGTCCAGAGAGAATGTCTTTTGATTGAAACAGATAATTTTTGCTATTTTATATTCGGTATAGATATAAGCAATTTCATCCACCGGCAGCGGGGTAAGCTTGTCTTTATTCGGAATGAGGAAATGCCTCTTATAGGGTATCTTCGATTCATGCATCGATTGCATGATTTGCGAGACAAGCTCTCTGTTATTTTGTTGGGAGGTTAATGAAGTGAGCTTGTTCATCGCCCTCTCAAGATCCTGCCTGATGATCGGTTTCAGCAGATAGTCGATGCTGTTTACCTCGAATGCTTTTAACGCATATTCATCGTAGGCGGTAGTAAAGATAATGGGACTAAGGATTTCAACTTCCTCGAAAACCGAGAAAACATCACCATCGGCCAAATGAATATCCATAAAAACCACATCGGGGGAAGCGTTTATCGAAAACCACTCTACAGACTCTTCCACACTTTGCAGCACGGCCAGAATTTCCGTACTTCCATCCACTTCTTGTATCATCCGCTCCAGGTTTTGTGCGGCAACAAATTCATCTTCTACAATTACTATTTTCATCTGTTTGTTTTTATTTCTTATTTTTTCACACTATCGCCAGATGGAACCATTGATGATTAAAATAATCATTCAATTACATTAGACTATTTATACGCTCAACATAGTCAAAACAAGTTTTGCCTCTGTATTCGCTTAACGAAATAGTTCCTTTGCATGTTCAACGATTATTTTAACCATGCCGGTTTCATCGAAGGTGCCTTTACTTACCCTTATAAATATCCATATCTTTTATGAGCGGGATCTCAACGGAAAATAGCCCGTGGGCAGAACAGACAATGATCTCTTTTCCGAACATCAATCTGTATTGTTCGTTCAGATTCGACAGCCCCAACCCGCTACTCTCCCTCTCCCCGGTTTTTATCTGCAGGTTATTCTCCACACGCACTTTGTCATCCGGCAGGGTTTCGATCACGATACGAAGAGGTTTTTTCCGACTGACGACATTATGCTTGATGGCGTTCTCAATGAGTATTTGCAGTCCTGACGGGATCATATAATATCCCTTTTTTTCATCGTCGATACGTATTTGCACATCCAACCCGTCGTTATACCGGATCTTCATCAGATAGATATATGACTCTGCGAACTCCAACTCATCAACCAATCTGGCCACCTCCCTACTCTGCATCGTATAACGGAACACATGGGAAAGTTGTTCCACATAATTTTTGGCACGTTGATCATCATATCCGATCAATCCGTTCAACGTATTCAGCGAATTGAACAGAAAATGCGGATCGGTCTGGTTCTTGAGTGCATTATACCGATTTTGCAGACTCTCGAAAACAAGGTGTTGGTTTTCGATCACCCTCTTTTGATTCTGATTGATAAAATAGATCAATATCGTAAAGAGAAAAGAGATAATAAAGATGATCAGGTCTTTCACATAGTGCAGTGTGGAATAGGCTCCGGGCGATACTTCATCACGAAACCACCACCACTGCATCTGTGAAAAAAGGGGGCCCAACAAGATGATCAACACGAACAACCCCAATAAGAACAGCCACATTTTATACGGCCGGTTCAGGAAGTGCGTTACCGCCCAAAATTGCAGCTGAAAAACAAAATAGAAAAACAACGTATTGGCTAACAGCGTCACAACAGACTCCGGAGTAATAATATCAACCAGCCGTACCCCGCTGTTTTTATCTAACGATATGGAGTAATACATCGACGACGAGAGCATGACAAACGCCAGGATAAAACTGATGATGACCGACGCGATAAGCGCCGTCTTTCTATTGTAACTGAGAATAAAAAATCGTTCTTTTCGTAATTTCATTTTTTCAATTGCCATTTCTATTATAACAGACTCACAAATGTACGGAAAACAAGAGAGAAAAGACCCGATAAACATCCGTTGTCAGGCAAATGTTCATCGGGATCAAAAAAAGTGTCTGTTCGAGGAGATTGTCTCAATTAGACACCCGTATCAAAACCCGGCCCATCTCCATGTCGTCACACACTTTTCTTCATGTTGGGCATCGAATGAGGTTCCATTTCCGGCCTCTATGGCCGGATCTTGAGACAATCTCTTTGGGTTCAGCGTTCTGCTTTTGTCAGAAACGATATCCTATGCCTACGTTCACAGTTTGTGTCCGCATTTTAGCATCGTCCGAGCCGCTGATTACATTTTTCAAAGCGGTCAACTCATCCGCCTGATTAACCAGTCCGAACTGGTACCCTGCGTTCAGTTGCAAACCACTGTTGAACTCATATCCCAGCAAGAGCCCGAGACCAAAGTCCCAACGGTTCATAGGCGTTTTCCCCGCTACTTCTTTATACAGGTCTATGTCCAGATCATCAAGTCTTGCATCAAAACCCAATCCTACGAACGGCCCAATACCTCCATAGAATAATCCGTTATAGGTTCTGTATTGACCCAAAGCATATACCGGGAGCTGCATTCCCCACTGCTTGAATGTGTCGTCTTCCGACAGGGCTTCCATCTTAGCATTTCTATAGAAAAAAGACAGTTCCGGTTGAATGGCAAAATTATCGTGTAATTCGACCCTCATGAACCCTCCTAAGTTGGGTCCTGCTTTCATTTTACTCGAAAGCAAATCGAAGTCGTTCAGTAAAAAGTTCGACAGATTCATTTCACCTTTCACACCCCAATAGATAGGTGTTTGTGCATTCACACTTGTTATCCCTATGGTTATAAGGGCAACTAAACTTACTAAAATTGTTTTTTTCTTCATTGTTTCAATATTTAAATTTGGACAAATTTTGGCTATTCTTCTCTTCAAGCCTGACGACACAAAAGTAGTACACGAGTATCATGCCAGGTACAAAAAAAGTATCCAACCGAAAAATCAGAGGCTTGAAATGTGAAAAACCAATACTGAAACGATATTGAACCTTAATGTGAATTGAAAAAATGATGAAGGTGAAAAACTCAGTCGTTCCGGGCTGTTCCTGCAAACTTCAGGCAGACCGGCTTACTGACGGGGATATCCTGATGGGTATTGGTCAGTAGTCCTGTCTCGGTATCGATGCGGAACACCTGTATCTTATTATCATCCCTGCCGGCTACCAGGAGGAACTTCCCATTAGGAGTGATCACAAAATTACGTGGATGCTTTGCTGTCAATTGATAACCCGTTTTAGTGAGTGTCCCCTCGTCCGGATCAATGGAAAAGATGGCGATTCCATCGGCCTGCAGCCTGTTGGAAGCGTAGAGGAAACGTCCGTCGGGTGAAATGTGAATATCGGCACTACCTCTGGCACCCGTCGTATCAGCGGCAATTACCTGTTTTTGGGTCAATTCACCGAAGGAATAATCATATACAATCACTTCTCCCGATAACTCACCCAACAAGTAGAGATACCTGCCCCCATCGGGATGGAAATCGAAATGACGGGGTCCGATACCTGCAGGTGTTACAAATTCTTTCAGGCTATTCTCCAATAAACCGGGTTGTCCTTCAAAGGGAGTATCGTTCACGGAGAACCGGTAGAGTCTATCACTACCCAGATCGGCAGCAAACAAGTATTGCCCGTCGGGAGAATATCTTACACTATGTAAATGAGGCCTCTCCTGTCGAATGGAATCAGGACCGGATCCTTTGAAAGCAATCATCGAAACGGCTGGAGTAAGTGTGCCATCCTCTTTTACCTGAAACGAAGTAATGGTTCCCCCTCCATAATTTGCGGTATGCACATTCCGCCCTTTACTGTCGATAGTAATATAACAGGGGCCGCTACTGTTCACAGGATGGGAGTTCAGCAGTTCCATCTTCCCGCTCCGTTTATCGAGCGAAAAAGCGTGTACGGCACTACCTGACTCGTTATTTTCACTTACCGTGTAAATAAACCGCTCGTCCGGACTCAAGGTCAGGTACGACGGGTTATCGACTTCCACCATGCTGACCGAGTCGGAATTCCCGGTATCTATATTGAAACGGTATAAATATATCCCTTTGCTGCCCTCTTTGGAAGTGTAGGTTCCTGCCAATAAAAAGAGGTCTCCACCCATAGTCTCTATCGCCGGAAGCGTCTCCTCCGATGCATTCCTGTCGCCTGTTTTTCCGGAACGGTTTCCTGTGCATGAAACTAACAAAGCTGCTGTCATTACTGCCATTACTATTTTTTTTATCATCTTTCTTACATTTATCGGTCAAAAGCATATATCATCGCACGAAGCACACTATTATCGAAGACATTATCACGAGTAAAGCAAGTACTATCGCCTAAGGCACTATCGTGCAAAGCACACTACGCTCGAAGCGCATTTCACGAAAGTAACTTATTTTTCCGAAACAAATTCTCTTTTTGGGAAAAAGTTTGCGAATGTGGTGCGGACTCCGTATTTTTGCACCGTCAAAAATAAACCCGGTTGTAAAACAAGAAATTAATTATGTTGTCCGAAATATTATCCATCACGGGCCGTCCAGGCTTATATAAACTCATCTCCACCAATAAAAATATGAATATCGTTGAATCGCTTGCCGATGGAAAACGTGTTCCCATATACGCACAGGAGAAGGTGGTAGCCCTGAGTGATGTATCCATATATACCCAAAGTGGAGACACTCCGTTGCGGGAGGTACTGAAAAAAATAAAAGAAAAAGAGGGAGGCAAACAGGTATCCCTGGGTTCCAAATCGTCCGGTAAAGAACTATTTGCCTATCTGGCGGAGGTGTTGCCTGATTACAGCCGGGACAGTGTCTATGCCGGGGATATAAAAAAAATTATTTCCTGGTATAACATTTTGACGGAGCATAACATCGACCTGGAAGAAGCGGACAAAACAGGGGTAAATCCTTCTGACGAACCTGAAACCGGGGAAGGGAAAGAATAATTTTCCACTATTCCTTATCTTATAATGAACATAAAAGATATCATTACCCGTGCGGGAGCCGGCATCATTTACATCCTGGTCATCCTTTTAGGTCTGCTGGGAGGCCGGTTTTCATTCCTTGCAGTTTTTGGAGCCATATTGGGTTCCGGGCTGTTTGAATTTTACCGTATGGTTGAGAAAGACACCTCCCATGCCATCAGCAAGATATTCAATATCCTGATGGGAGTTATCATCTTTATATCGGTCTTTCTCTATCTGGAAGGTATCTATACCTATCTCCTACCTGTCTTTATACTCACTTATCTCTTAATACTGATTGCCTCAGCCATTTTCCTGCGCAGGCATGATATCCTTCATGGTATCATCTATTCGGTGTTCGGGCAGGTCTATATTACCATGCCGTTGAGCCTGCTCATGTTTATCTCCTATTCGCCCGATATGGCAGGCAGCGAATACAATTGGGTTCCGGTACTGGCACTCTTTGTGTTCCTTTGGGTGAATGATACGGCTGCCTATTTCATAGGATCGCTGATCGGCAAACACAAGTTGATAGAACATATCTCACCAAAAAAATCGATAGAGGGTTTTATTGCAGGTATCCTGTTCACTGTGCTCGCCTCCCTGATCTTCAACCGGTTCCATCCCGATTTCTCTACCGCTTTCTGGATGGGATTGGCCGTGGTGGTCGCCCTGTTCGGTACACTAGGTGATTTGTTCGAATCACTTATCAAGCGGACATGCAACGTAAAAGATGCCGGAAACCTCATTCCCGGACACGGCGGAATACTCGACCGGATCGACAGTCTCCTGGTGACTGTCCCGGCCGTTTATCTCTACCTGATCCTGTTCCATTCTCTTTAAACTATTTCACTTCTTCGAATAAGAACAAAGGGATGATCCCAAACTATCACATCATCCCTTTTTCCCGGAGACGCAGTTGCCATTTCCAGGCCGAAGCCATGGTATCTTCGATGGTTTCCACGGCTTTCCAGCCCAGCACGTTATTGGCTTTATCGGGTTGAGCCCAGATCTGTTCAATATCACCTTCCCTCCGTCCGACAATCTTATAGTTCAAAGGCTTCCCGGATACTTTTTCGAACACCTTGATCAATTCCAGTACGGAAAGGCCGGTTCCGGTCCCCAGGTTAAATATCTCCACCTTCTCATCCGACTTGTCATCAAGCATCCGTTCAATAGCAATCACATGCGCTTTAGCCAGGTCTACCACGTTGATAAAGTCACGGATACAAGAACCGTCAGGAGTATTATAATCGTCGCCGAATACGCTTAGTTGCTGGCGTATGCCGATCCCTGTCTGCGTGATATAAGGCACTAAGTTCTGCGGTACACCTAAAGGTAATTCCCCGATCTCGGCCGACGGATGAGCGCCGATAGGATTAAAGTAACGAAGAATGATACTCTTGATAGGAGCGCCCGAATGTACAAAGTCGCGGATGATCTCTTCGTTGATCTGCTTGGTATTTCCGTAGGGTGATGTGGCCGGTTTGACAGGGGCATTCTCATCGATCGGATTTGTATCAGGTTCTCCATAAACGGTACATGAAGAAGAGAACACGATCCCTTTCACGTTATGCAGCGGCATCAATTCCAACAGGTTAATCAACGACACTATGTTGTTGCGATAATACATCAACGGTTTTTCCACCGATTCTCCTACCGCCTTGCTGGCTGCAAAATGGATGATACCGTCGAAGGTATATTTCCGGAACAACGCCTTCATCGCATCAAAGTCAGTACAATCGAGTTTATCGAAAACAGGGCGTTTCCCGGTAATGCGGGTGATACCTTCCAATACATCGGCATTGGAATTGGACAAGTTATCAATAATCACCACTTCGTACCCGGCCTGTTGCAGTTCGACCACGGTATGGGAACCGATGTATCCGGTTCCTCCTGTTACAAGAATTTTTTTTGCCATAATATTTAATTTCAATTCAAAATTCAAGATTCAAGATTCAAGATTTGAAATCCCAATCACCTTTTTATTTTCATTTTAGGACTATACATCCCACTCTCCTCTCCCCTTCCCATCACTTTTCACTTTTAATTTTTCACTTTTAATTTTTCAACAACTCCTCCACTGCCCGTTTCAGTTGCAGGTCATCGTCACTCAGCAGTGATTCCGGAGAATTATAGACCTTCACATCAGGCTCCAGTTGATTGTTTTCCATCACGGTGCCTTTCGTATCCACCACAGTTACCTGCGGAATACCGAATACCAGCGATGGATCGATCTGCGTCTCCCACCATACGGCGGTCATGGTTCCCGGCACGGGGGCACCCACCAGTTTTCCGATTCCCAATTCTTTATAGACCCAGGGGAATCCGTGTGCGTTAGAATAATTGCTCTCTCCCATCAGCACAATGGAAGGCTTGTTCCACTTGTTGAAAGGATCACTGCCGATATACTCTCCACGGGGTGTAAATCGTTGGTACTCCTTCCCGCTCAGGAGAGTCGCCAGATCGTCATGTAGCCACCCTCCTCCATTGAAGCGGGTATCTACCACTACAGCCTCCTTATTACGGTATTTTCCAAGCAGATTCTGATAAACATCCCTGAAACTGCTGCTGTTCATCCCGCGGATATGGATATAGCCAATGCGTCCACCGGAATATTTTTCAGTCAATTCTTCCCGTTGTTCCACCCAGCGGTTATATAATAATTCGTTCTCCTCTCCGTAAGTAATAGGTTTCACAATCTCTTCGAACCGATCTCCTTCGCCGGGTGTATAAGCGGTGATGATGACATGTTTACCTGCCTTTCCGTCAAGCAAATGCCACCAGGTCTTTCCCGCTTCCACCGGTTCTCCGTCGATCTTCTCTATGATCACACCTGTCTTCAATTTCGTATTTGCCTTGATGAGAGGGCTTCCTTTCATGATCTCTTTGATCTTCAAACCGTCTCCTTTATAGGTATCATCCCAGAATACACCCAGGGTAGCTGTCTGCCAGCTACTACGGGGAGGTGAATAACGTGCACCGGTATGCGATGCATTCAGTTCACCCAGCATCTCCGACAGCATTTCTGCAAAATCGAAATTATTATCGATATGGGGCAAAAATCTGCGGTATGTTTCTCCATACATCTTCCAATCCACACCGTGTAATTCCTTATCGTAGAATTTATCCTTTACCTGCTTCCACGCATGATCGAAGATATAGACCCTTTCCGCCGCACCGCGGTAGTTAAAGGGGGCGGAAAACGATACTTCGGTCACTTTTCCGTTCTCTATCTTCTTTATCTTTCCCTGCGATACCAGGTACAGATTCTTTTCCTCTTTGTCCGGAAGCAATAAACCATAGCCTACATCTTTGCTTAACAGCTTGGTCGTATTTTCAAGGAAATCCTGTTCCCACAGGTCGACTCCTTTCTCAAAACTGGCAAGATAGTAGAGTTTGGATCCATCCTTGTTCAGGTATGCATCGGACAAATTGGAAGAGTGGCGCGTCAGGCGTACCACCCTGTGACGGCGGTTATCAAGATCGAAAACGAGCGGTTCCACAGTTTTGGTTGAATCCTTATCTGCATTCGATTCCTCTTTTGCATTCTTGTCTCCTTTTTTCTCCTTGCTTTCAGATTTCTTATCTTTATCCTTCGCCTCCTTTTCCATCTCTTTTTTCAGCGCCCGCTCCTCTTTGTCCATCCGGAAATCATCGTAAGCATCAGGAGTAAGGAACATCAGATAGGCATCGCGATGTGCTCCCCAACTGCCGTGGCTGCGATATCCGGCCCGGTCGGAGAAGAACAGGATCGCCTTACCTTCCAGCACCCATTTGGCTCGTACGTCGGTATAACCGCTGAGCGTGAGGTTGGTCGTCTCTCCGCTTCCATCAGCTTTTATCAATGCTACATCCTTGTTATTCCAACCACCAGTATCAATATAATCCGAGAGTATCCATTTACTGTCGGGCGACCATTGAAACCACTGGTCACCATCGCTGTAGGAATAATTGTATTTGGCATCCATCACCTTTCGCAACTTCTTGCTTTCCAGATTGAGCACATAAATAGCGGAACGGTCTTCCAGATAAGCTATCTCTTTCCCGTCGGGAGAGAACAGTGGCTGGAACGAAGGAGCGTCGGTGTCGGTCAGCTTTGTCTCTTTCAGTTCGCGGGCATAGCAGAAGTACTTGTCTTCTTTCCGCACCAATCCGGTGCTGTAAATATTCCACGTATTATTACGTTCCGCCGAATAGACAAGCGAACGCCCGTCGGGACTGAAATCCACATCGCGCTCCTGTTCAGGGGTATCGGTAATACGTTTTGTGGTATTGAATTCGATGGAAGTGACAAACACATCACCGCGGGCAATAAAGGCGATCTCCTTTCCGTTGGGTGAGACGGCGATACTTCTTGCATCGGTAGTAAGGGTCTGGGGAACCATGTCCCTTTCAAAATTGTCGGAAACGATACGGACATCTATTTTACGGGGGTTTTCACCTTTTTGCATATAGTACAACTCCCCGTTAAAAGAAAAGCAGAGATTGTCACTTTTATCGGCTGATAAAAAACGTACGGGATGGTCCGTGAAGTGTGTCAACTGAACCGGTGCATCACCTTCAAGGCCGGCACGGTATATATTAAACGTTCCGTCCTGCTCACTCAGGTAATAGAAACTATTCCCGTCGGACGACCAGACACCATTGCGGTTTTCACCTTTAAAACCGGTCAGTTTCCGGTGCGTTTTCTTTTTGCTGTCATACAACCACACATCACGGGTGATGGACGAGGTATGGTGCTTCCTCCATGCATCTTCATAACCTTTCCTGTCGGTATAAAGCCATAAATTCCCGTGCCGCGCAATATCCTCCATATGAGTTGGAGAAATCATCTGTGGCCGATCTCCATTCAAAGACACAGTATAAATCTGGTTGAACAATCCGATCGGGAATTGCTGGCTTTCCTGCGCCGGCTGGATAAAGGCGCTGAACAGTACGGTTGTGTCGTTTTGAAACCCTTCGGGATATTCGTTATTGGAATGGGAAGTGATGCGTTTGGTCTGTCCGGTTTGGAGTGTAACCACATATACATCAAAATTTCCTTCACGGTTGGACGCAAACGCCAGTTTATCACCCTTTGGCGACCAGACCGGGCGGGTATCGTAAGATGCATGTGAAGTCACTTGTGTAGCTTTTCCGCCGGAAACCGGCACGGTAAATATATCCCCTTTGTAAGTAAACGCCACGGTGGCACCATCCGGAGAGATTACACTATTACGAAGCCAGAGAGGGGCTTCCTGGGCATGTAGCCAAAAAGCAGCCAGTAAAAGCAAGGAAGAAAACAGGATTTTTCTCATTGAAATATTTATTAGATCATGGCGGTCAGACGGTATCATACCGTTTACGCACCGTTAATTTGCAAAATTACATAAAAATTATAAAATCTAAAACCATAATAGTGTCAAACAGGCTCTGATTATCGAAAAGAGACAATCACATTGTGATATTAGTTTTTTTTAGTATTTTTGTTTAATATTGATCCGTGTTGCGCACTCAAACAGATATGGGATACAGTGTAAAAGCATATTATCGTAAAGAGGATCTTCCTCCGATGGAGGAAGTCAATTTTTTTCACAGCCCTTCATCGTTCGATTGGTACGCCAACAGTCCCGCCTACACCCCTTTAATGCTTGTTGTTTTCGAGAATGAGGTGCCGGTAGCCGCCATGTTCGCTGTCATTGTGCGGATCAATCGTTTCCTGAGAGGTAAACTATTTAAAAGATGCTTTATCTCCCAACAACCGGCTTTCTTCAGAAAAAAACTACCCCAGATAGAGATATTCGATGCCCTTATTGCCCATCTGGTCAAAGAGGTACGTAACAGGGTTTTTTTCATCCGTTATGAAAACCTGGGCAATGCCATTTTCGGTTATAAGGGGTTTCGGGAAAACGGATTCTATTCGGTAAAATGGATCAATATCCGGAACTCGCTCCAGCGTAAAAGAAGAATCTGGGATCAGCTTTCGAAGAGCAGGAAGAACCAGGTCAACAACGCATTAAAAAAGGGGGTCGTGATAGAGGAATTCACCTCTGAAGAGAAGTTACCGGAGATGTATAAGCTGATCAGTGATACAAACAACAAAAAGATATCGCGCCGGTTCCCACCCTACCAATATTTTGAGAATTTCTTCTGTCACTATATAAAGCAAGGCAAAGGAAAAATATTACTTGCCCGCTATCAGGGTAAAATTATCGGGGGCGCCATTCTGGGATTCGAGAAAAAAGAGACGGTCTATTGCCTTTACTATTGGGGCAAATCGAAACGATACAAATTACTCTACCCCACGATTTTCACCATTTATCAGGCCATGCAGATATCGGAAAACAAGGGTTTCCATTATTTCGATTTTATGGATGTAAGTTTTCTGAATAAAAATGCCGGTCGCTCACGGTTCCTGCTTCAGTTCGGTGGTAAACAGCGAGCCACGAGACGCTGGTACCGGTTCAACTGGGGGTTACTTAACTTCTTTGCCAACCGGATCTACGATTGAAAGTTCAGCTATATCAAGTAAGAAGTAACCGAAAAACCTGAAAGCGAATTTCGATATATCGAATGAACGTAAATTTGCCATATATAAATAATGGAAGCCATCTTACACCTGTTACAACACACACAATCTCAGAGTAATAAATTAAAGCCACCTCCCTATTAAATGTATAGGAAAATGGCTTCAATTTTTTGTAAAAATTCACCTTTTCAATTATGCCTGTATTACCGATTGTCAGGCTGTATAGTGGTTATCTTATTATCAGCTGAATTTCAATGAACTGCTCTTGTTTACTCTTTTGTTTACATCGCCCGGATTACCGAAACAGGTTACGTCGGCTGAACCCGACACAGTGATATCGAGGCGGTCTGTAACACGGATACTCCCGTCGGCAGCGCCTGAAAAATCGGCATTGCAATTACGTGCGTTGAGTTTAGAAGCCGAAACATCACATCCGCCACTCGCAGTCAGGGTAAGCTCGTCAGTCTTCCCCGTCAGTTCAATGTCACAACCTCCGCTGGCGGAAATCCGGGTCGTTTGTGCGGATATATCATACAATTCCACATCACTACCGCCGCTCACATCGGCTCTTACGGTCTGTGCGGAAATAAACCTGATCTCCGCATCACATCCGCCTGAAAACTGTCCTTTAAATTGTCTACAGTCCAGTCTTAAATTTTCCAGATCAGTGCCACCACTCAATGCAAGCTCGAAATCGCCGGTTTTTACGGGTGTTTCAAAACTGATATCCACACCACCCGATGCTTCTATCTTTCCTAAATCCGTAACGGTAACGTATGCCTTTTGGATTATGTTTCGTGTGTTACCTAAGTCGCGAAGAGAGAATGTACGGTTGTTTCTCTTGTTATAGATATGCAGCGTGCCGTTTTTGACTTCCACGACGGCCTTATCCAATACCTCTTCGCTTACTTCTATGGAAACCGACTGACGGTCGCCCTGGCGAACAATAACATCCCATCCACCCGAAGCATTGATAGCGGAAAATGACGCTACCTGACGGTTTTGTTTTATGATTTTGTTTTGCGCCGGTGCGCTGACGAATGCCACTGTGGCAAGGATAATAGTGAATAATGTCTTCATTGTTAATAGTGTTTAGTTTATATTTTTTATAGCGATTGTATTTGATCCTTTAAAATACGCATGTAAAAAACCGGGTCAAACAAATTTTCCTTGACGCGAAATTTCCTCTGCTTTCTTATTAGACGCAATTAACTCTTGTTTGGTTACATTATTCTATGTTTTTTTTCACTATTTTGTTTTTTCATTATAAAAGTAAAAAAACAACTTATTACTTTCTCCAATCAAAGAGAGTTTATTTCGTATTCAATTGAGAAAAAAATCATTCTCAATCTTCAATCAATTGTAATACTTTTCGAGTGGCTTCCACTCCCTCGTCACTGCCGTATACGGTATTTTAAGGTCTTCTATTTTAATATCCGAGAATATTTGTTCCATCTTTTTATACATCTTCCTACTGCAAAAAACACCTTTCCGGTTTAAGCCAAAATCAATAAATTGGAAAATAGTCCGGTTCATTTCCGTATCACTAACATCCTGACACTAAAATGATTCAATTTATCAAGTTTTCAGGCTGTAAACTTAAATTCGTTTACTGTATAAATGTACCGTTTTCTTTTAAAAGAATAAAGGTCTGTATTCATCTTGATATAATTTTTTATTGGATTGTCTCATAGTAGTTTTACCTATTAATCAGGAGTATTCAGTAGAGTGTGCGTGTCAATCACAAAGATAAATAAATTCTATTACGGAAAATAATACGGTAAATAATTTGATTTAAAGCGAGAAGAGAATCGGTAAGTACTGTATGCGCCGAGAATACCAACGCCGTTTTCAATATTTGTATGTATCATTACCGGTTCGGTAAATGGACCATAATCTTCGGCATTCAAGGCTTTATTGCCTGAAATAAGATACTGGTACATATCCTTTGAAATTTCACCTATTTCTATGATATATTCCACTGTTAACTCTCCCCGGGAACTGCTCCCATCATTTATTTTCTCTCCATTGACATAAGTAACAGATTCCAGGATATCATAAAATGAGAAATCGAATATGATATCTTTTCCATCCACAAACAAATCCGAAAAAAGGTTATCTGTCCTGTCCGACTCTCCCTCATCACCGAAAATATCCTGAAAGATATTACCGTTATCTGTAATATTGTTCTTTAATACTTCACTGAGTTTCAGTTCCATTGTTCTTTCTGTGATTAACATGCCATTATCTGAGAAATACTGTGAGGCTTTTATAAAATAATAATTTTCTTCGTTGGGCATATCAGTCAATTTCAATTGTACCTGCATATTACGGGATGTAGTTTTAGTTACGGTATTGGGTTGGTAGGGATTTCTGTATTCCTCTTCCCGGACAGTCACTGTCGAATCATTGATCACGATACCGGGCTTTTTCGGAATTCGGGTCTGAGATGTAGCCCTGTTGAATCCCTCGGCAATAACTTCAATCTTTATATTCTCATCCGGCTTTGGCAAGTAGGTTCCTCTGTATATTCCTTTTTCACTATGCGAGAGTTGTTCTTTCAGATCGTCGTTTACAAATACAGATACTGTTGCATTGGAAATAGGGTTGAACGGGGCCATTTCCCCGAGGACGAAACGGCTTTGGGACAGATGTACGGAAACAACCGAATCAGGAGTAAATATACTATTCACCACCAGCATAGGATCGGTGACGGTACCTTTGAATTCAATATCTTTTTCGCAGGATATAAAACAACCTACTACGAGGATGAATAGTAACAGGGGATATATATTTCGTGTCGTATGACAATTGAATGAAGCGAAATTGCCGACTTCCTTAAAAGTATTAACTGGAGGCAACTCGCTTTTAATAATCAACATAGGGGTAAATGATTTATATACTCGTTTCATTGTCTTAAAAATTAATCTTAGAATTTAATTGTATAGCTTACCGAAGGGATAATGGGAAAGAGCGTGGCCTGCCGCAAAACATTTTTTGTTTTCCGTTCACCCGTCTCATGATTCACGGAGGTTTCATCCCAGACATATACATAGAAAGGATTCAGATGGTTGTACACGTTGTAAATGCTGACATTCCATGTGCGCAGGTTTCCCCGTTTGGTCTTTTTGTGGAAATTCACTCCCAGATCCAGCCGATGGTAATTACTATACCTAAAATTGTTCCGTGCCTCCACATAGGAATAGGTTTCAGGGAAATAGTATTTATTCCTATAGGTAGGAGAATTAGCGGCCTGATATTCATGGAAGGCGAAGGTTGCAGCATTCCCCGTGCTGAACACCCACGACGCCGAGACATCTATCTTTTCCGAGAACTTATGCGTGCCGGTAATGCTGATGTCGTGCCTTCTGTCGTACTTTGCAGGAAACCGTTTCCCGTTGTTGATAGTGTTCCCCGGGCGGTCGAAGATCCTGTCGGATTTCGACCAGGTATAACCTATCCATCCGGTTGTATTTCCGAATGACCGCTGAGCAAGGAACTCTATACCATAAGCGATGCCACGTCCCATACTCACCTTATCTTCCCAATTTGTAGAAGCCCCCATGAACGAAGCGCCATCCTTATACTCGAGTAGATTGTCCATTGTCTTATAATAGCCTTCTACCGAAAAATCGGCGATATGCTGAAGCGAATAGAATGCACCTATCGCATATTGGTGGGATTTCATCGGTTTGATCTTTGAAGTGGCCGGCACCCACAAGTCCGTCGGCATACTGATGGTATTGTTGGAAAGCATATGGATGTACTGGTTCATGGATGCATAGCCGGCTTTCAACGACAAGTTGTCGGTAAGCAGCACCCTCAATCCTGCACGCGGCTGCAAGGAAAAGTAGTTGCTGTTCTGCACATGGAATGAGGAAAAATGCACTCCCAAATTTACTTTCAACATCCTTCCGATCGAAATATTATCTTCCAGGTAAGCCGCCGTCTCATGCGCATATACTTTGGGGCTACCGGCCACAGTATCGATATCTTGCTCTGTTTGGCCGGTATCCTTAACCTTCAGTGAGATCACATCGGGTGCAAACGTATGGTACGTATAAGCAGCCCCGAATTTGACGTCGTGATTGACGTTCGGCGTGAAATCAAAATCAGTTTTCATCGTCCAGTCCTGTATTCCGGAATTATAGGTGAGCCGCGTTTCTTCTTTCTCTTGGGATCTGTCAGGATTAGAAGGGTAACGGGTTTCGCTTTCGTAGCCACTGCCTAATGCCGACCGGTAACGGGTGAATGAAGCGGTAGTATTCATAAACAATTTATTGTTCAGGATACGGTTCCAGCGGAGGGCGGCAATGGCGTTTCCCCAATCCCAGTCGAGTTTCGTATGATCTTTGGTTTCCAGATTATCACCGTAAGAATATCTGTCTTGGGCTTTCAGATAAATTGCGTCATCTCCGAAATAAGTACTCAGGTATAGCTTGTCTTTATCCGATAACTTGTGTGTGAACTTGGCGTTTATGTCGTAAAAAAAATATCCTGCACTATTCACCCCTCCGTTTTCATTATCTTGTGCCATTTTGATGATCGGTTGCGCCAGCACATCGATGTAGGTTCTCCGCAGTGATACGTTGAACGTGGTTTTCTCTTTTATGATGGGGCCTTCCAACTGTAATTTGGATGAGATCAGCCCGATGCTTGCCGTACCTCGAATTTTTTTATCGTCGCCGTCTTTCATCCGGACGTCTACCACGGAGGAGAGCCGTCCACCGAACCGTGCGGGAAAACTGCCTTTGTACAGGGTCACGTTTTTCAGTGCATCGCTGTTGAATACCGAAAAGAAACCGAGCATGTGATTTACATTATACAGCGGCACGCCGTCCAGCAGGAGCAGGTTTTCATCCGGCCCGCCTCCCCGGACATACAATCCCGCCGAGCCTTCGGTACCCGATTGCACCCCCGGCAGCAGTTGCAAGGCTTTGATCAGGTCGTTTTCACCAAGGAGGGTCGGGATGTTTTTTATCTGTTCGATAGGGACTTCCACGGTACTCATCTGCGATCCTTTGACGCCTGTTTCGGAGCGGTTGCCGATGACCGTCACTTCCTCCAGCATGTTATCCAGATCCAATTGGATGTTCAACACCGTGTCGCCCTGCAGATGAAATTCCTGTTTTAATGTCCGGTACCCGATATAAGAATATTCGAGGGTTACCTTCCCTACCGGTAGTGTCAGCGAATAATAGCCAAAGTTATTGGTTACTGCTCCTTTAGCTGAGTTCGAGTCGAAAACAGTAGCGGAAATGAGGGTTTCTCCGTTTACCTTGTCAGTAATGTATCCGCTGATGGTGTAACGTTGTGCAAATACCGGATGAGCGATCATATACAGCAGCATCAGGTAAAGTGTGGTTTGTTTTTTCATAAAATTAAATAACAAGCAATACTCAATATTGATTTTTTTATGTGATATGTTTATAAGATGCGGAACCGGCAAAAATCCCCTCACCCGACATTGTTAATATATTAAAAACAACTGCGAGCAATATAGCGAACGCTATCCATTTTGTCACAAACCAAACCGGGCTAAAGTACAGTTGCTGCTTTTCTCTCTCCATTTAAACAAGTCCTCCAAAGCCGCCCGGGTTGCTTGATATGAGGAATTTGAAGAATATTCAAAAAATACATTCTCTTCTATAGTCACATTATTTGCTGAATATATGCTATCCATTTTCCGCTGGTATTCTTTCTCAATATAATATATGTACATATAAGTATTGTAAATACTTTCTAACTCTGAAGGTACACCAATATCATCTTCTGTGAGCATTTTATTGTCAACAAAAATCCTGAAATGCGATTTATCATCATCAGAATAGTCACCCATAGACCAGTATTGAAAATTCATTACCGGAAAACCTATCTGGATAGTAGTGCTATCCCCAAGGTTTAGTAATTCTAAAGTACATGATACTTTGGCTGAATCATTAAATAAGTCAGCATAAACATATTCTTCAGTCATCTGGATTTTACAACTGTCATTTGTATAAATTCCTTTAACAACAATCGGGTTGGGAGCAATGTCAGCATTAACCCTGGCAAATAATAAAAAAGCAGTCAATATTAAATAAAATAATCTCATATTCATTATTTTATCACACAGATAACTTGCATTCATCGAGAATGTTTTAATTTGATTCGGTTTTAGAACCTTACGGGCATTACATTACAAGTTGCGTAACTATTCAACAGTTAGGTGTTTTAGAGGAAAAAACGGATAAAGATTGTAAAAAAATTACCATCAGTATCCGTTTTTAAGATTTAGTTTTTCAAAACTCAGTAAAAGCTGGAATCAGATGAAGGGTTCAGGGATCAGAAATAAACAGAAAGCCCTACTGATCCACCCAAACCTTTTGTTGAGTATTTGTAGGAAGAATCCGTTGAATACCGTGCACTCACTTCTGCATATTCTGCCATCAAATCGATAGAAATATTATTGCTGACAAAGAATGCTGCTCCTAATCCCCCAGCCCATGTAAAACCACCGAATGACATACTCTCGGCTTGCGCTCCCTGCATAGCCATTTCCAACGATACATTTGCATATCCTGCACCGAGAGCTGCAAACGGACGAACCGGTTTTCTTGTTGGGATGTAATAGGCTACCGTTGGCATCAGAATAAATTGAGACGTTTTACTTTGATAATCGCCATCGGTAATCGAAAATGAAGCCTGACCACCGACCGATAAATTATCAATCACAAAATACCCTATACTGGGGGTAATTGTAATTGAATATCCGTCCAAATCCATTGCCTCCCTATCACTGATGTCGATATTAGCACCATATACACGATTAGAAAAATAAGCTCCTTCCATTGACGAGCGGCCTGAAATGGAAAATTTACCTTTTTCTGTTTGTGCAGACATAGTAAATGAGAAAAGACAAAACAGTACTGATACGATAAAAAATTTTTGTTTCATAGAATTGTGATATTTATGCGAAGCAATAGTTGAAACTGTTCGCGGGTTTATTTAGTTAAATTATTTATAATGAATAAAATATATATAATTAAACACTAATTCAATCCTCTATAAATCATTGATATCTGTTTATAATCCACCACCTTCACTTTTTCTTCTTCTCTATTTGGATAACGCGTGGATGAATGGTGTCATTGGCTGCGGCATCAATTACGTAAAACAGCGGCTTTTCGGTAGTCTCATCCGTCATGGGTAAGATAGTGTACTCTTTCCCCTTTTCTGCCGTGAATACGAGTTTGTAATGCATATGTGGATTATTCGATTCCGCAATGGATGCACCGATTAATCCGAACATTGCCCCCGACATGGCAGCTTTATCTTTCCACTGCTGGAAGTGGCGTATCTCCACCGTTCGCTCACCCGGTAACACATCGGTATGTTTCGGGAAACCTTTCATATAACTGCCTACCGAAACCGTATCCACTTTCACAAGAAGGGCCGACTCGGAAGTCTTCTTCCCCTTGATTCTCAATTTATGATCGCCCTGATGTA
Organism: Proteiniphilum sp.; assembly: GCF_034331125.1. Lineage (NCBI taxonomy): Bacteria > Pseudomonadati > Bacteroidota > Bacteroidia > Bacteroidales > Dysgonomonadaceae > Proteiniphilum > Proteiniphilum sp. The sequence goes on from NZ_JAXQGC010000040.1 coordinate 32,563, forward strand.
TACGGGCAAGGTCTGTAGACTCCATTTTCGTTCCCTGATACCCTTTGGTACTACCACAACCCGGCAAAAGAATTATACCGGTAAGAAGAATTGCCAGAAAAATAAATTCATTTGTTTTCATAAAGTGATAAATTGTTTGTTATAAAGGTTTATTAATACAGATCCAAATCGACAAATGTCATGCCAATAATTTAGACACTGCTTACCATGTCCTGAAACTCAGGAAAGCTGTAATCATTATGTTAGAAATACTTACCGGCTCATCATATTTTACGTTTTGTCCTGCTATATTGACCGAACTGATGTTTCCAAGAGTATAGGAAAGTTTCAACCCAAGCCCGGTTTTGGCATTCAACTTATACTCCCCGGCAACCCCGGCATTAATTCCGAAAGTGGTCTGACTGGCATTGATCTTTGTGCCGTCGAGATTCATCCTGTCCATATAGAACAAGGGGCCAAGAGCAATTGAAGATACCAGCAGGAACTTTGAAGACTCAATGCGACCTGCGAATGACGGGCCTACAAATAATGCATTTTGAGACTCCTTGTAACGGTTAACATTTCCCACATCGGGAATAGTAACATTGTCCCCGGATGTGGGTGATGAACAATAATTCGCATTAAGTCCCAATCCCCAACCCTCCTTAAAAAAGTATTGCGCATCCGCATCAACGGTAAATCCGTGTTGCAACTGCTTGTTTAGGTCATCAAGCTTAGGGTCGCCCGTTTTTTCTACTTCTCCCAGACGAAAAGCGTAACCACCTCCAATCGAAAATCGGAAATCCTTGTAAATCTGCGGAGATACATATTCCACTTCATACGAAGTTTCCTGCTGGGCAATAGCAGGCAATACAGCCAGCATGCACATAACAGCGGCTGCAAATGCAATAAAATAGATTTGTTTCATAAAAATGATAATAATTAAAGTAAAGTGTGTATTTCTTTCGTTTTGCTAAAGTGCTACTATTTCGCATCCTCAAGGGAAAGTATCTTCGAAATAAGAATATTTCTCATGATATCGGATCATATAAAAATAATTCATATGAAGCGCTGCAAATATAAAATATTTTTTTCAATCTTAATTATATATCTCAGAAAAATAATAGAATTTAAAAAAATAATTTATCTGTCTGCTATACAGTGTAAGTAAATCTTACTTTACAAAAATAATAATGAATAAATACAAACAGTTTATATTGTATTATTTTCAATTTATTAAGATCAAATTCGTTTGTCGTGACACGGTATTGAAACGTGAGATTCAGAAAAGCACCATCTTTTAACTAGAAATATTAGTTTTACAACGAAAATATTTAGTTACTTTACCGGCATAAACTTCAAAACAAAACAAATTATGCGAAACAAAACAGTAGTTACCGGATGTATAATATTTTTCTTTCTTTTGACAACCGGAAATCTTAACGCTATGCAACCGGCAAAAAATAATCATGTTGATCCTCCGCAACAGGAAGAATTGGATAAGGCTTTTCTCCGTATTATTTATGTGTTCGATCAGCAGGCAACAAAAGAGAAGGAAAAAATTTTAGTAACCGATACGATGGCGCTGGATATTGCACAAAACTGGTCGGTTTATTATGATTGGAACAAAGAGCAGAGAGATTCTGTCGCCAAAGTAAAAGATCAGAAATTAATACAAACACTTAAATCGGTGAATGTATTGAAAGATCCCGATAATGAAATTTTTGAGCGTTTTGAAGCCATGAACCGAAAACCCGAAATTATGAATGACCGGAAAGGTGAAGATGCACGAATATTTAAGAACCGATCTGACAATACAATTATTACCATAGATAAAGGTCCATTCACCGGAGCGGGTAAAGGTATATATCTCCGATTAAAAGAACAAATACCTCCAATGGATTGGCAAATATCGGAAGATACTATTTCCATAATGGGTTACCTTTGTTACAAAGCTACAGTCCCATTCCGGGGACGTAATTATACGGCATGGTTTTCACCAGAAATACCGGTCAACGAGGGGCCATGGAAGTTATACGGTCTGCCCGGAGCGATCCTGGATGCAAAAACGGAGGATGGATTATTTCGCTTTCAGGCGATTGGAATAGAGCAGATAAAAGACGTTCCTATCCGGTTTCCGTCCGACAGAGACTTTGAAGAAGCCAAAACCCTGAAACAGGTTAACGATTACAGAAGGTCGAAACTGAAAGACATATCGCTCAGTTATATGGATAATGGAACGATGACTATATTGAGGAAAAGGAATCCTGTGGAATATAATGATTTGGAATTGAGCGAATGATGAATGTGACAAGGCATTATTTACTGATCTTCCTGCTGATCTGTAGCTGTTTCTCTTCGTTTGCCCAACAGGAGATCAAAGGAAGGGTGCTCGATTCACAAAACCGCAAACCGGTTGTTTCGGCCACGGTCACGATACACCCTGTGGGTTCTTCCTCCATCCTGGCCTATACCATGACGGCAGAAGACGGCACATTCATCCTGAAACGCAACAACTTCCCCGACTCGGTCACGGTGACCGTATCGGCCATGACCATCGAACAGCAGTCAAAGAACATAAAGAGTGATGTTGCAATGATTGAATTTCTGGTTACCGAGAAGACAATGGAACTGAAAGAGGTGGTCGTGAAAGCACCCAAAATACGCCAGTTGGGCGATACCATCCATTACGACGTGGCCGGTTTCATGGATGAGACCGACCGCAGTATCGGCGACGTGTTGGAAAAACTACCCGGTGTGCAGGTGCTCTCCTCGGGACAGATACTTTACCAGAACAAGGAGATCAGCAAATTCTATATCGAGGGACTCGACTTGCTTCAGGGCAAATACGGCCTGGCTACCCAAAACGTAGATGCGTCCAAAGTGGCTTCGGTGCAGATACTCGAGAACCACCAGCCCATCAAGGCGCTTAAGGGGATGGAAATTCCTGAAAATGCCGCCATCAATCTGAAACTGAAACAGTCGGCCATGGGTGCTTTCTTTGCCACGGCACAACTGGGAACAGGCCTCCCGCCCATCCTGCTCAGCAACGAAGCAGTAGGCATGCGCTTCACCCGCTCGCAACAGAATATGCTGGTATATAAGGGCGACAATACCGGAAGGGATATCAGCAAAGAGTTGACTTCCTATTACGACCATTTCGGAAGCAGACCCTCCAACCTCTTATCGGTAATTGCCCCTGCCCCGCCTTCCATCAGGGAACAGCACTATCTTTTCAACGAAGCCCACCTGGTATCGCTGAACGATTTGAGAGGAATCAAGAAAGATCTTATACTCACCACCAACATAAACTTCCTGCACGATAAACAGAAAAGCAGCAGCTTCTCACAGCAGGATATCTTTTTAACACCTTCCGATACGCTACAGATAACGGAGGATATGGATGCACGCCTGTTGAAACGGGAACTGGAAGGGTCGGTCACCCTCGAAGGCAATACTGACAACTATTTCCTGAACAACAATCTCAATGTCCGCTCTTCATGGAATACCCATAAAGGCAATATTGCGGGGAGTGAACCGGTGGCACAGTTCCTGCAACTCCCCTCCTTCCATATTGAAAACAACTTCGACTACCTGCGGCGGAATAACTCCCGGCGAAACCGGATAAAGGCAAACATAGCATATACCACCCAGCATCATTCGCTGGATGTCTTACCCGTATTGTTCGAAGAGTTGAAGAATCCCGACCCGCGTATCCGGCAGGATATTTCTTTCGACCGGTTCAATGCCTCGGCCAGCGTATCCGGACATAAGGACCTGCAATGGTTTAGCTTCGGGTACACTACCGGAGCCTCTTTTCTGCATTACAGGATGGAGTCGGGTCTGCTTTCGGGCACCATCCATACGCCGGTTGTTGCAGATACCCTGCAAAACAATATCAGCCGTACGGAAGCTAAACTCAATTTCTCTCCGTCATTCGGGTACAGGCCTCCGTCAGGTCTCCAATTGAACTTTTCCTTTCCTCTGGACTACCTGTTCCTAAACAGGGAAGACGAGATAAGACAGACAAGGCAAAAGAGAGGACATCTGCTCGTTTCACCCTACTTGTGGATCCAATATCCATTCAGTACCAGACTGACTATCTTTTCCAATATTTCCTTTTCCAACCATATCGGTTCGGTGAATGAAGATTACAGGGGATATATACTGAATACCTACCGCAGTTTGAACCGCAGCGACGGATTGTTGTCGAAAAACAGCCGCACATTGGCAAACGTAAACTTCAATTATAAGAACCCGTTCACCACCCTCTTTACATCTCTGCGTTTGTTCTACAACAACACATGGCGTAATATGCTTTACGATGTTGAATACAACGATATCCTGAGTAGCAGCATAGGCACTATTCATCCCCACACCTCACATAATTGGGGTGCAGGTTACTCCATCGGTAAAAGCATCGATGCAATCAACTCCGAAGTGAGATTCAGCACCGGTTATGACCGCAATCAATCAGTAACCCTCCACCAGGGAGTAATCTCCGGTTACAGTTCAACCGGCTATTCCCTCTCACCGCGTATCACGACCGATATCGGTCGATGGATGATCGTAAAGTACGCTGCCTCCTACCGGCATAATCGGACCAAAATCAGAGATAACGAAATGTCACCGGTAAATGATTTCACACAGGACATCGCTCTGTCGTTGATCCCCGCAAAAGGGTTTACCCTGACCGCTTCGGTCAACCACTATTATAATAATATGATCGAGTCCTCGGCCCGTTCATCCTGGTTCGGAAACCTGGGAGCACGGTACAGGATGAAGAACGTGGACTGGATGCTCGACTGGACAAATATTTTCAACACCCGGCAATTCGTGACCTATTCTTATAGCGCTATCAGCAGCTATTATACAGTATATGAATTACGTCCGGTGGAAGTGTTGTTAAGGGTAAGGTTCAAAATACTGTAAATAATATACGAATACTGTAAATAATACAGGGTTACCCATTCGTCATTACCATCCATATTTACGACTAAAAACAAAACAATTCCCGAAAATATGTAAACAAAGATCAACCAATATTCTTTTAGTTACAAGAGTAGGCTTGAAAATACTAAATAAAATTAAAAGGCCAATATTTCCTGTCGGATTGTTTGGAGAAACGGAATCAACGCCTTATTTTTGCAACGTGTTTTTCATGGTATTAGATTTAAGGTTAACAATGAAGATTGGTTGTCGTGAGACAACCATTTCTTTTTATATATAGGCCCAAACAATTCTGCCAATCTTTAGCACCGGTATAAATTCACCACAACTTTCCAGATAAATACTCAACTAAACCCAACCGGAGATTCTTAAATCCTGATATATTATTTAGTTCACTGGAAAAGGAAAAAGGAGATTACAGAAAGAACCGCTCCTTATTATTTGTATTTTTCCCATAACGCAGAATAGATAATATCCCTCGTCTCCTCGATCAATCCGGGTATCTCAGCCTCCATAAGTGATCCGGTGGGTATAGGCCGATGGATCACAAGTTCCATCTTTCCGGGCCTGAGGCGAAAACCTTCCCTCTTCAGTACATTGTAAGCACCATTTATGGTCAACGGTACTACGGGCAAATTCATATCATGGGCCAGATAATAGGCACCCCGCTTAAAACGGCCTAATTTACCACTCCTTGTACGCGCCCCTTCCGGAAAGATCACCATAGAAACCCCATCCACTATCTGCTCCTTGGCCTTTTCAAGCGAAGCCGCCCGCGCTTTCGGGTTCGTGTTGTCCACAAAAACATGTCCGGCTTTTTCAGATGCAAATCCCACGAACGGTATTTTGCGTAAGCTCTCTTTTTGCATCCATTTGATATTCTGATTCAGGAAACCATACACTAAGAAAATATCAAATGCACTTTGATGATTAGGTACAAAAATATACGACTGAGCGGAATCGAGGTTCTCATGCCCTCTCGTCTTCACTCTACATAAAGCTAACCAGCAGGTCAGCCTCGACCACCACTTCGGAGGGTAATAACCCCAAAACTTATTCCCGAAAACAGGAGCCATCACCATTACAGTCAAAGCCGTTATAAGTGTGAGTACAATAAAAATCGGCACAAATATGAGCCATTGATACAAAAAAACAAGTATTTTTTTCACCACCATTCAGTTTTATTGCGATCAGTCTTCAGAAACGATACCTACGTTCCGGTCATCTCATCTGCATCAACGGAAACTTTTTCACAAAAATATACAATTTGTGCATTGTTCAGAGATAAAAAAGGTAGTTTTTTATCTCTGAAGTTCATTTTTTCGCTGAATACAAAATTTTTATCTCAAATTATTTCCTTGTTTGTCGAATTTTGTGTTTATTTGCGTTACGAAATCAGAAACATAAATTATTATACACACATGAAAGAATTAGCGAGAAACATCGGGATATTAGTAATGCTCATAGGCGTTGCTATTTTGGTGATTCCCTTTTTGACGGGCGGGACCAATAACACCAATTTAATCATCGGACTGGTATTGGTTATAGAAGGATTACTGGGACATATCTATGTGAATAACATGAAAAAAGGCGGTTTGATAAGTAATATTCTCTGGGCAATTATACTATTAATCGTCCCCTATGCTATCTTTTTCATCTCAAAGAGAATGGCTTATTCCGACGAAGAAATAGCTGCTTACAACTAACCAAAAGGCATCTGTTTCACAGCAAGATACAAAGTTTACGACAAAATACGAACACCCTGGGGTAAGAACCTCGGGGTGTTTTGTTTAAGTATATGCGTCAGCCTAAAGATATTCTGAAGGACAAACAATACGATACATAATGGTTTCTCTCCAGGTATCGCCCTCTGCATAAATACCTTGGGAAAAATGAGGCCAGTTAGGGGAGTCGGGATAATAGTGGGCCTCCAGGCATACTCCCGATAAGGACTGATAAGAGCCCGAAAGATAATCCCCTGTGTATATCATAACTCCCGGCATTGTTGAAAACACCTCCACACGTATGTCTGAATCTCCGCTTTTCAAAATAGCCAGTCTTTTTAAGTTTCTCTCATTCTCATTCCGTCGCGATATGAAATATGAATTATACCCCTTTATTTTTTCTTTTTTCAAACTCATATTTTCACCTATCACCTTGAATTCCCGAAAATCGAAACCCGGATTATTTTTAACATTGAGATAGGCTCCCGTAGGCAGGAAGTTGTTATCGGATTCAAGAACTGTAACCTTCCCTAAATAGGGAAGGTTACAAAGAGATTTATCAGAATCTGGAAATGGGATACAATCCCGATAATCTCGAGTATATAAGCTTCTGCTTAATGTATTTTTTTGCTTCGCTGAAATATCTTCCCCAATACCAGGAGATTAAAAGTGTAAGGGAGACCGATGTAATCCAAAAAAGTATTGTATTCATGAAAGAGCATCTGGAGGAAAAAATAACACTTAACAATATTGCAAGTGCAGTAGGTTATTCCAGTTCCCATTTAAACACCTTATTTATGCAAAGAACCTCTTATTCTCCTATGGCCTACTACAATCAATTAAAAATACAACGTTCCTGCTTTTACCTCCAATTTTCGGATTTAAAGATAAAAGAGATCGCCTTCCGGTTGAACTATTACGACCCGTTTCACTTTTCTAAAACCTTCGTCAAGGAAATGGAAATTACTCCGAAAGAATACAGAATACGATACCGCGATAAGAAAAGACAGGAATAATTTTCAGGACGATACACACCTTTCCACTTTTCCACTTAAATCACCTTATCACCTTTGCACCTTTCCCGACCACATACAACTGAAAATTCTCATACCGCCTCACCACCACTTCATCTCCTTTATCAATGAAACCTTTCAGTGAGATGGCATCGTAAAAATCCCCATCCACATTCACCATGCCCGAAGGACGAAGATCAGTAGCCGCCACACCGGTCTTGCCCACCAGGGAAACCGGCTCCATCGATACGGACACATATCCTTCCTGATCGGCATGCAATGCCGCGAACTGCAGGAAGCCAGGCTTGCCGATCCGGCCCGACAGGTAAATAATAAGCACCAGCCCCATACCCGTACCACCTAAGACAACCATCAGCGCCCTGAACATTTCCATGGCGGGTAATCCTTCAAAGTTAAACCGTATATTACCTATAAGTGCGAGCACCAATGCCGAAAAGACAAAGAGTATTCCCAGAATGCCGGTTATTCCGAAACCGGGGACGACAAATATTTCAAAGACAATAAAGATTAGCCCCAGGACAAACAGCAACACTTCCCAGTTCTGGGCATACCCCGTCAGATAAAGGGGCGTGAAATAGAGGATTGCGGCCGTAATGGCTGCAGCTGTGGGGAAGCCTACACCGGGCGACTGCAATTCAAAATAGATACCTCCTATAATAAACATGATGAGGAATGCCTGTACAATCCCGTTGGTAAGAAAACCTCTGATCTTATCATAAAAAGAGGGATTATAGGTCTCTAAAGTGTAGTCGCTGTACCCCAGATGGGTCACGATCACTTCATGCACACTTTCCGCGATACCGTCGCAATAGCCCAATTCCCTAGCCTGGCTGGCCGTCAGGGTGAGTATCTGTGTAGAGTCGGCAAAACCGGGTATCACAACCTTTTCATCTACCATCGCCTCGGCAATTTTCGGATCACGTCTCCATTTTTTAATGGTATCCCCATTGTTAACAGTCACAATCTGGCCATGACTCTCGGCTGTGGCACGCATGATACCGCGCATATAGGACTGATGTTTATCGGATGCCCTTTCACCGCTCCCTCCTTCCACCACTGTCGCAGCACCGATAGAACCGCTGCTGCGCATGAAAATACTGTCACAGGCAATAGAGATAAGCGCACCGGCGGAAGCGGCGTTATTGTCAATAAAAACATATACAGGGAGGGGAGCATTGAGAATAGCCGTACGCATAGAATCGGCCTCCAGTACGCTCCCTCCATAAGTATTCATATGTAAAAGCACTGCGGCGGCATCTTTTCCGGTTGCCTCATGAAGTCCGTTTTGGAGATATATCCATGTATTACTACCTATATTCTCCTTTACATTGATCCGGTATATCATGGGTTTGGCATCCTGAGCCGAAAGATCAAAAGAAAGGATCAGAAGAAGCAGGAACAATACGATTTGAAATTTTCTCATTTTTCACAAGGTTTAATACAACAAAGATAATAGATTTTGCGATTCACTATTCATTTTAATTTAAAATGTCTATATTTGTACTTCAATTTATCAGTATGAGCACAATTTTACTAAGCATAGGATCAAATACGTTCGCCAAAACCAATATCGACAAAGCTAAAAGGATGCTTGCATTTCTTTTTCCTGATATTGTTTTCAGTGAGCCCATCCTGACTGAACCGGAAGACGACAAGTATGCGTACCTTTTTCGGAATGTCCTTGCAAAAGCCGATACTGAGATGTCACCGGAAGAAGTTATTGACAAGATCAAACAAACGGAACGGGCTGTAGGACGAACTCCCAGAGATAAGTACTTAGGTAGAATGATCATTGATATTGATCTCATTCAATATGACGGCCGTATCCTTCGTCCACAGGACTATGAGCGGGATTACGTGCAACAGTTATTGCCTACCCTGCCGGATCTTGAGGCTACGAATCCAGGCACGGTCGAACCTGACACCATAATAAATCCTGAAATCACAGAAAAGGAAGAGGATTAAGCATATCCACAGGGGTAATCCCCGTCCCACAACGTAAAAGGGATATTTCTTTTATCTTTACGGGATATGTAGGTTCAATTCAATCTGGAAACGGATTTCACCCCTTTCACTGCCCTAAGTTTTTTAATTAATTGGTCGAGCATCGAAGTATCTCCCAGCATCACGGCGATATTTCCCTGAAAAAGGCCGTCGTTGGAATCAATGGTGATAGAACGCATCTGCACACCCTCCTCTTTCGAAATGATGGACATGAGGTTGGCCACTATATTAAGCTGGTCATTCCCTATCACCCTCAATACAATAGTATAGCTGGAAGAGCTAGTCTTACCCGACCAACGGGCTTTCAATATGCGGTAACCGAACCGGGAGAAGAGGTCGTGTGCATTCGGACAGTTTACACGATGTATCTTGATACCCTGCGAAGAGACAAACCCGAAGATATCATCTCCAAAAATAGGATTACAACATTTAGCCAATTTATAATCCACTCCTGTCAGATTCTGGTCGATGATCAACTCATCGGAACCGCTTATTTCGGGCGAAGGAGTCTTTAGCGTGAACTCTCCGGCGCTCACCGTTGCATGACTTTCCCGGTTTTCAGATTCTTTATTTTCCAATTCCAAATAGCGGTCTATCACCCAGTTTACATCAATCTTCTCAGAAGCAATGTCCACATAAAACTCGGTAACGGTCTTGTATCTGAGTTTTTTGATCAATTGCATCAGTCGCGATTCGTCCACCTCGATCTTCCGATTCCTCATCCGCCGGGAAAGTGTCTCCTTCGCGATATCCACCTGCTTACCGGCCTCCTCCTTCAGTAACTGGCGTATTTTGGCCCGTGCTTTCGAAGTTACTGCAAAGCTTAGCCAGTCCTGCTTGGGTGTTTGGTGCGACGAAGTGTTAACGGCTACCTGGTCGCCACTTTTCAGGACATGCCTGATGGGTACGTTTTTCCCGTTCACCCTTCCCGATACGCAGGCAGCACCCAGGTTAGAATGGATGGCGAAAGCAAAATCGAGGACTGTCGCCCCTTTAGGGAGTTTAAACAGATCTCCCTTCGGAGTAAATACAAATATCTCCTCGTCATACAGATCCAGTTTGAAATCGGTCAGCTTCTGGCTCAGGTTGGCATCACTGTCTTCCAGTGACTCCCGCAGCGAACTCAACCAGTTATCGAGCGCCGTCTCACCCTTCACTCCTTTATATTTCCAATGGGCTGCCAATCCGCGTTCGGCGATTTCATCCATCCGTTTCGACCGGATCTGTACTTCTACCCACCTTCCGTCGGGTCCCATCACAGTAATATGAAGCGATTCGTACCCATTGCTCTTAGGGATGGAAAGCCAATCTTTCAACCGCTTGGGATTAGGCTGGTACATATCGGTAATGATAGAATATACCTGCCAGCACTGGGCTTTTTCCTGTTCGGGCGGAGCATCAAGGATAACGCGGATGGCGAACAGATCGTAAATATTTTCGAATTCGATCTTCTGTTTTTTGAGCTTGTTCTGTATGGAATGGATCGATTTGGTACGTCCTTTGATATCATATTTCAATCCCGTCTTATCCAGGCGTTCCTTTACCGGCCCGATAAACTCGCTGATATACCGGTCACGCGAACGTTTCGTCTCATTCAGCTTACGCGCAATAAAGTCATATTGCTCCCGGTCGGTATATTTCAGGGAGAGGTCTTCGAGTTCCGACTTTATAGCATAGAGACCAAGCCGGTGAGCAAGGGGAGCATAAAGATAGGTAGACTCCACTGAAAGATCTAACCTATGTGAGGGTTCCCTCTCCTTTGCATCACGCATACGCTGCAGTTGTTGCGCTATCATAATAAATACCACCCGGATATCTTCGGCGATAGAAAGTAGCAATTTAATATAGTTTTCCGACTCTACGGCGCTCTTCTTATCACTGAATTGATTTACTTTCTTCAATCCCTTAAGAATACTATCAACCTCAATATCAATTAAATGATCAATATTATCCGGAGAATGTCCTCCCTCCACTACAGTATGAAAAAGTAAGACTGCACATACTGCCGGCTGCTTCAATCCTATCTCGTCAATAATAATGACAGCCGTACGCATAGCCAACACAAGGTGATATAACGCCTCGCTGTCGGGTTGCCCTTCTGCCTTTTTGAAAGAGTGCAACAACAACTCTTTCAACCCGGACACTTTCCTGACATCCCATTCCTGTCTGAGAAAGGAATAGAGTCTGGCATAAAGCCGGAAGAATTCACTGCGGGTTATAAAGGTGTTCTCACTCATCTTCTCTGTTTAGTCGCTTTTTCTCTTACAAATTTACAATTTTCTTCCAATATCATAGAAGTGTCTAATAAAAGTTCAGGAACAAATTGTTATATTCATATTGCTTTTTATTGGAGTTAATAAGCTACAAGATATGAAAAAAGGACTCGACTTTCTTTTTTGACGGTCAATAAGTAACGAATATACACCACCGCTCCATTTTTATGTATCTGTGTAATAATTCATTTTTATCATGTATATTTGCAGAATAATAAGATGCGCCTCGGATAAGCTTAAGCAAGCTTGGCTTACCCCGTGGCTTTCATTATATTTACAAAATATTTAACATAAAATTACCCCTGTTCTTATGCGTAAATTTATATCTCTTCTATTTCTTCTTGCCATGCCCTTTATTTTATCTGCACAACAAGTTGAGACACTCTCTTTGAATGATGGTTGGGAATTCTCACAAATGAATAAAAACCAATGGCATAGTGCAGAAATACCCGGATCGGTACAACGTGATCTGATCCGGCATAATGTCTTGCCCGATCCTTTTTATGGCACCAACGAAGAGAAGGTGCAGTGGGTAGAAGATGAAAACTGGGATTTCAGGAAAACTTTCACCGTAACAGCCAACCAGCTGAAATACGATGATGCACAGCTCTTTTTCGAGGGGTTGGACACCCATGCAGACGTATTCCTGAACGGCTCACGCATTCTACGTTCTGAAAATATGTTCATGGGTTACAAGGTACCTGTGAAGCAATTACTCAAAGAGGGGGAAAACCATCTTTATATCCGTTTTTACTCCCCGGTACAACTGATGATGCCGGCAAGGGAAACCTTCGGTTACGATTATCCGGCGGGAAACGACCACCGGAAAGAGAAACTGAGTATCTATAATCGTAAGGCACCCTACCATTTCGGATGGGACTGGGGTATAAGGATCGTACAGATGGGTATATGGAAACCTGTCACACTCAGTTTCTATAATAAGGCATATATCGACGATTTTTATGTAAAACAGACTTCTGTAACGGAGCAATCAGCCAAAATTGATAATCAGATAGAAATCTATTCCGTTGCCAATAAACCTATAGAAGCTGTCATCACCGTCGAATATGGTTTGCAGGAGAATGCAGGCAGTCCTGTATCGAAAAATGCCACCTTACAGCCCGGCAAAAACAAGATATCCATACCTTTAGAGATCAACCAACCCAAAAGATGGATGCCTGTATATTGGGGAGAACAACATCTCTACGATTTTACGGTGAAAGTTGTATCTGACAACCGGGAAATTGCCGAAAAGACAGTCCGGACAGGTTTACGCTCCGTCCGCATGGTACAGGAACCGGATGAGCATGGCAAGTCCTTCTATTTCGAAGTAAATGGTATCCCCATCTTTGCGAAGGGTTCCAACTATATTCCGGGTGAAATCTTCACTTCACAACAGGATACAGGTTTTTACGAAAGGCTGTTTGACAACATCACCGCAGCCAATATGAATTTTGTACGCGTATGGGGAGGCGGTATCTATGAAAACGAAGAATTCTACCGTCAGGCCGACGAAAGGGGTATTTTAGTATGGCAGGACTTTATCTTCGGTTGTGTACCCTATCCTTCAGACGATACTTTCCTGGCGAATGTGCAGAAGGAGGTGATTTATAATATCAAACGCCTCCGTAACCACGCTTCGCTCGCCTTCTGGTGCGGTAACAATGAGATCGAAGAGGGTCTTAACCACTGGGGTTGGCAAAAAGAATATCCGGCCGAAGTGATGGATGCCTGGTTCAAAGGATACGACAAAACATTCCGTGAACTGATTCCCGGATTAGTAAATGAACTTGACGGTACACGCAGTTATATCCACGGATCACCTTATAACTCCAACTGGGGTAATCCCGAGAAATTCGCTGCCAGTGACGCACACGACTGGGGATTATGGTACGGACACCTACCATTTGAAGGGATGGCAGACCGGTTGCCCCGTTTTGCCAGTGAATTCGGCTTTCAGTCGTTCCCCGAAATGAAAGTTATCCGTTCCTTTGCTCCCGAGGATCAATGGAGCCTAGAAAGTGAGGTGATGACGGTACATCAGAAAGCATCGACCGGCAACTCGCTTATCAAAAAATATATGGATATGTATTATCCTGAACCGGCCAACTTTGAAGATTTCGTCTATATCGGACTGGTGATGCAGGGGAACGGAATGGAAGAGTCGGTAGAAGCGATGCGTCGTGGAAGACCCTATTGTATGGGTGCACTTTACTGGCAAATCAACGACGACTGGCCTGTGGTTTCCTGGTCGAGTATCGACTACTACAACAACTGGAAGGCACAACACTACCGTATGCGGGATGTGTTGGCACCCCTTGCCCTGGGAGTTGAGTCTAAGGATGGTAAACTGAATTATTATACTATGTCCGATTATCTGCAGGATCACAACGACCTCAAACTGACCGTACAGGTCATCGATTTCTCAACCGGAAAACGGAAAGAATTTACTGAGCGTGTCAATGCCAAGGCCAACGACAGCCGGATCGTCAAAACATTCAATATCTCCGAACTGGCAAGTGAAGCAGAAAAGACACATACAATGATACATGCTTTCCTGAGCGACAGTAAAGGGAATGTGATCTCTTCCAAAGATCATTTCTTCTACTGGCCCAACAAACTGGAATTACCGGAAACAGAAGTGACAACCAATGTACAATATCGCGACGGAGAATACAGGGTGACTCTTTCAAGCAAAAAACTGGCGAAAGACGTCTTTGTGGAGATACCTATCCAGGGTGCCCGCTTCAGCGATAACTTCATCGACCTCTTGCCGGGAGAAAAGAGAACAATCACCATCACATCTCCTGAGCTAAAAGCTGCTAATAAAACACCTGTTACAGTAAAGCATGTAAGGGAAACGTATTAATTGATGTGATAATTTAACGATTTTAGATCTTGAATACGAAAGCAAACGTAATGGGAAAAAGAGAAGATCTTTCAATATTATTGGTAGTGGCGGTAACCTCCTTTATGGGTACCTTTCTGGTGTCGGCAGTCAATATCGCGCTACCCACCATTGAAAAGGATCTAGCCCTCAATGCCATTGAGTTGAGTTGGATCATCACTGCTTTTATCCTGGCTATGGCTCTTTTCATGTTGCCGTCAGGGAGTTGGGGTGATCGGAGTGACAACCGTCGGTTGTTCAAACTGGGATTGATACTGTTCACCATCTCTTCAGGTATCTGCTATGTGGCTCCCGACGGTCACTGGTTAGTTGCCGCCCGCTTTTTACAAGGTATAGGTGCTGCTTTTACCGGTACCACAGGACAAGCCATTCTGGTATCATCATTCCCTGCGGAACGACGGGGGCAGGTACTCGGTATCTCTGTCGCTTCGGTCTATGGCGGATTGGCTTTGGGTCCGCTGATCGGAGGATTCATCACTCTCCATATCGGCTGGCGCTCCCTCTTCCTGATCGCTGCCCTCTTCGGTCTGCTCACTATCCTTATCTCATATCTTTTCTTGAAGAGTGAAAAGCATAAATCTGTCCCGGCAAAAGGGAGAGACAAAATAGGAACCCTCCTTTTTATGACGGGACTTGCAGCATTGGTCTATGGCTCCTCGTTGATCCCCTCCGCTGTGGGCTGGGGCTTAATGAGCGGGGCAGTGATACTGCTCCTCCTCTTCTGGAGATATGAAAGCCGGATTACATCTCCGATGCTTGATACGAAACTCTTTTCCCATAATCGTCTCTTTACATATTCCAGCCTCTCGGCTCTCATCAATTATACCTCTACCTTTGCCATCGTCTTCTTTCTCAGCCTATACCTGCAAAAGGTACAGGGACTCTCGCCACGTGATGCGGGAGCGGTGATCGTAGCGCAACCGGCTATGATGGCCCTCTTCTCTCCTATCGTGGGGAGATTGTCCGATAAGATACAACCGCGCTACTTTGCTACTACAGGTATGGCCATGTGTACTACCGGATTAGGTATGCTGGCCTTCCTTGGCCCCGCAACAGCCATCTGGATCATCGTCACTATCCTGATATGGGTGGGGCTCGGCTTTGCCCTCTTCTCCTCTCCCAATATGAACACCATTATGAGTTCGGTAGAGAGACGGCAATACGGGCAAGCCTCCGGGCTCGCTTCCTCCATGCGGGTATTCGGACAAATCATCAGCATGAGTATTGTCACCCTGATCTTCTCCCTGCTCTTCGGCAGCCGTTCTATTGAGGAAGTACCCAATCCTGTTTTCCTGCAGGCCATGCGATGGGGATTTATTATTTTCACCCTGATTGGCTTACCGGGTATCTACTTCTCATTCAATCGGGGAAATTTGAAAAGAAAAGAATAAGAGGCCCAACTTTCACATATAAATTTGAAATGTATACACCTAAGGCGAAGACCTATAGATATTTTGTAAGACCCCATTGAGGAACTTATTACAACTCTTCCGATAATATTTTTTGTAAAAGATAGGTAGCATTAAGGTTTCGGGAAACACCGCGTTGTATTTTATAGCTGTACTGTTCCTCTTCGGAAAGAGATATCTCGAAACAATAATTTTGAAATGAACCGGGCGACCCATCCTCCAGTTTCGCCAGTTCCAGATCGTGGGTAGCAATAATCCCCGTTACCGGCAATTCCGCCATTTTTTTCAGAAACAATATTGAACCGTCGAGTTTATCTTTTGAGTTGGTTCCCTTTAACAACTCATCCAGTATGATCAATGTGTGCCGATGTGTCCGGCAATACCTGATCAACTCCCTCATCCTCTCCAGTTCAGCTTTGAAATAAGAGGTGCCCGATGAAAGGTCATCCGTATTGCGCATACTGCTGAACAGATGGAAAAGGGTAAAACTGAATTTCACAGCACACACATTCATGCCGTTGACCGCCAGGATATAATTGGCTCCCAGTGTACGCAGGAACGTACTTTTTCCAGCCATATTGGCACCGGTGATGATCAGAAACTGTTTTTTACTGATCAGGATATCATTGTCTACCCGTTTCTCTTTGGGTATGAACGGATGCCCCAATCCGGAAGCATCGACAAGCAGATCTACATCCTGCATGATTTCAGGTTGTACGAATTCTGGCAGATTGAACATATAAGTAGACTGTGACACCCTCGCCTCCATCTCAGACAAAGCACTGATCCATAATTGGATATGATCCAGATAATTATCTTTCCACCGATAGAACTGCCGCAACAAAAACAGATCACGCAGGAAAAAACCATTAAGCAACACAAGGATATAGGCATTATTACGCTGGTCAAATTTTTTCAGTAAGGAAGAAAGCTCTTTCAATGCTTCACGGGAGTTGTGGGTGCCGAACAGTTCCTCTTTTAAATCCCTGTTTTCTGCTGCATCGAAAGTTTCCTTATGCAAGATATCCAACAAGTCCGCATGGATCCTGGTATTTTTGTGCAGAAAGCCAATATCGGCACCCACCTTGTTCAGCGCCTTGTTAAAGGTCATCGGGATAAAAAGCTGTATCATAAACAAGGTGATAAATACCGACCAGGGCAGGACTCCCAACCAGGCCAACAGCATTGATCCCAACGTGATGGCTATAGAGACATAAATGAGTACCAATCCTGTTCTGGAAGTCAACCGTGCACTGTTACCCTTGTGTTCACTGATCAGTCTGTAGTTATTCTTCTCTTCGTCAAATCCTTTACAGACAGCCATAAACCGGTGTCTGAAATCAACTTTCCCCACCAGCTCCGAAAGCGATTGCTGCCTTGCTGTGATAACCTCTTCATTGTCCGGAATTGAGCTCAGTTTTTCAGCCAGAATAGAACCGGCCTCATGCGTCACCGTCCTGTTGATCATGTGGTAAATGGAGTTCTCGCCGAAAACATCCAAATCATAAGAATAGGGATGTTTTTTATTGATGAAGTGCTTCCCGTTATCGAAAGGAGTATAATTACCCTCCAGAAAGCTGATCTCGTTGGCATAGACACTATGCAGGGCCATATAATAAGCCCTTCTCCGCAGATAATATTCATCCCACCTGTAAAGCAAAGAGAAAACTATCAGAGAGAAAGCTGCGGATGTAAAACAGAATGACCTGTCCCAACCCCATTGAAAGGCAGCGATCACAAGGAAAACAGCCGCAAGAAAAAACAAAAGTTTCAGGAAAGGAAATATCCTTAAACGCGATTTTACTTTACCCAGCTCTATAGCGTTCTCTTCTATTTTCTTTTTATAATAATCCTTTTTCATTTCTTCAGTAACAAATTCTTTTAATTTTTTATAAATGATGGATACAACAAAATTAAACTGTCGCCAAAGATACAATTTTTTCGAGTTTCCACTTTGCTGCTTTCTACCTTACTACATTATTATTATCTTTGCATCCGCAAACAAAATAATGGAACATTTTCGTTAAACAAGAGCAGAACAACTGACAACAAACCGAAACCAAAGAACAAACTTGTTTGGATTTTGGTGAGGTGCGAAGGAAGACGACAAAGGCAACTCAAAACGATTAACAAAATTGAATTGTAACAAGATGGCTAAAGAATTGAAGGAGCTTACGCCCCGCAGTAAAGATTACTCTCAGTGGTACCTCGATTTAGTGATCAAGGCTGAGCTGGCAGAGAACTCCGCCGTGCGCGGTTGCATGGTAATCAAACCCTATGGTTATGCGATATGGGAAAAGATGCAACGTCAACTGGACGATATGTTCAAGGAAACAGGACATGTGAATGCCTACTTCCCGCTGTTCATTCCCAAGTCATTTCTTAGCCGTGAAGCCGACCATGTGGAAGGATTTGCCAAGGAGTGCGCCGTAGTGACTCACTACCGCCTGAAAAATGCTCCCGACGGCAGCGGTGTGGTGGTCGATCCCGAGGCAAAGCTCGAAGAGGAACTGATAGTACGACCCACTTCTGAAACCATTATCTGGAGCACCTACAAGAACTGGATTCAGTCCTATCGCGACCTGCCTATCCTTATCAACCAGTGGGCCAATGTGGTGCGCTGGGAGATGCGTACGCGCCTCTTCCTCCGTACGGCCGAATTCCTCTGGCAGGAAGGTCACACCGCTCACGCCACTAAGCAGGAAGCAATAGAAGAGGCAAAGCAGATGATCAATGTCTATGCCGAGTTTGCAGAGAAATATATGGCCATGCCGGTAGTGAAAGGGTTGAAATCGGAGTCCGAACGGTTCGCCGGCGCCATCGACACCTACACCATCGAAGCATTAATGCAGGACGGGAAAGCGCTGCAGTCAGGGACTTCCCACTTCCTGGGACAGAATTTCGCCAAGGCGTTCGACGTACAATTCACCGACCAGAACGGAAAACGGGACTATGTATGGGCCACTTCATGGGGTGTTTCCACCCGTCTTATGGGTGCCCTGATCATGTCACACTCCGATGATAACGGATTGGTACTTCCTCCCAAGCTGGCACCTTATCAGGTGGTGATCGTCCCTATCTACAAGAACAGTGAGCAACTGCAACAGATCGATGAAAAGGTGGCAGGTATCGTACAACGATTGAAGGCTTTCGGTATCAGCGTGAAATATGATAATTCGGATAACAAGAAACCGGGATGGAAATTCTCGGAGTATGAACTAAAAGGGGTTCCGGTACGTCTCGCCATGGGTGGGCGCGACTTAGAGAACAACACCATCGAGGTAGCCCGCCGCGACACTCTCACCAAAGAGACGCTGTCGTGCGACAATATTGAAACCCACATCAAGTCTCTGCTGGACGAAATGCAGGAAAATATCTATAAGAAGGCAGCCGATTTCCGTGCTTCCCAAATCCGCAAAGTGAATTCATATGAAGAATTCAAAGTGGAGATCGAGAAAGGCGGATTCCTGCTCTGCCACTGGGATGGTACACCCGAAACGGAAGAACGCGTCAAAGAGGAGACCAAGGCTACTATCCGCTGTATCCCTCTCGATGGAGATAAGACACCGGGTAAGTGCATGGTGACCGGCAAGCCGTCGGCACAACGGGTACTCTTTGCACGGGCGTACTAAAATCTGAAACTATTTTACTCAATAAGAGAATATTAGCACCTTTTAGTCCTTAGTTTTTAACTATTAATTTTTCACTTCCTTTCTATGGCAACAGTAAAAGACTGGATCTCTGCCTTTCGTCTACGAACGCTTTTTCTGGCTGTGGCGACTGTTGTCTTGGGAAGTGGACTGGCCTTGCATGAGGGGAATTTCAGTATAATAATTTTTGTACTCACTCTCCTGTTGGCCGTCTCCATTCAGATATTGGCTAACCTGGCGAACGACCTGGGTGATTTCCAGAAAGGGACAGATACTACCGGTCGCAGGCAAGGGCCTGCACGTACCCTTCAGAGTGGCAAGATCTCTCCCCGGGCAATGAAAAGCGCTATCGTTGTCTTCTCCGCTATCTGTGTCATTACCGGTCTCTCTTTAATATTCAATATTATAGGATTTATACCCCATGCTTCTGCTGCCATATTGATCGGCATCGGTGGTGCCAGCATCCTTGCGGCACTATTTTATACGTTGGGAAAGCATGCCTACGGCTATAAGGGTTGGGGTGACCTTTTGGCTTTTATATTCTTTGGCCCGGTACCGGTGATAGGTACCTACTTCCTTCATACGCACATACTCAGTTTTAAACCCGTCATGCCTGCCTTAGGGATTGGTTTGGTCAGCGCCATGATATTAAATATTAACAACATGAGGGATATAGAGAACGACAGGGCTTCGGGTAAGATCACCCTTGCCGTTAAACTCGGTATCCGCAGGGCAAAAATGTATCACGCCGGTTTGACCTTCGCCTCACTCCTTTGTTTTTTCGGGTATAACAGCATATATGAACCCTCTCCCTGGTTCCGGCACCTTTACCTGCTTGTTTTTCTTTTCCTGTTCAGGATACTGGACGACGTACGTCGGAAAGAAGGAGAGGCGTTAGATCCTTATCTGAAATTCACATCATTATCAGGATTTCTGCTTGCACTGTTGTTTACAATATGTATCAATCTCTAATGCGGGGAATAGTATAATGCGAAAAGGCTTCCACAATTATTGCCCGCTTGTTTCCATGTAGTGGATGAGGCCGACAATCGATTCAATATCTTTAAAATCGACTTTATTCTCCTTGGTATATTTGTTATAAAGCGGCTTCTGTTTGTTGTAATTTTTTTTTAATTGCCCCATCGATGAAAAACTCTTCAATCCTTCTCCATTATCAAACCAATAAACCACAGAACTATTCACTTTGAAATCGTCGGGCAATTCCAATTGATAAATTTGACCATCCCCTATCCAACTCGAATAGGTTGTGGCGGATGATGTTTGCGAAGTCCCACCAAAAGGAGCCGGTTTACCCGGAGGAATTATCCAGCATTTATACTGGACAAGTAGTTTATATCCCTCTTGATTGATGACCTCTGCAAATTTTTTATTGTCAAGTAATACAAACTTTCGATCTTGTACAAAAACGGTATCCAGGTTATTCAATGTGATCTCCGCAAAAGCTAATTTCTGTCCGTTCTGATCAAAGATCATCTCTTCGGTAGCAGCGTTATAGTTGAGCAAAGCCGGATTTCTGGTACCATCTTTCATCAATACAGTCCCCTTTGTGAATTCAGGCAATATATAATGGTATATCTCTTTTATACGCATCTGTGCACTTGCCAAAAAACAGACCGATATTAGGGAAATAAGCAAGATAGATTTATAGTTCATACGCATATTACATTTAATGTGTTATTGATATCATAAAGGTATATGATATTTTTTGTATCACAAAAAATTTAACTCAATATCATAATTCCATTTTTTGTCTCAATTATTTCGTTAACTTTGCCCGACTTACAAATTTAATAATTGTTTAATATGTTCGATAACAGCAAACGCGCATTTATAGCTATTAACGACAATGCGGAAGTATGTCTTGTCCCCAAGATGGCAAACCGTCACGGCCTTATCACCGGTGCAACCGGTACCGGAAAGACAGTTACCCTGCAAACATTGTCTGAGACTTTCAGTGAGATGGGAGTGCCCGTGTTTGCTGCAGATATGAAGGGAGACCTATCCGGTGTGGCAAAAACAGGAGGTAACAAGGAGAGCGTCGCAAAGCGCGTAGACCAATATAACCTGCCCGAAAAAGGATTCGAATACAAGCCGTTTCCGGTACGTTTTTGGGACGTATTCGGCGAACAGGGGCATCCGGTACGGACTACCGTTACCTCTATGGGACCGCTGCTGTTGGAGCGTTTGCTGGATCTGAACGAGATTCAGGGAGCTATCCTCACTATGGCTTTTCGTATCGCCGACGACAATGGCCTGCTGTTGATCGATCTCAAAGACTTGCAAAAGATATTGCAATATATCGGCGACAACCGGACACAGTTCACCACCAAGTATGGGAATATCTCTCCGGCAAGTATAGGCGCTATTCAACGGGGATTGATCCGGCTCGAGAACGAAGGAGCCGATAAGTTTTTTGGTGAACCCGACCTGGAGATCACCGATTTCATCCAGACAGAGCAGGGCAAAGGGGTAATCAATATCCTCGCTGCCGATAAGCTGATGCGGTCGCCACGGGTATATACCACTTTTCTGCTATGGTTACTCGACGACCTCTACGAAACACTTCCCGAGGTAGGTGACCTGGAAAAGCCCAAACTGGTCTTTTTCTTCGATGAAGCACACCTACTATTCAATGATATGCCTGCATCACTACTCGAAAAAGTAGAGCAGATCGTCCGCCTGATCCGTTCCAAAGGCGTGGGTATTTATTTCTGTACCCAAAATCCGGCAGATATCCCCCAAACTATCCTTGGCCAGCTCGGAAACCGTGTACAGCATGCGTTACGGGCCTACACGCCGAATGACCAGAAAGCTGTACGGGTAGCAGCCAACACTTTCCGTGCCAACCCCGCATTCGATACCGGTGAAGCCATAACCCAACTCAATACCGGGGAGGCACTCGTCTCGTTCCTCGACGAAAAAGGGGCTCCGCAAATGGTAGAGCGTGCCAATATCCTCCCTCCACAGGGACAGATAGGGCCGATAACGGTTGGCGAACGGGATCAGATGATCCGTAGTTCGCTGATTTACGGCGTATACGAAAAACTGATCGACCGGGAGTCAGCTTTTGAAATATTGTCTAAAAAAGAGGAGTTGCTCGAAGAAGAACGTCGTCTCGCTGCTGAAGAGAAAGAGCGTATCCGCCAGCAGAAAGAAGCCCAGAAGGCAGCACTCGAAGCAGAGAGGGCGAAGCGAGCCGCAGCACGGCAACGGAAAGCCGACCAGGGTTTCCTGGGAGATATCCTCACCCAGGTAGGGAAAAGCACTCAGCGGCAAATCAGTAACGAATTGGGAAGAACTATCACCCGCAGTATTTTCGGAGCGCTTTTCGGAAAGAAATAAATTCCCTATCCCACATCTATGTATAAAATACTATTCAAACATTACCTGTTAAAGACATTTCGTTCACCCGGATATTACAAAAATCTGATAGTCAACATTTTTGTAGGGTTAACCGCGCTTTACTTTATAGTGATCCTGGTGATGATGGGCTTCATGCTTCCCAGGCTACTGGAAGAGATTGCTCCTCAGCAAGATGCTGCAGCAACATTCAACAGCATCATTATCTATGGTGTAATAGCCTTACTTATGATCCGTTATCTGATGCAACCGTTGAGCACGCTGAACATAGAAAATTACCAGGTATTGCCTATCAAAAGGGAAACACTGGTCAACTATCTCCTGCTGAAACCGCTATTCAACCCGCTGAATTATATAGTACTGTGTTTTGCTATCCCCTTCGCCATCACCGGAGTATATCCGGTTTACGGGGTAGCCGGAGCCTTCAGGTTTATCTTCGTCGTTATTTTCCTGATTTGGTTCGATACTTTACTCGCTCCTTTCCTGAAACGCAAATTCAGCAATATCTTGTCAGGTACAATCGTATTTTTGGCTATTGGTGGAGTACTGGCAGGACTGGAGTATTTCAACATTTTTTCCCTGTCCCAACTGTCTCAACAACTTTTCGATTTGGTGAGTAAAACCCCTCTTGTATGGATTTCTCTGCTTCTTCCCGTTCTATTGGCTTTTCTACTCAATAAACACTATTTTGCAAAAAATTATTATCCCGAGAATTTCGACAAAAAAGTAAAGAGGACAGAAAGCGATTCCGGAAAATTCACTTTCATGGAACGTTTCGGGAAGATAGGAGAAATCATCTCCCTGGAGATAAGATTGGTGCTCCGCCATAAGCGGACAAAGAGAACACTCTATACAGCACTCTTTTTCCTGCTGTACGGACTGCTGTTTTATCCCAATCCCATATATAGTAACAACCCCGGATGGTTACTTTTTGTGGCCATTTTTGTGACCGGAACAGGAATGCTGATATTTGGGCAGTGGATCATCAACTGGGATGGGGCCCATTTCGATTTTCTGATGACAAGGGATATAGACACTCAAACCTATATCAGGGCCAATTATTTCCTGATGCTCTCACTATGTATCGCTTCATTTATCGCAACTACACCCTACTTCTTCTTTGGCACCAAGATTATTATCTATCATTTGGTGGCACTGATCTATAATGTGGGCGTCAATATATATGTATATCTTTTTGGAGCCACCTTCAATACCAAAAGATTGGAACTCTCCCGGGGTAATTCCATGAATATGCAGGGAGTTAGTTACAAAAATTTTCTGGTGATGATTCCACTACTCGTAATCCCTATCACACTGGTTATGCTGTTCGATCTCTTCTCGGCAGCACATATAGCATTGATCATTATCTCCCTGATGGGTTTGGCAGGCATCCTTTTCCGCGAACCACTCCTGAAGATTATAGAAAATCAATTCCTAAGAAGGAAGTATGCGCTTTGTGCAGGATTCAGGAAGAAGGAGTAAGCTGTTCCATTTTCTACCATTCCAAGGGATCAACAAATAATAAAAGAAAACGATAAGCAATAAAATATATGCAAGATCACGAAAACAGTTCAATGGAGCTCTCCGACACGCCTCCTCCCATACCGCAATCGGTAAATGAGACTAAAGAAATTATCACAGCCACAAACCTGAAGAAGATATACCAGGGCATTACGGTGTTGGACATCCCTTTTATCAGGATTGGTAACGGAGAAAGTTTCGGACTGGTGGGTAACAACGGTGCAGGAAAGACCACCTTTTTCCGGTTGATCCTCGACCTGATCGAGGCTTCCTCAGGTGAAGTGATAGTCGATGGTGAGAAAGTAGCCCGTCGCGACGAATGGAAATCCAAGGTGGGGTCTTTTCTCGACGAGAGTTTCCTCATAGATTTCCTTACCCCCGAAGAATATTTCACCTTCACAGCTAAAGTATATAACAAATCGGAAGGCGATATAACCCTGTTCCTGGATTCGATGAAAGAGTTCTTTAACGGAGAGATACTGGGTTCCGGAAAACTGATCAGGGATCTCTCAAAAGGCAATCAGAAGAAAACGGGTATTGCCGCAGCACTGATCAGCGATCCACAAATCCTGATCCTCGATGAACCGTTTACAGCCCTCGACCCCACTTCCCAGATCCGGTTAAAACGGATGCTCAATGAGCTGAAAACCAATAGAAAAATGACAATGCTGATCTCAAGTCACGATCTCAATCATGTGACCGAGGTATGCGAACGTATTGTGGTACTTGAGAAAGGGAATGTGGTGAGAGATATCCCGACAAGTGAAAACACCTTGAAAGAACTGGAATCTTATTTTGCAGTATAAGCATACATCCAGCCTGTTACCATATTCCCCGATAGCGGATAAAACAGTGGTTTACGCTACTCAAAACGTATAAATATTATATCTTTGCAGCTGCAAAATAATGCAGGCATTGCAAGTAAAACAATAGTACAACAGGAAATGAAGGAACAAGAAAGAGGAACAGCAAAAGAGCAGAAACAAATCAACCCCGTCACAGACTGGATCATCCGCCTTTTAAAAGGTGCCCTGGTCGGGATCGGATTTATTCTTCCGGGCTTATCGGGAGGAGTATTGGCTGTTATCTTCGGCATCTATGACCAGTTAATCCGTTTTCTTGCCAACATAAGGCGGAATTTCCTGAAAAATGCACTTTACTTCCTTCCTGTGGCGATCGGTGCCGCCATCGGCATTGTCCTCTTTGCTGTGGTAGTAGAAAAAGCATTTGGTAAATATGCTGCACTGTTTGTCTCTCTCTTTGTGGGATTTGTAGCCGGCACTTTTCCTTCTCTTTACAAAACAGCCGGGAAAGAAGGAAGAAAATCATCGGATATAGGTATTCTTATTGTTACCACCATCGCCATCTTCGCGCTGATGCTAGTCGGCGGGCAACAACTTACCGAAGTAACTCCCAACCTTATGGTATGGCTCGGATCAGGGCTGTTGATGGGATTGGGGCTGATCGTGCCGGGAATGAGCCCATCCAACTTCCTGATCTATTTCGGGCTTTACGACAAGATGGCTATTGGCATCAAGGATTTCGATTTCGGCGTCATTATTCCGCTGATCATCGGGTTTATTATCTGCGTGCTGCTTTTTGCCAAACTGGCTGCCTGGCTTTTCAAGAAATATTACTCCGGCATGTACCATTTCATTCTGGGAATGGTAGTCGGTTCTTCATTGGCTATTTTCCCTACCGTAGTCTTTCCCGCATTCTCTGCCGATCAACTTGCCACGGCCGGGTTAACTTTTTGGGGAGCGCTGCTTATGAGCTTGTTGCTTTTCATAGCAGGTACCATCGCCTCCTGGCTTTTCAGTAAAGTGGAAGAGAAATATCCGCGGGAAGAAATGTTTTAGACAAGTTTTACTCCTCCCCGGCGATCCTGATCCTTGGGTTCCGGTCTTTCAATTCTGCCATCAGGACATCTATATCCGCTTTATTTACCCTCAGCACTTCAAAACCTCGTACCTTATCAATACGAAGCTGGTTTTTCTTTATCTTTTGCAAACCAACGATATCACCTATAGCTATTCTTCTGTTCTTCGAGAACAATTTCAGTACAAAACGGATCTCCAGAAAATTCAGTTCAGTAACAGCATACTCCTTTATCGTGGTCGACAGAATAAAAACAATGGCAAAAGCAAAGTAAATAAAATCCATCCAGATTCTCTCACCATGTCTGAACCTGTAAATAACTACACCTAACAGGAAGAGTGAAACAATTCCCCAGAAAAGATTCCCAAGTCCGTTATCTGCTTTATATTTTTTTTCCACAACCGTTGAATTAAAGTTATATTACTCCGAAAATACATTAGTTTGTTTCTGCATTCAATACTTTACAAATATATTCTTCAAATATACACTTATTTCTGAAAAATGGGTTAAAAAATGAAAATAATCGGAGAATAGATCAACAGGTTGTTTTTGTCGACGAAACCGGCTTTTCAATAGACAAATCGCCTAATCTCATCTATATAACACTGAATATATGACATTTAAATAGCAAAAAAGAATATTTTCCCTTTAAACTTTTGCTTACCTTCGGAGGTCATAAGAGCAGATCATATTTTTATTCACTTTTTAAAATGTATGTATTATGAAGAAGATTGTATTCATGGCGCTGGTTGCCATATTCACCCTGAGTTTTACCCTTGAGGCTCAGGATAACACAAGAAATAGAAGGGACAACAGGCAGGATACCCGTAGCGGTATGAGATGGACAGCGAAGGAACGTGCCGACAATATGGAAAAGCAATTGGGACTGACTGCTGACGAGAAAGCGAAAGTGCAGGCTTTATTTGAACAACAGGATGCCAAACGGGCTGAGCAGGTTGCTGAACAGAGAGCAAAGAGAGATGAGCAGATGCAGGAGCGCACCAAACGTCGCGAAGAGATGCAGGCATTACGTGAAAAAGAGGTGGCCGAAAACGATGCCGAACTGGAAGCTATTATCGGAAAGGAAAAAATGGAACAGTGGAAGCAATATCGGGCCGACCGCCAAAAAGAGATGCGTAGCTCAAATCGTGCCGGGAGGCGCAGTCCACGTTGAATAAATAGTAATTCCAACTAAAGACGGGACTTTTAGAAATTTGAATTAATAAACTACGGGTAAAACTGACAAGCCGCCTCTCAAAACGGGGGCGGCTTTTCTATATCAGTAATATTTCCGGTAAATCCGCTTAAATGCCGGTGTTGTCTTAAACCGGTCAAGCCAGCTATTCAGGCTGTCCAGCAATACGGGAGAGTCTTTTCTTACTGACCACGATTCCAGTTGCGTAAAACTGATATCGGTCTCAATATCTATCTCCGGCAACACCTTTGCCAGTCGTATGGCCATTTTCTCATCGCACACCGTGAAGTCTATATCACCCGAAGCTACCATCATCACCAACTGTTCCGTTTCATAGGTGGGATCTTCTACAATAAAAATCGTATCCCCTATCTCATGGGAAAGATTATTCAGGCGTAGGATCACAGGGGAATCATTTGCCACACGAATGGTTTTTCCCGCCAGGTCGAGATGCTGCCGTATAGGCTCCACACTGTCGTTATATTCTTGCTTCCGTTGTACCAGCACCTGCTTGTTCAGCGTAATAGGATTGGTGAAGGCGAAAGTATCTTTCAATTTTATATTGACCGGGATATTACGGGCAACCAAATCATATCGCATCGTCAACAAGCCCTCCAGGTTTTCATCGAGGCTGTTCTCAAGAAAAAGATTCACCTTGATCCCCCACTCTTTCTCAAGCGCGAGGATCATCTCCCGTTGAAAACCCTGCAGCGAATCACCCGAAGCATAGAGACCGATACTATTGTAATCGGTCACTACGTTCAATTCTCCCGAAGAGATTATCTCATTATAATCGCGCGGGGCCATAAAAGTGTTGCGGAAACCTTTCATACTGGTCCTGAGCAGTATCATTGCCACTATAGCGACTATCAGCAAAAGGAGATAGAGATATAAACGTTTTCTGTTCTGCAAGCTGGAAAGATTTAATTATGTAAATTCACTGAAACTCCAAGTCTGATGATAGCAGGATTGACCGGATAACCCGGCAATGAAAAATATTCTTTCGGGTTCATGAATTGTGAGGCCACATTATAGTACATCACGTAAAAACGGGTCTGCTTCAAATGCATATTGGCATAGACAGTAGCGATAGGATAATTTCCGATCTCTTTTTCACGCTGATTGTAAAACTGCAACAAAGCCGGCTCATAACCAGGGACATAATAGTTTGTATGATAGTGTGCATCCACTCCCAGTTGTAAGGTGAGTTCGTTCACAATCTTCGTTTTAAGATACATATTGGAGTAAACACTGAGCTTAGGTACAGGGATCACTTCCTGATTGCTCGAAGTCTGGTAGACCACCTGGTTATCCCAGTTAAATATGCCAAAGCGCAGGTTCTGGTCTACACGTACGGTCAATAATTGTATGTTGCCGCTCTCCTGGGCTATTTGTCTCTCACTGTTGTAATAAATGAAGTTCTGCAGGTTCTCCACTCCTGCGCTCACCGTAGTATTTGTAAACGGTATATGCAGTTTTCCTCCGGCATAGACCCTGCGGATATCACCAAAATCATGATCCCATCGGAAATATTTTGAGTAATAGTTTTCTTCCAGATATTTAGGCTTCAAATTTTTGATGTATGCATGCGCCGAAAGGGTTGTCCGCTTTCCGGCAATATCAAAACCTGTCTCCACATCACCGATTGCCCTGAACTCACCCAGATTTGCCCCAAATACTCCGAGATCGGCCCGGATATTAAACAAGAGATTATCTCCCTGCTGTTTATTCAATACACCTCCCAGGGTAACAGCACTTTCGCGGTGCTGCATCATGCCTGGACGCAGACTGTCCCTTAAGGAATAGTTGCGCAACTCATGCTCCAAGAAGGCTGTCAGTCCAAACTTAACCCATTCTTTGAATCCTTCCCTCAAACTGAGTGACACACTGTTTTTTATTGATATGAACCGGATACTGTCATCCACTGCTCCTTCATAGAACCGGTTGGGGTAGAACTGGTCTATACGGTGCATGTCCACACCATCCACATTCACATAGGCGGTATCATATGAAAGGAAACGCCGGTGTTGCTGGGTATATTGCGATGCAAAACCTATGCTTGCCACAGGGACAAACTGTCCCTGTCCCTTGTGCAACGAATCGCCCGGTGCATCCATATAACCCAGGTTATACCTGCCCGATAAGAAGAAACGATTATTACGTAATGAATTCCAAGTGTTAGTGAATTTAACAGGAATATCCCTCGAGGTGAAACTCTGTTGGATAGAATCCGGATGGGTTATAAAACGCTCATCTGTTATTCCTCCGTTCTCTGCATTCTTCAGAGATCCAAGATTCATGAAAGCATGCGCTTCAATCCTGTCGGAAAGGTAATTTCCAAAGAGGGAAAAGTTATTATGTTTTACAGCTTGTGAGTTATAATAACCTCGTGTATTGATCAAATCGGCGTCCAATCCCACATTTAGGCTTTTCCCGAAATTAGAGGTCAATCGTGCTTCAAACCGTTCTTCTCTGGTCTGTTTAGGAACGGCACGGTTATAACTTAACCTGGAATAAGGTACACGTGTATTGACGAACAATACCTCTTCCGGATCTTTCAGGTAGAGATAATAAGCATTGTTGAATACAAAGTGCTCGGTCTCCGGCCTTTCGATAAATATTTTCGAGAATGCCGGAGATCCCAGTGTTGCCAGAAATCCCATTGCGACCGATTGTCCGTCGGGAAGGATAGTCTGTTGATAATTGTGGAGTAATGTATCTGAAACGGCAGGCAAGCGGTTACCGGTACGTGCATCTAACTTCCAGATGGTCATTCGTGCCAGTCGGCGAAGTGAATCGGCTTCCGCACCATGGTCGTTCAACAGGTGATTAATATGCGATCTACTCCCGGCTGATACAGAATCATTGTCGGGTTGAATATCCTGGGGTATCTGCCTGGGAAGTAAATCCAATGAATCGGGATTGGTGGTGATCTGCGATGAATCGGGCAGAATAATACGCGCCTGCGGATATGCAGTCCCCACACAAAGGACACATGCCAAAAGAGATATGAACAGCTTTTCTTTCATCGGATGCAAATCTACATAAAAATCGCCATACACAGATAACCAGCACGGCTTTTCTCTCATTTTTGAGAATTTTTAAAAGTGGAAAATTATTTCTACCTCTGAAAATATAAATACTGCTGGCTATTATTGTTACCTTGCATTCTCTGATAAGAGGCTGAAATCAATGGCGGGAATAGAATCCGAAAAAATATCTCTTTTATGAGTTGTTTTAAATAATTTCATTATCTTTGCGGCATCAAAATAACAAAAATGAAAGCAAACCTGTTCCATCATCATCATTTTCACACTTGCAATCAGGCGAGTTGAGGTTGGTATGTACGAACAGAAGACAACATATATGCACAAACCCGTCTGAAGAAACTCAGGCGGGTTTTTTGTTTAATATCATCCCCGGAATATCCGGTACGATTGAATAAAGTGGATAAAAAATGGAAAAAATTAAAATCGCTATTCAAAAAAGCGGACGACTAAGCGAGAAATCCCTTGACCTGCTCACGGAATGCGGTATCAATGTCTCCAACGGCAACCGCAAACTGAAAACCGATGCACATAACTTTCCCATGGAGATACTCTTCCTGCGCGACGATGATATCCCGCAATATGTTGAACAGGGAGTGGCCGACATCGGTATCCTGGGGCAAAACGAGGTATGGGAAAAGGAAAAGGATGTAATAGAGATAGAAAAACTGGGGTTTGGGAACTGCCGTCTTTCACTTGCGATTCCGAAAGATGAGATATACACGGGGCTGGATTACTTTAACGGAAAACGCATAGCGACCAGCTATCCAAAAATCCTGAAAAAGTTTTTCAGGGAGAAAGGAAGGGACGTGAAGATAGAGGAATTGGGGGGAAGCGTGGAAATTGCGACGGGGATCGGTCTGGCTGATGCAATCTTCGATATAGTAAGTACCGGAAGTACTCTCATCATGAATGGATTGAAGGAAGCGGAAGCCATCATCAAAAGCCAGGCAGTGCTGATCGGCAACAAAAACCTATCGACAGCCAAAACCGAACTGCTGGAGCGATTGTTATTCCGTATAAAGGCTTATAAAAACGGACAGGGAAAAAAATATGTATTGCTCAACGCACCCAACGAGGTTATCCCCGACATTGTGAGATTATTACCCGGTATGCGTTCCCCCAGTATCCTTCCGCTGGCCGACAAAGGATGGAGCAGTGTTCACTCGGTAATTCATGACGACGATTTCTGGGAAATCATCGACGAATTGAAACGCTTAGGCGCCGAAGGAATCCTCATAGTCCCCATCGAGAAGATGATCCTGTAATAATTTCAGATTCAAGATTTCAGGAATCAGGACTTCTTCTCTTCCAAGTTCAATCGTTAAATCAACAAATCAGTTATATCAGTTATATGAAAACGATTTCAAACCCTTCGCAAAGCAAACAAAAAAAGCTGGCCGAACGCCCTATGATCAGGCAGCGGAAGCTGATGAACACGGTGGAAAAAATATTCTATAACATCCACCGTAAAGGCGATAAAGCGGTACTTACTTACAGCCGTCAGTTCGACTGGCCGGCACAGGAGAGGCTGGAAGTAGACCGTGAGACAATTGAAAAGGCAGCAGGATTGGTATCCGAAAGGTTAAAACAGGCCATTGAACTGGCACGAAAAAATATAGAATCCTTCCATCGTTCTCAACAGGAAGAGATACGTAAAGTGGAGACCGCACCCGGCGTAATCTGCTGGCGTGAATCGCGCCCCATCAACCGAGTAGGAATCTACATACCCGGCGGTACAGCTCCACTCTTTTCGACGGTGCTGATGCTTGCAGTACCTGCAAAAATAGCCGGATGCAAAGAGATCATATTGTGTACTCCCCCCGACGAAGAAGGAAAAATCCATCCAGCCATTCTCTACGCAGCTACGCTGACAGGCGTTACGAAGATATTTGCAGCAGGGGGTATCCAGGCTATCGGTGCAATGACTTTCGGAACGGAAAGTATTCCAAAAGTAGATAAGATATTCGGTCCGGGCAACCAGTATGTGATGGCAGCCAAACGCTCTGCGCAATATTACGGTACTGCTATCGATATGCCGGCAGGGCCAAGTGAACTTCTGGTGATTGCAGACGACACATCGAATCCTGCATTCATAGCAGCTGACCTCCTGTCGCAAGCTGAACACGGTCCCGACAGTCAGGTAATCCTGCTTGCCGATAACAAAAAAGTGATCAAAGCTGTCAACAAAGAACTTGATATCCAACTGGAAAATTTACCCCGGAAAGAGATAGCAGCGCAAGCACTCAAAAACAGCAAGGCAATCCTCTTCGATGATCTGGACGAATGTGTGGATTTCAGTAATTTCTATGCTCCGGAACACCTTATCCTGGCGACCGAAAATCCGGTACTGCTGAGCCGGGACATCACCACGGCCGGCTCTGTCTTCCTCGGTCACTATAGCTGTGAAAGTGCCGGCGACTATGCAAGCGGGACCAATCATACACTCCCGACAAGCGGACACGCAGCGGCTTACAGCGGTGTATCACTCGACAGCTTCGTCAAAAAAATCACTTTCCAACAACTTACAGAAGAAGGAGTGATCAGTATCGGTAATGCAGTGGAAATCATGGCCGAAGAGGAACAACTTATTGCCCATAAAAACGCCATGACCCTCCGTCTCGGAGCCGTAAAAGCTCGACAGATAACCACGGCAGGTTATATACAAGATCAGGGACAAGAGCCACAACAAACAGGAGAAGGGGGATCACAAGGTTTATTACAACCAGATCGGCAGGAAATTGGTGAGCTACCCCAAACAACACAACAAATAGACGAAAATGAAGAGATTTGATCCGGAAACGCTGGTACGCCCCAATATCCTGGCATTGCAGCCCTACTCCAGCGCGCGCGACGAATTCACAGGCGATGAAGGTATTTTTCTCGACGCAAACGAAAACCCGTTCGGAGAAAGAAACCGTTATCCCGATCCTCATCAGCGCCTGCTGAAAAAGGCCCTCTCCGAAAGGAAACAGGTACCGGTGGAGAATATTTTCATCGGAAACGGAAGTGACGAAGCAATCGACTTGATCTACCGTATCTTCTGTGAACCCCAACAGGACCGGGTGATCATCTGTCCTCCCACCTACGGCATGTACGAAGTATCAGCCAACATCAACAACATAGAGGTGATACGGATACCACTGAACGACCAATTCGAATTGGATATAGATAAAATACTATCCTTTCAGGCTCAATGTATCTTCGTCTGCTCACCCAATAATCCTACGGGCAACACCCTGCAGAATGTGGAGCGGTTACTTCGGGAATTCCGGGGGATCATTATAATTGATGAAGCCTATATTGATTTTAGTTCCGGTAGCAGCTTTCTCGAAAAGTTACCAGACTACCCCAACCTGATCGTGATGCAGACTTTCAGTAAAGCGTGGGGATTGGCGGGCGCACGTGTAGGGGTAGCATACGCAAGTACCGACATCATCGCACTGATGGACAAGACAAAACCTCCCTATAATGTGAGTGCACTGAATCAGGAAGAAGCGTTAAAGGCGCTCTCAAACCCTCTCGAGTTTGAACGGCAACTCTCTGTCATATTAGAGCAACGTACTCTGTTGGAAAAAGAGTTGAAAGAATTGTCACTGGTACATCATGTCTATCCGTCAGATGCAAATTTTCTGCTGGTGGAAGTAACAGATGCCAATAAGATATACCAACATCTGGTCAATAAAAAGGTGATTATCAGGAACCGTAACAGCGTTGTCCGGAATTGCCTCCGTATCACTGTAGGAACGCCGGAAGAGAACAGGACACTATTGGATGAACTGGAAAAAATGGAAAGGTACAAATGAGTAATAGAGAGTAATGGTTAGAGAAGTTAAGACATTCAAAATCATGAAATCTTAATCTTGAATTTTGAATTTGAAAAAATATGAAAAAAGTATTATTTATTGACCGGGACGGGACGTTGATCATGGAACCGGAAGACGAACAGATCGACAGCCTGGAAAAGCTGGAATTCTATCCCAGGGTATTCCGAAACCTCTCCCGTATCGCAGGCGAATTGGAGTATGAATTGGTAATGGTTACCAATCAGGATGGCTTGGGTACATCCTCTTTCCCGGAAGAGACTTTCTGGCCGGTACAGAATAAGGTCATTAAGGCATTCGAAAATGAGGGAGTACATTTCAGCGAAATACTGATCGACCGCTCTTTTCCCCACGAAAACCTACCTACCCGAAAGCCCGGTACCGGTATGCTCACCCATTATATGAGAGGGGGATACGATCTGGAGCATTCTTATGTAATAGGCGATCGGGTAACAGATGTACAACTTGCTGAAAATATGAATTGTAAATCTATTTTACTAAATAATAATTCATATCCGGGAGTCACACTGTGTACTACAGACTGGGGAGAGATATACCAGTTTCTGAAAGAGGAGCCACGCAGAGGGAAAGTACACAGAAAGACTTCCGAGACGAATATCTTCGTCGAGGTGAATCTCGACGGCAAAGGGAAAAGCGATATCTCTACCGGGCTGGGATTTTTCGACCATATGCTTCATCAGATCTCCCGACATGGCAATATCGACCTTACCATCCGTGTGGAAGGGGACCTGCAGGTGGATCAACATCATACTGTAGAGGACACCGGTATTGCTCTGGGAGAGGCCTTTATACAGGCGTTGGGTAAGAAAAAAGGTGTAGAACGGTATGGCTTCCTGCTTCCAATGGATGATTGTCTGGCACAAGTGGCCATCGATTTCGGCGGACGTCCGTGGTTGGTATGGGAAGCAGAGTTCAACCGTGAATTTGTGGGCGATCTTCCCACGGAAATGTTCATGCACTTCTTCAAATCGTTCAGTGACAATGCCCGTTGTAACCTCAACATCAAAGCCGAAGGCGACAATGAGCACCATAAGATTGAAGCCATTTTTAAAGCCTTTGCCCGTGCGGTTAAGATGGCTGTGAAACATAACGGTACAGAGGGAATACCCAGCACCAAAGGAACAATTTAATGTGCCAATGGGACTAATGTGATGATTTAATGATTTAACAATTGAAGAATGATAGCAATTATCAAATATAATGCCGGCAATATCACATCGGTCAAAAATGCGGTCGAACGGCTGGGCTATGGATGTAAAGTGACTGATGATATTGGTGAAATACTATCGGCGGAAAAAGTAATCTTTCCGGGTGTAGGAGAAGCTGGATCGGCAATCACATACCTTAAAAACAGGGGATTGGATGAAGTAATTCAATCTTTAGTCCAACCCACACTGGGTGTATGCCTTGGACTGCAACTGATGTGCCGGCATTCCGAAGAAGGCAATACAGAGTGTCTGGATATCTTTGATGCGGACGTGAAAAAGTTCCCTGCAACTGATATTGTTCCCCATATGGGATGGAACAATCTGGAAGTGATGGACAATCCACTTTTCAGCGGTTTCAGAAAGGATAATACCGTTTATTTCGTGCACAGCTATTATGCCGAAATATGTTCCGATACAATTGCCCGCTGCAATTATATCCTGCCATTCAGTGCTGCTATACAGAAAAATAATTTTTATGCCACACAATTTCATCCTGAGAAATCAGGAGATGTGGGTGAAAACATATTGAAGAACTTCTTGGAACTATAGTTCAGGAAAAGTGGGAAAGTGTGGTGATTTATTGATTTAATAATTAAGAAGAATGAGAATTATTCCGGCAATAGATATAATAGAGGGGAAATGCGTGCGCCTGACCAAAGGCGATTATAATACACAGAAAATATATAATGATAATCCGCTCGAAGTAGCCAAAGAATTTGAAGCCAATGGCATACAACACCTTCACGTGGTGGATCTCGACGGTGCCCGCTCAAAGCATATTGTCAATCATAAGATCTTATACAACATTACCACTAAAACCTCACTGAAAGTAGATTTTGGTGGTGGTATCAAATCGGACGAAGATATTCGTATTGCCTTCGAGAATGGCGCAGTACAAATAACCGGAGGGAGTATCGCGGTACAACAACCCAATACATTCCGGGAATGGCTCGGGAAATATAGTGCGGAAAAAATTATCCTCGGCGCCGATAGCAATAACAGAAAAATTGCCACTCATGGCTGGATGCAGCAATCGGAACTGGACGTGGTCGACTTTATTTCTGATTATGCGGAGCAAGGCATTATTTATGTTATCTGTACTGATATCCAGAAAGACGGCATGCTGCAGGGCACATCAAACGAATTATACCGGGAAATTATCGAAAAAACCGGCGTAAAACTGATCGCCAGCGGAGGGGTTTCATCCATCGATGATCTATTCGCCTTAAGAGAACTCGGATGCGACGGTGCAATCATCGGAAAGGCTTTCTACGAAGGAAAGATAGGTTTTCGTGAATTGCAGAAGGTTGTTGAGGATTATAAATTATGAGTTATGAATTATAAATTAAAAGTGGGTAAGTAGAGGTCAGAACCAGGAAGTAGAGAATTTGATGATTTGACTCTGTCGATTTTCAATTCTATTCACGATCTGGAATCTTAAATTTTGAATGTTGAATTTTGAATTAAAAATAAATGTTGAAAAAAAGAATTATCCCATGTCTGGATATCAGGGACGGGAGAACCGTAAAAGGGATCAACTTCGTAGATATCCGCGACGCGGGTGATGCCGTGGAACTTGCTAAACGATATGTACAGGAAGGGGCTGATGAATTGGTGTTTCTGGATATCACCGCCACCATCGAAAGGCGTAAGACGCTTACAGAACTCGTCACACGTGTGGCGCAGGAAATCAATATCCCATTCACCGTGGGAGGAGGTATCCACTCGTTAGACGATGCACGTGCCATCATACAGGCAGGAGCCGACAAAGTCAGCCTGAACTCTGCAGCGGTCAGGCGGCCGGAACTGATCACCGAAATAGCCGGACAATTCGGTAGTCAATGTGTGGTACTGGCCATCGACACTAATTTCGAAAACAATGAATGGATCGTCTATACCCATGGTGGAAAAATCCCAACCAACCTCCGTACCGTAGATTGGGCAAAAGAGGGCGAACAACGTGGTACAGGTGAGATCCTGCTTACCTCAATGAATAATGACGGTACAAAAGATGGTTTTGCTATTGATATTACAGCGGCCGTCAGCGAAGCTGTATCTATTCCGGTGATTGCTTCGGGAGGAGCAGGAACGGTAGAGCATTTCGCTGAAGTATTCAGGCAAACAAAAGCGAGTGCGGCACTGGCTGCCAGCATTTTTCATTTCGGGGAAATTCCTATCCCTGCACTCAAAGATTATTTAAAAACTCAAAATATACCCATACGATGAATATCGATTTTTCAAAGTCGGGAGGATTAGTACCTGCCGTTATCCAGGATGCACTCAGCTTACAGGTATTGATGGTAGGCTATATGAACGAAGAAGCATTAGAAAAAACACGGAAAGAAGGAAAAGTGACTTTTTTCAGCAGAAGCAAGAACCGCCTTTGGACAAAAGGGGAAACTTCCGGCAATTGGTTGGTCGTGGACGAGATACTAACGGATTGTGACAATGATACCATCTTGATCAAGGCCTATCCACAGGGACCGGCCTGCCATACCGGCTCGGTTTCCTGTTTCGGGGACAAACAATCAAAAGGATTCCTGTACGAACTGGAGAATGTAATCGAGAAACGGATCACTGAAAATCCCGAAGGCTCATACACCAGTAAGCTGTTCAGCCGCGGGGTAAATAAAGTGGCGCAGAAAGTGGGAGAAGAAGCCGTGGAACTGGTGATCGAAGCGAAAGACGACAATGTCGACCTGTTCAAAAACGAAGCGGCCGACCTACTCTACCACTTCCTGATCCTGTTAAAGACTAAAAAACTGAAACTGG
This sequence comes from Proteiniphilum sp., assembly GCF_034331125.1. NCBI lineage: Bacteria > Pseudomonadati > Bacteroidota > Bacteroidia > Bacteroidales > Dysgonomonadaceae > Proteiniphilum > Proteiniphilum sp. The sequence continues at coordinate 71,341 of NZ_JAXQGC010000040.1, forward strand.
AAGATATTGAAGCTATATTGGTTGAGAGGCACAATTGAACATTTTCGTTAAGCTAAATGAGCAAAGTCAAACTTGTTTGAACTTTGCCATAGCGAGAAAATGTCTGATGAAATCGAACGTTTTCGTTAAGCTAAATGAGCAGAGTCAAGCAAGCTAGCTTGAACTCCGCCATAGCGAAAAAACGGCTAATGTAATTGAACGTTTTCAAAAACAAACTGTTGGTCAGGCTCAGTCTTGTACCCGTTTATATACGGAGAGTAGGTTTTTACGGATATAGTTTTATTTTCAGGATCAATGGTAACAATCCGGAGAAATCCGTTTCCACCATTTTCAGAACCTTCTACTCCCGACTGGTAATTGGCCAGCATCTGGTACACATCGTTGCCGTGTATTCCGGTGCTCACCAACTGTCCCGTACCACTATGGAGCACATGCCCGCTGAATACCAATAATACATTGGGGTACCGGTTCACCAGCTTCTCCCACATCATTTCGCCGTCGTTGACGGACTCGTCGCCTGTGTCTTCGCCCACCCCGTATCGCTGTGGTACCCAGGAATGATCGCGATCGATACTCATGCGGGTATCATCCGAATACATATAGTCGTGGGTATTAATGATAACCCTATGTTTGGGATGTGCCTCAATCACTTCACCCGCCCAACGCAATATTTTATCGCGTGTACCAAATTCGAGCGAAAGGATCAACCAATCCAATCCTCCGGCACGAAAAGTATGATAGGTATTTTCCATCTTTCCCGGCTCAAAGGCCCCGCCGAAATGTGCCATTTTACTATACCGGTCGTAGGGGTAAGTATTTATTGAAAAGTTCTGCGTCCCGGTTACTGGCACTGCCTCCCGGTCCCAGATCATGGTTACCCGGCACAAACGTATATGGCACTTTACCGTCCATTACAGAGAAAGCTGCGACAGCGTTCTGCCATTCCTCCTCGGAGTTGTGATCGGTAATATCCCCCTGTTGAAGGACAAAAGCGATGCTATCAGCATTTTGAACGATCCATTCGGTTTGCGAATGGAATATTTCGGGGTATAAGCGGGAATATACTTGCGTGTCCGGCAATAAGACAAGATTAAACGGTTTTGCCCGATCAGCACAAGACGACAAAACGAGTAATGCCAGAATGATAAATATTGCCGATATTACCCATTTCTTTAGTTCGTTGAAAAATGATTGTTGCTTTATATTTCTTGGCTCTATAACAAATAGAGTGGGTAATCAAATTTCAGTATTATTTGTTGTGGGTGCGCGCTTAGGGCATTGCCTGTTTTATCAGCCGGATTACTATTTAAAATATCCTCTTGAAATACTCCTTCCGTTTTCATGGGAGAGCGGCACGTTCAGATTTACGGGCTACAGAGGGCTTGCCAGCCACGGCGGAGCCATAGGGTTGATCATAGCCGTGCTGCTCTTCTACCGAAAAACAGGGATACATTTTCTTAGAGTTTTTGATTATATCGCCATTGCAGCCCCATTAGGAGGAACGTTTATCCGCCTGGGCAATTTAATGAATTCAGAGATTATCGGAAATCCAACGAATTTACCATGGGCTTTTATATTTACGAGAGTTGACCGGATTCCCAGACATCCGGCACAATTGTATGAGGCCATTGCCTATTTGACATTCTTTTTGTTAGTCTTCATGATTTACAATAAGAGGGGTAAAACATTGAAAAGAGGTTTTTTATTCGGTTTGGTACTTATCCTGATATTTACTTTCAGGTTTTTTATAGAATTCCTAAAAAAGGAACAGGTCGATTTTGAGAAAGGATTGATGCTAAATATGGGACAATGGTTAAGTATTCCTTTTATTTTGGTGGGGGGGGTTATCTGGTGTTTTTTTATAAAAACACAAATAGTAAAAAATTTGGCGTTACTAGATAAACTAATTAACAAAAGAGCTATTACCGGTGAGGAGCTTTTAGAAAGACTTATTCCCCGCCCCCTATAATTCACTGGTTCCCTACGTTTCTCGGAGTCTATAATTAATAAAAAGCCTGCAATTTTGTACAAACTATCCACACTTTCCGTTCATCAGCGAGCGTAGTAGCAAAGAGATAGGTATCACCACCATCTACCAATCCGGTCTTGTGACGGATCTCAGCGACCGTCATCGGAAAATTGCGGACAGCAATGTTCGCTTTTTTTGTATCCTGTAAAAAGGTTTTTATGTTTTTCTTATTCGGCGCAAAAGAGGTCTCTACTTCAAAGACACGGCCGGGAAAATCCGCGACAAGTTCGTCAGATGTATATAAATGGCTGTTGATATGCAGTTTCTGGAGATTGTATACTTGTGCAACCGATTTAAAAGCACCTGCTTTCAGGATTGATGCATTGGATTCGTATAAATAGTGCCCTGGTCCGCTGGCAAACGGAATTGACGCTTTCTGTTCCTGCTCCGGCGTAAAAGAAAAAATCTCTTTTCCTCCCGACCTTCTAAGGTTCACGGCAACAAATAACGGTTCATTCCCTGCCGTTTTCGATAACAGGAAAAGCAACTCCTTACACTCGTTATCTACCGAAACGATATGTACCGCACTTACACAACCGATAGTTTTGACCGCTAAAGAGATATCCAGCATCGGCGAATACTTCACCATTACCCTACCCGATTTTTCGAGCAACCACGGTTTTATTTTCAATAGATCGGGACTGCAATCCTCAATTCTGAACAGTTTCCGTCCGGCATTATCGCGTCGGGAAGGATCGAGATAGATAAAATCAAGAGGTGTCGTTTCTTTCAGGAAAGTTTCTGCATCAACACAGTGAATCGTCATATTTTTCAATCCCAACAGCCGGAAATTATGTACTGCAATCCGGCATAAATCCTTATTCTGCTCCACATAGGCCGCTTCCCGGAAATGCGGCGACAGGAATGAGAAATCAACTCCCATTCCTCCGGTCAAATCGGCAAACCTGTTATTTTTGTTTTCAACGGATACCTGGCTTGTTCCCGAAGTTATGAAACTCGAATCGGCAAACGCTTCACTTTCCCCTGTAATCAGCGAAACCTTATAGCGGGCGGTCAGTTCGGATGAAGACTGCTCCAGTGATAGATGTGCCGGATAAACGATATCGGTCTCCGCATACCACGACGGAATTTTCTTTTCTGCCATTTGTCTCCCTGCGATCTGTGCCAATAACAAAGGCATATCATCGCGCACAAAACGTAATGCCGTTTCACGTATATCTTCGCGTTCATGCGCCAGGATAAACTGCTTTTGTTCGGGAGTCAGTTGCATAGGGAGATACCAAAAAATAAAAACAACCTTACTTTGGAAAGCAGGCTGTTTTTATCAACTAAAAAATTATATTTTATGGTTCAAGTTCCCTTTTACCGGAACACCAAAGGCAATTGCTGTTAGGCTTCTGCCTGTACTTTCGGTTGTACCGATACGAATGAGCGGTTGTCTTTCCTTTTACGGAAAACTACCACACCATCTACCAGTGCAAACAAGGTATGATCTTTACCCATACCCACATTCTCTCCGGGATGGTGAGCAGTCCCGCGCTGGCGCACGAGGATATTACCGGCTTTTGCCGTTTCACCACCGAATATCTTGACGCCCAATCGTTTACTTTCCGATTCGCGGCCGTTCTTGGAACTACCTACACCTTTTTTATGTGCCATTTCCTTCTGATCTTAACTGATTAAGCAATAATCTCTTTTACTCTCACTTCTGAAAACTGTTGACGGTGTCCGTTCAGTTTCCGGTATCCTTTTCTTCTTTTCTTCTTGAAAACAAGGACTTTGTCGCCTTTCACATGGGAAAGGACTTCTACTACAACTTTCGCTCCTTCGATAACCGGTACACCTACAGTTACGGTGCCGTCCTTATCAACGAGCATTACTTTCTCAAATTCCACCTCAGCACCCTGATCGGCGTTGATCCTGTGGACAAATAATTTTTGGTCTTGTTCAACTTTAAACTGTTGACCCTGAATGTCTACAATGACGTACATATTAAAAATAACCTGAAGTTACGTGCCTGAGGCGGGCCACTCTCCGCAGCCTCTTTTTGGGCCTATTGGCAAATTGAGGTGCAAAATTACACAATTAAATCGTAAAACCCAAACAGATCAGTTCTTTTTTTCCAAACTCCGGTATGCATTTCCTATATTTTCAATGATATCCGAAGCGACGAAACTGCGGGGATGAATGCACTCACCAGCGATGTCGGCAGTCATTCCATGCAGGAAAACCCCTATTCTGGCGGCTTCTACCGCTTGATACCCCTGCGCCAACAAGCTGGTGATCATACCGGTCAGCACATCTCCGCTTCCGGCAGTAGCCAGTGCAGGCGTGCCACTGCTATTGACATATATTTCTTTTCCATCGATAATCAGCGAATAAGCTCCCTTTACTACTACGATCACATCATATTTACGCGCAAAAAACCTTGTTTTCTCTATCTTGTCATAATCGTCGCGCCACTCACCAATCAGCCGCTGGAGCTCTTTCGGATGGGGAGTCAGGATGGTTTCTGACGGCAGAAGTGATAGCCAGTCAGGATGCCCGGCCAGGATATTCAACCCGTCGGCATCCACCACCAACGGAGTATTGTTCTTCTGAAGGAACTGGTATATCGCCTGCGCTGTTTCCTCATGCAATCCCATACCTATACCTATACCGATCGCATCCGGTTTCAGTTCGTAGTCAATAGAGGTAATATGGTTCGCACCCTTATCTTCAAGGGCCATCGCTTCAGGGAAATAGCATTGTATTGCCGTCACGCCACATTTGGGCAGATAAGCCGTAACCAATCCACAACCGGTTTTGAGTGCCGCTTTCGATGCCAGGGAAACCGACCCGCATTTGCCGAGGCTTCCACCGATAATAAGCGCATGTCCCAAAATTCCTTTATGGACAAATTTGGAAAGCGGTTTCAGCAGATCTCTGATTTTCTTCTTTTCCGTCAGGTAAATATCTGTCTCCGCTTCAGCGATAGCTTCCTGGTTTAAGCCGATATTTACAATACGGACATTCCCGGTAAACCCGGCATTTTCGGGAAGAAACAGAGCCAGTTTAGGTATCTGGAACGTCACCGTTTCAGTCGCTTTCACCGCGAACTTCGTTTTCCGGTCCGAAAACAGCCCACTCGGCGCATCGATACTGATCACCTCTTTTCCGCACTCATTGATCCGAGCGATCACTTCAGCAGCGGCTCCACTTACTTCCCGCGACAATCCTGTACCGAATATACCGTCGATCACCACATCAAACGGCGACAGATCGGGAATATCCTCTTTGTTAAGAATCTTTTTATAGGGGATATTTTCAGCTTTCACGCGGCGGATATTGTGGGCACAGTCTTCGGTATATCTATTGCTGAACTCCACCATATATGCTTTCACCGAATAACCCGCCTTATACAAAAGACGAGCCACTACCAACGCATCTCCACCGTTATTTCCCACACCGGCAAAGATGATTACGGATGTATTTCTGTCCGTGTATTTCTCCGTAAAAAATCGATAAAAAGCAGTCGCAGCACGTTTCATTAGTTCAAGAGAGGAAATTCCCTCCCGCGTAATCGTTTCGGCATCTACCTTGCGGATCTGTTCCGATGTGAGGATTTTCATTATTATTTATTTTCTAAAGATCAATCTGACGGAAGTTCAATTTTCTTATATCTCTTGTAGACAGCAACCATCAGCGTGCCAAACAATACCGCCATCACGATCATGATATGGCTGGCCAACCCCTCTACCGAAAAAGAGAGCCTGATCAGGGTCGTGGAGACAACAAATCCTGAGTTTCGCATCACCTTGGGGAAATCATCAGTAACCGCAAATGAAAAAAGCAGTATAATCACATCGCTAAGGATCAGTATCAAAAAGAAAGAGGAGAATAGATCCCTGGACGATAAGCCGGTATTTTGCAACCATTCGATAAGTGAATGGTGACTGAACCAGTCCACCAGGTTAACCACAACCATCATCACGAATATAACACCAATTACCAATGCCAGAAACTTCTTGGCCAGGATATACTTTTTCTTCTTTTTCGGGATTCCGTCAGGTATTCCCTTGGTACTATTATTACTCCGGATGCTCTTTTGATTCTGCGCATAATAGAGGTAAATCAGGAAAAACAACACAAGAATAGTAATCAAGGTATAGATAAACTGTGGATTGCTGTACATCTGATCCAAATCGGACGAAATTTTCAGTTTGGGGATCTCTTTAAATATTTCCCGGATAGTGATAAGAGCAATCACTTCAAACTGCTTTCCAATATAGACAGTCATCGATTTGGGCAGATAATAAATCAGACAATACACTTCATAATAAAGGATAATGGAAAAAGGAGTATAAATGGCATTTACCGGATTACTGAATCCACTGGCATACTCTCCTGCATCGATCACCCCCAATTGCACCAGCCATATAACACCTAAATGGAGGAAGAAACCGATCATGGCAGCCACAAAAATCAACCTCTCCAATCTCAATTTAGTCTTTGAAGATAGTATTTTGTTATAGATAATTGTTAAGATTGCCTTTAACCTCATTATTCATACGATTAGGATACAAAAATAACAAATAGGGAGAGAAATAGTTGCTTTCCCGAAAAGAATCCGGAAAGAAGACGTTTTACTCTATGCTTTTTTACTATAAGCTAAACTCTTTTTTACTTTGCGAAACTTGAATTAAAAGGTAAACTTGTTGAAGAACTTATTGAGTTTGCTGTTATTGCCGCATAACTCTATTTTAAAATCTATAACGAACTATTGTTAAAAAAGATGGAAAAGCAGCGGAATAAAAAAACCACCATGAGTGTGGTGGTGTTAAAGTGCGCAGGATGAGACTCGAACTCACACGCCGTAACCGGCACTACCCCCTCAAAGTAGCGTGTATACCAATTTCACCACCTGCGCATTTGCAGTGCCCAGAACAGGACTCGAACCTGCACGTTGTTACCAACACTAGTCCCTGAAACTAGCGCGTCTACCAATTTCGCCATCTGGGCATTATCATTAATTTAAATAGAAAAACAGGCCACTGCCTGTCGCTATCCGAAAGCTCATGTTTCCGGCTATATGAACCGTCTGTTTCCGAATTGCGGATGCAAAGATAATAGTTTTTTTATACCTGAACGAATATTTTTAAAATTTATTTCCAATTCATTGTGATACCTTTTATATGTCGTTACTAAAAAAGGAAAACCGCTCCACAGGGGAACGGCCTTCCGATTCACAATGAAAAGTCAAGTAGAGTAGAATAAAAAAGTTATTTATATTGAGTCAGTAGAAAGTGTCATAAAAACTTCTCCCTCTTCAGAAATATCTACAGGCAGATAATTGGTATTGCGTGAGTAATTCCTGATCCTCTTGCGCACGACGGCCGGAGGCCTGTTGTCTTTGTAATCACGCAGTGCTTCACTCATCTCAATCGTTTTGCCCGCCGGCACCGATATTTCTACGGTGATGCTCTGGTTTCGGAATCCCTGCTCCACCGGTACCGAAAAGAATTCCGGAAGTAACAACAGGGAATCTTTCTGTACAATCTCATAAGAAAACTGTGCGATATCGGCTTTGGCGGAACGAAGATCTTTACCATGTATGGCAGATATGACCCGCACATGGAACAACGAGTCGCTGCTTTTACCTATCTGCAGGTTAATGTTATCAAAAAGGAGAGAATCTTCATTGATCGTGGTATAAGGCAGTTCGTCGATTTTAGTGCCCGGTCCGTATCCTGTCTTGAATTCAGCATAATCTTCGGCATAGGGTTGCATCTCCACATACATCTTGCCCGAGCTAACCAATTCAATGGAGACAGTTCTTTCACTGGAGCTTTCCACGCTGAACTTGTCGGCTATCCGTGCACCCAGCACACCGGATATCACCAGTCCCACAATCCAGAGCACAGAGGCGACAATCCCGATAGCCGGACGCGATTTGGCTTTCGTAGTGCGGCGCACAATCCATATGATGACCGCTATGATCGGAACCAGGAAGATCAATCCCAACGCGGTAAAGAGCAGATTGGTCTCATAACCGGGATCAATAAACAGCGACTTCAACGGCGAAAGATGTGTTCCGGTTACTAATAATCCGACAAACAGACCGATCAATACCAATAAGAAGATTCCTACAACTGAGAAGAAGATAATTTTCAGAAAGATAATCAATGCATTCAGGCAGCCGGAGCGTTCAGGTGGGGATACCGTTGCAGTACGACGCTCAGACAGAGGTGGTTCGGGAGGCATCTCCTCCATCCCGATGGCTTCATCCTCTTCACTCTCAACTTCTGGATCTGCGGCACGGAAGGCATCTTTTTTTTCTACCGACGGGCGAAAGTTTCCCTCATTGGAGGTACGGCTCCTTGAACTTGCTACATTGTCGGTTACCTTTTCCCTGATCGAACGGATATAATCCTCTTCACCCATCATTTCCAGCTTCTGTTTCACGGTCTTTGCCACGGGAATAATCGCCCAAAGGACAACATAGACTACTACCAGGCTCGAGTTGATATTCCAGTTGAAACCCACATTATCAAAGATCCGGTTCAACGGAAAAATGGAGATCATCCCAATCATATTCAATACAAGCGGTGTAAGGAACAGGAGACGGGGTATCCATGAATCGATGCGGAAATAGGCAGCAATACCGCCGCATACCCCGCCAATAAAACGGTCGTTGGGATTCCGGTAAAGCCGCTTGGAAACATTCGATTCCAACACTTTCGGTTTTAACACGATCCATAATACAATGTATACCCAAAAAAGAAATCCAAAGAACAGTACAAAGAGAAGTCTTATCCATACGGGGTCGGTTTTGAAATAGTGTGCTAACCCGCTACAAACACCACCTATAATCCGATCGCCGGCATTCCTGTGTAAACTTTGGCGTTCGCTTTCGGTTGACCAAGTTTCACTTTTGGGAGCACCGGAATTTCCCGTACCTGATTGAGATGATTGGGATTCCTGCCCGGTGCCCGCAACTTCTTCGTAATCCGAATCGAATTCCTGTGGCCTGCCGATACTGTCGATAACAGCTTTCACATCTTCATCAGTGATGCAATTGATGCCATGCTTCAAACGGTTGCCAAACAATTCGGCGATACGACATTCTATGTCGTTCACAATCTCATCGCCGCCCTCTTCGCGAGAAAAATAAGTCTTGAGACTACCAATATACTGCTTCAGCATTTCGTAAGCAGTCTCCTCGATGGCAATCACCTGACCCTGAAAATTAATGTTGATTACTTTCTTCATATGGATTCTATTCTGATTGATTTTCATGTGACTCGCCCCTCTTTTGCGTGAGGGTCTCAACTCCTGTCGCTAACTCATTCCATGTCGCTTGCAGAAGGATGTAAAACTCGTCTCCTTTTTCCGTCAGACGAAAATATTTGCGTGGAGGTCCCGAAGTACTCTCCACCCACTGGTAGGTAAGTATTCCGGCATTCTTCAAACGGTTGAGCAGAGGATAAAGGGTTCCCTCCAAAAGCTGTAATCCCGCATCCTTCATCTCGTCAATAATATCGCCGGGATAGGCTTCGCTTCTTTTGATGATGGAAAGAATACAATATTCCAATACTCCCTTTCTCATCTGGCTTTGCGTATTTTCAATATTCATCTCTGTATCATTTTATACTGCAAAAATAATCAAAGCAAGGTATTATGTAATACAAAGTACCAAATATTTCTTCGGAATTAAATTTATTTAACATTAAAAGCGGTAAATGTAGCCTTAATGAGACTGTATAGAGTTTGATTCTTGTTACTTTTGCACATCAATTATCACAACTTCCCGAGAGATCGGGACAAGTAGTCCCCGATTTATCGGGATTATAAAATCAACACAACTTGTCCCGACTTGTCGGGATCATCAAATCAACATTTATGTTGCTTCAGGGAAAACATATTGTATTAGGTATCACAGGCAGCATCGCAGCCTATAAATCGGCTATTCTCACCCGGCTGTTGATAAAAAAGGGAGCGGAGGTACAGATCGTGATTACGCCGGCCGGAAAGGAGTTCATTACGCCGGTGACGCTCTCCGCACTTTCGGGACGGCCGGTGATCAGTGATTTTTTTGCCTCGGGCGATGGTACCTGGCACAGTCATGTGGATCTGGGATTGTGGGCAGACGTGATGATTGTGGCTCCGGCTACGGCTGCTACTATCGGTAAGATGGTCAACGGGGTCGCCGACAATATGCTGATCACCACCTATCTTTCCATGAAAGCACCTGTCTTTGTGGCGCCGGCCATGGATCTCGACATGTACAGGCATATTTCCACCCAACGCAATATCGAAAAACTGAAAAGCGACGGAGTGCAGATCATCGATGCAACCGACGGGGAGCTGGCCAGCCACCTTGAAGGGAAAGGCAGGATGGAAGAGCCGGAAAATATTGTGTCTGTTCTGGAACAGTTCTTCGCTACCGGAAATGATCTTGACAAGAAAAAGATCATGATCACTGCAGGACCGACCTATGAACGGATCGATCCGGTACGTTTCATCGGCAATTTCTCTTCCGGGAAGATGGGATTCGCTTTGGCGGAAGAATGTGCTTCACGGGGTGCTGAGGTGATCCTGATCACAGGCCCCACCGCATTATCAGCTTCACATCCCAATATATTAAGGGTGAATGTGGAGTCAGCCGTCGAGATGTATGATGCCGCACTAAAGATTTTCCCGCAAATGGATGCAGCCATCCTCTCGGCAGCAGTAGCCGATTACCGCCCGGAGGAGATGAGTGAGGAGAAAATAAAGCGGTCAGGAAATGAGCACTTATCACTCTCTCTTGTTCCCAATCCCGATATCGCAGCTTCGCTCGGAAAAATAAAAAAACCGGGGCAACTGACCGTCGGTTTTGCTCTGGAGACCAACAACGAAGAGTCGAATGCGATAAAAAAGATAAAAGAAAAAAACTTCGACTACATTGTACTCAATTCACTGAATGACCGGGGAGCAGGCTTCGGACACGACACGAACCAAGTGACGATCCTTTCCCGCGACGGCGAAAAACAATCATTCTTACTGAAATCAAAGAAGGAAGTGGCAAAAGATATTATTGATACGGTTTTTGGTAATTGAAAATTGAAAATTAGTAGTTTCCAAATCCAATATCCGACATCCCAAATCTAAAGTCTTGGTTCTATCATCATTCTTAATTTTTCACTCTTAACTATATAATGCGACTACTTAAATTACAACTTATATTTTTCTTATTTTTCACCAGCACTCTCCTATCTTATTCGCAACAATATAGAAATCCCGTTACCATTTCACCCGCTCTTAGCGGCAACTTCGGTGAATTAAGAAATAATCATTTCCATTCCGGGATCGATTTCAAGACACAACAGGTGGTCGACAAACCCATCATCGCCATCGAGGACGGGTACGTCTCCCGCATCAGTGTCTCTCCCGGGGGCTATGGGTTGGCACTCTATGTAGACCATCCCTCTACCGGCCATACCAGTGTATATGCGCATCTCAACAGCTTCTCCAGAGAGATCGCGGAATGGGTAAAGGAACAACAATACCGACAGGAGCGATTCAGTGTCATCCTCTATCCGGAGCCGGGCATGTTGCCGGTAAAGAAAGGGGAACAAATTGCTTTGAGCGGCAACACCGGCAGTTCCGGCGGGCCTCACCTCCATTTTGAGATACGCGATACCCACACGGAAGAGCCGTTGGACGCATTGGAATTTCTGGCTAAGATACCCGATACACGAAAACCGAACCTTCAGGGGATCACCTTTTATCCCATACTTGAAAAAGGGGTAGTCAACGGTAGCGGCAATCCTGTCAGACTTAATATCAGCAAAGATAAAGCGGGAAATCCGTCACCACTGGGAAGAAACATTGAGGCCTGGGGACGTATCGGTGTGGGTGTAAAGGCATACGACCGGATGGACGGCCAAAACAATATCTACGGCGTAAAGCATATCCGTCTTTTCGTGGATGACCGCCAAATATTCAACAGTACCATAAGCCGGTTCTCATTCGCGGATACACGTATGCTGAACACTTTCATCGACTTTGAAGATTGGAGAAAGCGACGGTCGTTCTTTATGAAATCATTTATTGAGCCGGGCAACACCCTTCCATTCTATGAAGCCGAAAATAACGGATATATCGATATTGACGAAGAGAGGCCATACCGATTCCGGTATGAACTGGAAGATCATTACGGAAACAGGCTGACCTACAATTTCACCGTCGACGGAAAATCACAGTCTATCCCCCAAAGACCGGATTGTAATAACTGGATGGCCTGGAACCTCTATAACTCTTATATGGAGATGGGGTTTCAATTGCAAATTCCAAAAGGAAACCTGTACAACGATTTTTGCTTTTCCCATTCCACAACCAGAAGTAGGAATCATTATTCCGATCTGCACCAAGTGAACAATAGCCCTGTTCCACTACATGACCGTGCAGATATGTGGATCGGCATGCACACCGACACGTTACAAAACAAAAAAAATTACGGTATCGTAAGGATCAGCGACAACGGATCGGAGAGTTGGGTCGGGGGAGAGTATGTCCGTGGGGGTATTAAAATCAGCATTCGCGAGTTGGGTGATCGGTACGCCATATCGGCCGATACTATCGCTCCCGTCATAACACCTATAGAACCAGCTATCTGGGTAAATCAAAAACGCATCCGCATCCGGCTCAGGGATGACAAGAGCGGTATCGCATCATTCAGGGGAGAGATCAACGGCGAGTATGTATTGTTCACACACGACAGCAAATCATCGATCTATACTTACCGGTTTGATGATAGCCGGCTGACAAAAGGTCAACAGCAGGTATTGGTCTTTACTGTTGTTGACGGGGCAGGCAACCGAAGCGAGTATACCTACAACTTTTTTTATTAATTACAACCCCAGTACCGCCTGGGCAATCGCTATCTCCCGCTCGCTGCCGGTATGCTTACCTTCTACATCCGATAGTTTGATGCACTCCTGCCACTCTTCACGGGGAGTCATCTTGCAGCGGAAAAGTTTCATCACAATATTCATCCCTTTAATGTCGTTCCCCACATCAGCGGTCAGGTTTGTACCAATCCCGAAAGTAGCACCGATACGGTCGCCGCAATATTCTTTGATTTGAATAGCCTTATCCACATTCAGGCTGTCGGAAAAAACCAGGTATTTAAGTTTAGGATTTACGCGCAACTCCTCATACCTCCGGATCACCTTGTCGGTAAACAAGAACGGATCACCGCTATCGTGACGCAGGCTGGTGAAGAGCGACGCATGTTTTTTACTGAAGTTACGCAGAAAAACATCGGTGGTATAAGTATCGGTCAGCACAGTACCCAGATCGCCGTCGTAGACGTTGATCCAGTTCTCCATCGACATGTAGTTGGCCATCTTGTAACCGTAGATCGACCCGTGGAACTGCACCCATTCATGCGGATGGGTACCCGACACGTTCAGGTTATGTTTAAACGCCATATAGACATTGCTCGTCCCATAGAGGCCGGTACCGGCATGTTGCTTCAACAGCCCGGTCACGCGGTCCTCCACATCAGCACTGAAGCGTCGCCGCATCCCGAAAAGAGAAACGGAAAGGTTGTGTTCTTTCATCTTCTTTGCTTTTTCCACAGTCACCTCTTCCATATATTTCAGGTCTGGATAACGGCCGGTCTCACGGAAGTAGAGCTCGGAGACGGTCGCCAAGATAGGGGTTTCCCAAAGGGTGACGCGATAGAGAAGTCCAAGCGCTTTTATATGCAGCTTGCTTCCCTCCATGGTGATCTCCACCTCCGAGGGATCGAACCGGAATCCTTTCAGGAAATCGATATAAATTGGCGGCAAATAAGGCATCTGCTTCCTTACAAACGCCTCTTCCTCTTTGGTGAGTGCAAGGTTCGACATCTCCTCCAGTTCTTTTCTCAGCAGCCGGTCAAATCCTTCCGGATAGTCACCATTACTCCGGTCTATAAATTCAAACTCGCCGTAAGCCCTTGGAAAGAGCTTCGAATAGGCATAACCGGTGGTAAACTTATAAAGATCGGTATCGAGGATACTTTTGATAACAGCCATATCTTTTACTTATTTATTTTATTGAACGTTTTTGTTAAGCCAAATGTACAGAGATCAAACTTGTTTGGGCTATGTCATGGCGAGAAAACGACTAATGTAATTGAACAATACAACATCTCAAACCGAAATACGGTTCACCGGAGCCGTACTATGGAGGTTATCCCAACAGGGCGAGCACTTGTATCAATACGATCAATAATATCATGGCTACGGGATATACGGTGGCATAAGCCACGCTGGGAGCAGTGCTGTCGGTCATGGAATCGACAGTGGCCAACCCGGGGGTACTGGTCATTCCACCGACAATGGTACCCATTAAATCCAGAATAGGGATTTTGAACACGTAAAATCCAAGCAATCCGGCGATAATCATGGGTACTATCGTGATAACCGCTCCGGTAAGGAAATAGGGTAAGCCATAAGTTTGGAATGTAACGAAAAGATTTGCTCCTGCCGATGTGCCTACCTCGGCAAGAAAAAGCAACAGCCCGAGTTGCCGCAGTAGCTGGTTTGACATGCCCGACATCGACCAGAGAATAGGTCCTGTTTTCCCCAGTTTACTAAGCACAAGTGCCGTAATGAGTACCCCACCCGTCAACCCCAGGGAGAAAGAAAATGAATTGGAAAAAGATATCTGCAACTGTCCCACCAGTATGCCCAATACAATACCCATGGCTATCGGGAAAAAATCGGTATCGGATAATTTCTTCTCGTTGTTACCAAGCAGCAGGCCTACTTCCTGCACACTTTTTCGTTCACCTACCACTACCACCTTATCACCGAATTTCAATTTCAGGTCGGGTGTGGGAGAAAGCACTATCCCACTCCGCCGGATACGGGTAATATTACAATGATAGGCCCGTGAAAGGTCTAATGCTCCCAATGTTTTATCCACCATCCGTTTATTGGTAACCAGGAGCGATTCCACCACCTGATCATGATCTACAGGCAGTTCTATCTCGGTACGTTCGCCGATAAACAAGGCTAGCTGGTTCAAAGAGTTATCCGTTCCTACGGCTTTGACCAGATCCCCTTCCCGGAGGACGGTTTTCGCTCTGGGAATCACCATTACACCGTCGTGAATCACACGGGAGATAACAGCTCCCGTCATGGTGCGGATCTGCAATTCGGACAATGATTTATTGAATACTGTAGGATTCTTTACCCGGAAAACAGCAAAATTCACTTCGGGATAAGCCGCCTTTTCCTGCCGGTCGAGCCGAAGCACCTCTTCCTGAAGATCTACGCCGATTATTTTCGGAAAGAACTTCACGAACAGGATCACCCCTATCACACCAAACGGATAAGCAATACCGTAAGCGATTGAAGCAAGCGGGGAGTTGGTACTGTCGATGGCCACCGCCAGCCCAGGCGTACTGGTCAATGCGCCGGCAATCAACCCCGTCACTCCCGGCACATCTATACCGAAGAGATAAGCCAGTCCTATACCAACAGCACCGGCACTAACCACAATAATCAATGCCATCATCAATAGATTTTTCCCATTCTTTTTAAACGAATCGAAAAAACCGGGTCCCGATTGTAAACCGATCGTAAAAATAAACAACACCAGTCCGAAATATCCCAATGAGCTGGGAATAGTCACCCCAAAATGGCCGAACAGCAAAGCTATAAAGATGACTGCCGACACATCGAGTGAGAGACCTTTAATTTTGATGCGTCCAAGCATATAGCCAAGCGCTATAATAAGAAAAACGGAAAAATAAGAATTCTGAAGCAACGAATACAACATAACAATGTCCGGATTAATAAATTATCAATGACAGCCTAAAGAGGCTGCAAAGGTAATATTTATCCTTCGGTTAGGAAAGTGGTTACACCACAAAGTGATCCATCATAATTGTGACCTAAACCTGATTAATCCCTATTAGGCGGGATAATCCTGCGAGTGAAGAAAAGGACTATATTGTACGACAACCCACTCAGAAAAGCCGGACATATCCATGCCCGGCTTCCGACTTGAATGTACGTTTATTACAGAATAGTGTACACTTCTAAAAAATCACACCATATCTTCCACGTTCAACACAAAAGCTCGAAGCCCTAAATTATTATACTCATTATCAAGTTCTTTTAGATATTTAAGCAATAACGCCACTCTGTCATTTTCGACTATTGTAATAATAGCATTATTTACCGACGGCCAGGCATGGCTGCCATAATGAGGCTCTCCGGTGTTGCTGCCTCTGCCGTAAACTTCTTTCCAGGACGAAAATCCACGAATATTCAGTTTGGACAGGTCTCTCTCTATCTGGCTATAGTGCGCCTGGTCAAATATAATCAATCACTACTGACCGACTAAAATAATTAAAGAAGAATCGGGCTACTCCCGTTTTC
>NZ_JAXQGC010000041.1:0-85855 GCF_034331125.1 Proteiniphilum sp.
ACTCGGGCCACAAATGAAATTGTGTGCCTGATTGGGATTTAATAAGCAGACCCTATTTATATTCACGTCATCACAGACCGAGTATATAAAAAAGCCCATGCACTTTGTTACCTGATGACCGCTGAGGCTCTCTCCATCTTCTTTCTGATCTCTTCCGTACAGAGATTGCCGACACTGCCGGCGTGGGTATGGTGTATTTCTTTCGGGGCACGGAAAGAACCGGCCTGTACTTCTTTACCTACCTGCTGATAAGCTTCTCTGAACGGAATACCCTGTAATACACGGTTGTTCACTTCTTCTACGGTAAAGAGATATTCATATCGTGGGTCGGAGAGAATGTCTTTGTTAACCGAAATATTTTCCAGCATAAAACATGTCATCTGTAAAAGCCTGTGAAGGGTTTCTAACGCCGGAAAGAGTACTTCCTTCAGCAACTGGTAGTCTCGATGATAGCCGTGCGGCATATTGGTGGTCATCAATGCAATTTCATTGGGCAGGCTCTGCAGTCGGTTACTGTGACCCCGGATCAGTTCCCACACGTCGGGATTCTTTTTGTGTGGCATAATACTCGATCCTGTGGTCAGCTCGTCGGGATAGGAAATAAATCCATAGTTTCCCGAAAGATACATACAGTTATCTGCGGCCAGCTTGTTGAGTGTGGAAGCAATATTCGACATGCTTTGGGCCAGGACCCGTTCAGTCTTGCCACGTCCCATCTGGGCAGCAACGACGTTGTAGCTCATAGTTGCGAATCCCAGTTCGCGGGTGGTCATCTCCCGATCCAATGGGAAAGAACTGCCATAACCGGCGGCCGATCCCAATGGATTCTGATCGGCTACCTGCCATGCTGCCGCAAGCGTATGCATGTCGTCTACCAACGATTCTGCATAGGCACCGAACCACAACCCGAAAGAAGAGGGCATCGCAATCTGTCCGTGCGTGTAACCGGGCAGCAATACCTCTTTATGTTGTTCGCTGAGTGACTGCAGCAAATTGAACAGTTGAATTACCTCCTCCTTGATCTGCAGGATTTCCTCTCTGAGATAAAGCTTGATATCGACCAATACCTGGTCGTTACGGGAACGGCCTGAATGGATCTTTTTGCCCATTTCTCCCAGCCTCTCGGTCAGCATCGCTTCTACCTGCGAGTGGATGTCCTCGGCATCGTTGTCGAGCCTGAAATTTCCCTGTGCCACCTCTGCCAGGATATTTTGCAGTTCGGTTCGTAGTACCTTCTCCTCTTCCGCCTCCAGAAGGCCGACTTTTACCAGCATTTTGATATGCGACATCGAGCCCAGGATATCATATTTTGCCAAACGCAGGTCGAGTTCACGGTCGTTTCCTACGGTAAAATCTTCCACTCTCTGATTGGCATCAAAGCCTTTATCCCATATTTTTGCCATATCTTTTTTATGTTTTGTTACTTCATTAAATTCTTTATAAAACGGATGTATCCTTCGATACCCTGTTTCAGTTCATCTATCAATACGAACTCATCAGGGCGGTGGGAACGTGCTGATTCCCCAGGCCCCATTTTCAGGGCAGGGCAGGTGACCCTCATCCAGTCCGATGTGGTCGGGGAGGTATAGCTTTCAATACCGAGTTGTTGTACGCATTGCATTAACAGGTGATCAGTCGGTGTAGCTGAGCTCCGATTGGTAAGCGAACGTGCTTTCAGTTCGCTTTTTACTTTCGGTTGCAGGATCTCCATGATCTCGCTGTTGGTATACATTTCCGTCGGACGGATATCCACCACAAAACTGCACCGGTCCGGAACCACATTGTGTTGTGTGCCGGCATTGATCTGCGTGACGGTTAGTTTTACCTCTCCCATCGTGGGTGATATTTTGTCGAACTTCATCGATCTTAGGACGGCGATATCGTCCAGTGCAATATAGAGTGCGTTTACTCCCTCGTTACGGGCTGCATGACCGCTTACCCCCTTCGCTTCCCCGTCGATCACCAGTAATCCTCTTTCGGCTATGGCTGCTCTCATACCGGTTGGTTCCCCGATAATAGCCATATCCACTTCGCCCGAGAGTTTCTGCCAAAGCAACGTCATTCCATTCGGACCTGAGTTTTCCTCTTCCGCGGACAAAGCCAGTAAGAGATTAACAGGTAGTTCCCTTTCGTAGAAATATAAGAATGCCTGCAGCAGAGTAACCACACTGGCTCCCGCATCATTGCTTCCCAACCCGTAAACATGTGAATTGGAGTGGGGTGGGCTAAACGGATCGAAAGTATATCCGGTATTCGGTCGAACAGTATCGAGATGCGAATTCATCATCAGCGTCGGTTTCGATACATCGTGATGGGGTTGACGGACAATCAGGTTATTGCCGATACGCTCTGTGGAAATCCCTTTTTCATTGAAATATTCCGTCAGAAAATTGCTCCGCAGATGCTCCTCTCCGGAAAATGATTGGATAGAAACCAGTTTCCTTAACAGTTCAACCGCGTTTTGTGTAAAAGTATCCATAAGAAATTACCAATTACAAATTACCAATTACCAATTAAATCTGACGTTTCAATCTTACTCAATCTTACTCAATCTCATTCAATCTCGTTATCCCGGTATATTGAGATACATCACTACCTGTCACGACTTGACGGAATCAACACATCATCACATCAACACATCATCCTAAGGTCGTCCCTTTTCCGGATAATAAGTTTTTCGCATGTAAAATCACCACTTTCGACACGCCATTCTCTATTGCTCTGAAAGAATTGTCCAGTTTTGGGATCATACCGTCGACGATAATGCCCTTTTGTTTGTATGTTTCATACTCTTCCCGGGTCATCATCGGAATCATACTGGCCGGATCGTTCACATCCATCATTACCCCTTCTTTCTCGAAGCAGTAATAGATCGTAACAAGATACTTTTCTGAAAGTGCTGTTGCTAATGTATAGGCGATGGTATCGGCGTTTGTGTTCAGTAATGAACCGCTACCGTCGTGCGTGATGGCACAAAACACTGGAGTGATGCCACTCTCTATCAGTTGAGAGATAAAATCCGTGTTGGTTTTATCCGGATCAGGATCGCCGGCAAAACCAAAATCAATCGGTACAGGAGAGCGACGTATTGCCGGAATGGTGTTGGCATCGGCACCTGAGAGCCCGATGGCATTGCATCCTGTTTTTTGTAGTAATGCCACTATATTTTTGTTTCCCCATCCTGCATATACCATGGTAACCAATTTCAGCGTTTCTTCGTCGGTGATGCGGCGGCCATGTATCATTTTGGTCTCGATCCCAAGTTGTTTTGCCATCTTAGATGCCATCACCCCCCCGCCGTGTACCAAGAGTTTATGCCCTTCGAGTTGATGAAAGTCATTCAGGAATGATTCCAACGCCTGCGGATTATCTACTATATTTCCCCCGATCTTTACAATTGAAAGGGCTGCTTTTTTGCTCTCTGTCATATTTATATAGATTGATTCAGATTGGATAGGATTGAAGAAGATTGATTAGTGACTTACGGATATGTTTGATTAGCAAATTATAATTACCAATTAATGATTATCATATCATCCTTCCCGCTTTTCCACCGTTCCATTTTACAATCCCAGTAATATCTCTTTCAGTACCACTTGTGCTGAAACCACACGGTTAGCCGCTTCTGGGATCACAATCGATTGTGGGCTTTCGATCACCTCGTCGCTAACGATCATGTTACGGCGTACCGGCAGACAATGCATAAAATAAGCGTTATTAGTCAGGGCCATTTTTTCGGTGTCTACAGTCCATGCACGGTCGGTACTCAAAATTTTTCCATAGTTCGGATCCTGGTATGCCGCCCAGTTTTTGGCATAAATAAAGTCGGCTCCTTTGTAAGCTTTCTCTTTGTCATATTCTACCACGGCCTTACCGACAAACTCGTCGTCCAGTTCATATCCTTTGGGATGGGTGATCACGAATTCATAGCCGGCAGCGTTCATCCACTCGGCAAATGAGTTGGGAACCGCCTGGGGTAACGCGCGTGGATGGGGTGCCCAGGTGAGTACCACTTTCGGCTTCTCTGTTTTTTTATATTCTTCAATAGTGATCAGGTCGGCAAAACTTTGCAATGGATGACGTGTAGCTGCCTCCATACTGAAGACCGGTTTACCCGAATATTGTATAAACTGATTCAGTATGACTTCATTATAATCAGAAGCCTTGTTTTCGAACTGGGCAAAAGAGCGTACCCCGATCACATCGCAGTAAGAGCCCATCACGGGGATCGCTTCCAGGATATGTTCCGGTTTATCTCCATCCATAATGACTCCTTTTTCGGTCTCTAATTTCCAGGCGCCCTGATTAATGTCGAGTACAATTACGTTCATGCCGAGGTTCAATGCCGCTTTCTGCGTACTTAGGCGGGTACGCAGGCTCGAATTGAAAAAGATCATTAACAAGGTTTTATTCTTACCCAGATCCTGATCAGCAAATGGGTTTTCTTTGACCTGTCTGGCCTTAATGAGTGCACTTTTCAGGTCTCCGATGTCATGTACAGATGTGAAGTTTCTCATATCAATTTCTCTTTAAGTTGTGTGATAAAAGTATCGATTTCTGCTTTCGCTATTGAGAGTGGAGGTAACAGACGCATCACATTGTTTTTTGCCCCGCCGGTAAAAATATGGCTTTCAAAAAGAAGCCGGTTGCGAACGGCACCAAATTCCGGAAGGAATTCGATACCGAGCATCAATCCCCGTCCACGGATCTCCGTGATACCATTTATTTCCGATAGCTCCTGTTTCAGATAATTACCCATATCCGCTGCATTTTCCACCAGCGACTCTGCTTTCAATACATCGAGAACCGCAATGGCAGCTGCACAAGCCAAATGATTGCCTCCGAAAGTGGTTCCGAGTATTCCCTTTTTTGCTTCGAATTTGGATGAGATGAGTAAACCTCCGATCGGAAAGCCGTTACCCATCCCTTTGGCCATCGTAATTAAGTCGGGTCGTATGCCGGCTGATTGATGAGCAAAGAATTGTCCACTGCGACCGTAACCCGATTGTATCTCGTCGAGGATCAATATTACGTCGTTTTGCCTACAGAGAAGTGCCAGTTGTTGCAAGAATAAAGTTTCCGGAGTAAAAATACCGGCAACACCGAGGATACCTTCGATAATAACTGCCGCTACATCACCTTTCAGGATTTCAGCTTTCACTGCTTCTATATCATTGAGTGGCACAAAGGTGACCTCATGCCCTGTGTTGAAAGGAGCTTGAATGGCCGGATTCTCCGTAACAGCGACCGCACCGGAGGTGCGTCCGTGGAAAGCCCCGTGGAACGCGATCACACGTTTCTTTCCGGTATGGAACGATGCCAGTTTCAATGCATTTTCATTGGCTTCGGCACCGGAGTTACAGAGAAAAAGCGAATAGTCGGCATAACCGGATTGTTCTCCCAGTTTATCGGCCAGTTCCTGCTGTAAAGAATTTTGTACCGAGTTGGAGTAGAAGCCGATCTTCTCCACCTGATCCTGCACCGCTTTTACATAATGGGGATGGGAGTGTCCGATGGAGATCACTGCATGTCCGCCGTAAAGGTCGAGATACTTCGTTCCTTCATTATCCCATACATGGCAACCCTGTGCCCGTACCGGTTCAATCTCCCATAAACTATATACGTCGAATAGATTCATCTTATAGAACTAAGAATTTAGAACTAACAACTAAGAACTGGGAAGTAATAGGAATTCCTGCCACATTGGTAATTAGTAATTAGTAATTGGTAATTAAAAGAACACATCAAAAAGCGCTTCCTTTCAGTTTCAGTCCTGTCGTTTCATCCAGTCCGAACATCAGGTTCATATTTTGTACTGCCTGTCCTGACGCACCTTTTACGAGGTTATCGGTAATCGAGGTAATGTGGATATAGCCGTTATGAAACTCGATATGTAATAATCCCTTGTTGGTATTCACCACCTCTTTCAGGCTGATGGGCTGTTTGGAAACAAACACGAACGGAGATGACCGGTAATACTCTTCGTAGAGATCGATCACAGCCGATTCCGACATGCTCTTATCCCATCTTGTATATACGCTGGCGAAAATACCTCGTGTGAAATCACCCCGCATTGGTACGAAGTTGATCTGCGGTAGATCGCTGTTACCCGCACTCGTCAATGTGTTGGCGATCTCTTCCAGATGCTGATGTGTGAATGGCTTATATACGGAGATATTATTATCGCGATAACTGAAGTGAGTTGTATCGGCTGGCCGCTTCCCTGCACCCGTTGAACCTGTAATGGCGTGTATATGTATTTCGTCTGTCAATAAATTCCGGGATGCCAGCGGCAATAATGCCAGCATGATGGTCGTGGCAAAACAGCCCGGATTGGCCACACTGTCTGCCGTGCGGATCTGTTCGCGATTTTGTTCGCACAGTCCGAACACAAAATTCCTGTCGTTAAATACCGGATTATTGCGGAAATCATTTCCAAGATCGATGATCTTGCATGAGGTAGGAATATCGTTGTCATTCAGAAATGCACGCGACAGTCCATGTCCCAGGCAAAGGAATAGCACATCGGGTTGACGAAAAGTGTCGCTAAAGACCAGATCGGTCTCACCCAACAGATCACGGTGCATCTCCGCTACGGGCATCCCCACCGAGGTGGTGCTGATGACCGATTCTATATTGACTTCAGGATGGCGGAGCAGGATACGAAGCAGTTCGCCTGCCGTATAGCCGGTTCCGCCTGCTATACTTACGTTAATCATTGTCGTGAATGGTATAATAAATTTTCAACGGGTTAGCGATCACTTTTGTGAATCCTACCACATCCTGTCCGGAGAACGATTTGTTAGTCTCTCCGTATTCGCCGAATTTAGAGTTCATCAGGTCGTATTCGCTGGAACATCCCAATACCGCGAAATGATAGGGGCGCAGTTCAATTTCCACTTCACCGGTGACGAACTGCTGGGTGTCATCGAGGAATGTCTCGATATTACGCATTACCGGTTCAAGGTACTGCGCTTCGTGCATGAGTTGTCCATACCAGTTGGAGAGCTGGTCTTTCCAGTAGAGTTGCTGTTTGGTCAGTACATGTTTTTCCAACAGATGATGTGCCTTGACGATGATCAGTGGAGCAGGCGCTTCAAAAGCAACACGCCCTTTGGTGCCGATGATAGTATCACCTACGTGAACATCACGGCCGATACCGTATTTCGAGGCGATCTTGTGCAACCTATGGATCAGCGCCACGGGTGGCATCTTTTCACCGTTCAGTGAGACCGGTTCACCTTTTTCAAATCCTAAAGTGATCCGCTCAGTACCCCAGTCGGTCACCTGCGATGGATATGCCTCTTCGGGAAGGACACCCGATGATTTCAACGTTTCCACACCGCCTACGCTGGTGCCCCAGATCCCCTGGTTGATAGAATATTTCGATTTCTCCCACGAGAAGTCGAAACCTTTCTCTTTCAGGTAGTCGATCTCCTGCTGACGGGAGAGACTCAGCTCGCGGATCGGTGCAAGGATTTGTACCTCCGGTGCCAGCACTTCAAATACAAGATCGAAACGTACCTGGTCGTTTCCGGCTCCCGTACTCCCATGAGCCACAAAATCGGCGCCGATCTTTTTTACATGATCCAGCACCGCCATTGCCTGAAAAAAACGCTCGGAACTGACCGACAACGGATAGGTGTTGTTCTTTAATATGTTGCCGTAGATCAGGTATCTGATACCTTTCTTATAATAATCTTCAACAGCATTGATACAGGTGTGCGTGGTAGCCCCCAGTTTCAGCGCCCGTTTTTCAATCGATTTTGCTTCTTCATCGGAAAAGCCACCGGTATTCACAATCACGGTGTGTACTTCCAGTCCTTTCTCATTGATCAGCCAGGGTACACAGAAGGAGGTATCGAGGCCGCCACTAAATGCTAATACTACTTTTTTCTTCATCTTTTATGCAATTTATTGGTTTTCTTTATTTTGATGACCGGTTTAACCACCTTCTTCGCGAAGGGACTGGCCTGCTGTACCGGATGAGCTTTGGGGTCGTAAAGCAACCCTGTACATAAGCACATTTTATAATTATTACGTTGCAGTATATCGAAATTCCGGCATCCCTGACATCCTTTCCAGAACTCCTCGTCGTCGGTCAGTTCTGAAAAAGTGACCGGCTTGAATCCCAGTTCCGTGTTCATTTTCATTACGGCCAGACCGGTAGTGATACTGAATATCTTGGCGTTCGGATAGAGTTTGCGGGAGAGATCGAAAATTTTTCGTTTGATTTTCTTGGCTAATCCCTGATTGCGGTAATCAGGATGTACCACCAGTCCCGAGTTAGCCACAAAACGGTTATGACTGAAAGTTTCAATATAGGCAAAGCCCACGAGTTTATCGCCATCTAGGGCGATTACCGCTTTGCCGGCCTCGATCTTTTCAGCAATATACTCAGCACTGCGCTTGGCAATACCAGTACCGCGTGCTTGTGCCGACTCGTAAATCAAATCGCAAATCTCTTGCGCATAACCTACGTAGCCGCTATTGGCTATATGAATAATAACATTCATCCTAAAACAATAAAAAATTAATGGGTTGTTGGTAGAGTGATGCCCGAAGGCGAAAAAAGATAAAAGGGGAAATGATACGGAAACCGGAGCCTCCGTATAAGTCAAAAGCATCGTCGGACTAAAACTGTTGCTTTGGGGTAGTGTGTATGTGAAAAATATATTCTCATCAGGCTGCAAAAGTAATCATTATATTTGTATTTATCGATACTTTGATGAGAAATATTGCTTTTTTCTTCAAAAATAGGCAAACTGATTTTTTATTTCCCCAAAAAATACAAAAATGTATTAATTCGGTTGTCTTTTTGATACTTTTGTCTTATTTTTGTTTATCTCGAACTGCAATCTAAACCCTCATTTCCCGATACTCGGGTTCTTATTCACTTCCTGTAGTTCACCAAATAAAACATAATTCAATTGATATGGAAAATAAAAAGTATAGAAATTTCATTTTGCGTAACTATAATGATCTGCCCCAACTGAGTGCCCTGTCCGATCAGGAACGGGAGGCCATTGGAGTGGTGGGTCGGGTACTGCCTTTTAAGGCAAACAACTATGTGGTGGAAGAGTTGATCGACTGGAGTAATGTACCGGAAGATCCTATCTTCACGCTGACTTTTCCCCGGGAAGAGATGCTATCGAAAACCCATTATGCGCAGGTGAAAAAATTGATCGATGCAAATGATGAGGCAGGATTGAAGCAGAAAGTTTATGATATCAGGATGAAGCTGAATCCCAATCCGGCGGGGCAGGAACATAATGTGCCGATGGTAGATGGGATAAAATTGCATGGTATGCAACATAAATACCGTGAGACGGTACTCTTCTTTCCCAGTCAGGGGCAGACATGTCACGCTTATTGTACTTTCTGTTTCCGCTGGCCGCAGTTCTCCGGCATGAATGAGCTGAAATTTGCGATGAAAGAGGCAGATCTGCTCCATAAATATCTGTTAAAGCATCCCAAGGTGTCGGATGTCCTTTTTACAGGGGGCGATCCGCTTACAGCGAAAGCAAGTATCATGTCGGCCTATATCGAGCCGCTATTGACGAAGGAATTTTCACATATCCGTAATATCCGTATAGGGTCTAAGACATTGGCTTACTGGCCTTACCGGTTCCTGACGGACAAAGATGCGGATGACATGTTACGCTTATTCGAGAAGGTAAAGAAAGCAGGAAAGCACCTTGCTTTTCAGGGACATTTCAATCATCCGGTAGAGCTCTCTACCGATGCGGTGAAACAGGCTATCGAGAGGATACTTAATACCGGTGCGCAGATCAGAACCCAATCACCTTTGTTGCGTCATATTAACGATGATCCGAAGGTGTGGGCAAATATGTGGAAAGAGCAGGTCAGGCAGGGACTGATCCCTTATTATATGTTTGTTGCACGGGATACAGGTTCCAAAACTTTTTTCGAAGTGCCGCTTGAGAAAGCATGGAATGTTTTCAGGAAGGCTTATCGTAATGTAAGCGGTATCTGCCGGACTGTCCGCGGCCCCAGTATGAGCGCTAATCCCGGAAAAATACAGGTGTTGGGTGTGACAGAAGTGAGAGGGGAGAAGGTGTTTGTGCTTCGCTTCCTTCAGTGCCGTAATCCCAATTTAGTGGATATCCCTTTCTTTGCCCAATACGATAAAAAGGCGACCTGGTTCGATGAACTCAAGCCGGCTTTCGGAGAAGAAGAGTTTTTCTTTCAGAAAGATAACCTATTGGGTAAATACGAAAAAGATATCGATTTTATATGGGAATAGATACCCGGTTTCCTGTATGGATTGTCTTGATTTCCCCTATTTATCAACAAAAAAAACAATGTTTTAAATAATTAACATAGAGTTAACTGATTTATTACTTATTTTGTTGCCTGTAAATAGAATAATATGGGAAGAATCATTGCTCTGGCAAATCAGAAGGGAGGGGTGGGCAAGACCACGACCACGATTAATCTTGCGGCATCACTTGCCGCGTTGGAAAAAAAGGTGTTGGTGGTAGATGCCGACCCGCAGGCGAACGCATCCTCCGGTTTGGGTATTGATATTAAAAAAGCTGCAAATACTATTTATGAAGGGTTGATCGGTAAATGTACCCCCGCAGAGGCGGTGCAAAATACTCCATTTGAAAATATCGATATTATCTCATCCCATATCAACCTGGTAGGTGCGGAATTGGAGATGGTGCAGATGGAGAACAGGGAGAAAAGGCTCAGGGATCTTTTGTATCCGGTAAGAGGCCAGTATGATTTTATCCTGATCGATTGCTCGCCTTCGTTGGGTATCATTACGGTCAATGCGCTTGCTGCTGCCGATTCGGTATTGATACCCGTACAATGCGAATATTTTGCCCTTGAAGGGTTGAGTAAACTGCTGAATACGATAAAAATCATCAAATCGAAACTGAATACCAAGCTTGAGATAGAGGGTTTTGTACTCACTATGTATGACTCTCGTCTGCGTCTTCATAATCAGATATATGAAGAAGTGAAACATCATTTCAAAGAGTTGGTGTTTACTACAGTTATTCAGCGCAATATTACACTCAGCGAATCACAGAGCCATGCCAAGCCGGCGCTTATGTACGATGCCGGTTCCCGCGGGGCGACAAATCATATACAACTGGCACAAGAGTTGATCGAAAAAGTTCACTAACTTTGTACCCTTTATGGTATAGACTATGGCGAAAAAGAATGCATTAGGACGAGGACTGGATGCGTTGATCACCTTTAACGACGGTGAAACACAAGGCTCTTCTTCCATTAGTGAGGTGGAACTCGATAAGATTGTCCCCAACCCTGACCAACCGCGTAGGGCATTCGATGAAGAGGGATTGAGGGAGTTGTCCGCCTCCATTAAATCAATTGGTGTTATCCAACCTGTCACATTAAGGAAGCTGGAAGACGACACTTATCAGATTATTGCAGGTGAGCGTCGTTACCGTGCCTCTCAAATGGCGGGATTGTCTACTATCCCGGCTTATATTAAAACGGCTGACAACGATGAGATGATGGAAATGGCGCTGATTGAAAATATTCAGCGTGAAGATCTCAACTCTATAGAAATCGCCCTGGCATACCAGAATCTCATCGATGCCCTTTCCCTAACACAGGAACAGTTGAGCGAAAGAGTGGGTAAGAAGCGTGCGACTGTCACCAATTACCTGCGCCTGTTGAAGCTTCCGGCGGAAGTACAGATGGGAGTGAAAAACAAAAAAATTGACATGGGACATGCGCGTGCATTGATCACCATGAATGATCCGGTAGCGCAACTCTCCCTCTACAACCTGATCCTCGAAGAAGGGCTGTCGGTGCGGAAAGTGGAGTCAATGGTGAAAGATTATGACGAAGGAGCGCCTATCCAGCAACTAAAAGATGGCGGTAGCCGTAAGCCCAAAACTGGGAAATCAACTTCGAGACAACAATCGCCAGACGATTTTGATGCGTTAAAACAACATCTTTCTGCCTATTTCCAGACCGATGTGCAGTTCAGTTATAACAAACGTGGCAAAGGTAAGATTACAATCCCTTTCGATTCTCCGGAAGACCTGGAACGTATTATTGTCATGTTTGATAAAATGCAAAAATAATTGCTGATGATGAATGTGGCTGGAATCCTTACTTGTTTGTCGATCCTTTTTTGCGCAGTGGATGTCCAGGCGCAGAATCATTCACGAGAACAGCCACTGGATAGTGTTCCCGTGTTAGTAGGAGATTCGCTTCTCCAACAGGTACCCGACTCCGTTTCCATTGATCTCAAAAATGGGAAGGAGGTAGCAGGAAAGCAGGATTCCGTCCGGGCAAGAGCAGGCAGCCCACTCATTGAAATAACTTCTGATAAATTTTTCGCACCGTCCTATATGTTTAGCCCTTCTCCACGGAAAGCGGTTATCTATTCGGCTGTCTTTCCGGGTTTGGGACAGATTTATAACCGTAAATACTGGAAATTACCTATCCTGTACGGAGGTTTCGTGGGATTGACGTATGCTATTACCTGGAATAACGGTTACTATCGGGACTATCTGGAAGCGTATCAGCACATTATGGACGATAATCCCGATACCAACCGCTGGCACAATATGCTGCCCTACGCCTACCGGGACAATCCGGAGTCAGTAGATGTGCAGTGGTTTACAAATGTATTGCAGCAACGCAAAGACCATTACCGCTATTACAGGGATTTGAGTATTATCGGTACGGTGGCTGTCTATCTGGTTGCTATTGTAGATGCGTATGTAGATGCGCAGTTGTTTGATTTTGATATGAGTCCCGATTTATCCATGCGTATGACCCCTGTTATCATCAGGGAAGAAAGGGCTCATAGCCTGGGAAGCTCCTCCTACGGAGTACAATGGAGTTTTAATTTTTAACAATTAAAGAACAAGGCTCATCCCTCCCGGATGGGCAATTTATTGGTATGAAGAGGACTATTTTAATTGGATTGATAACTGTATGGACTGTATTGGGGCTTATAGCTCAGAATACTCTGCCGGAAAATTCACCGGAGACTTTGTCTACCAGTGTGGATACCATTCAGGATAATGCAATTGTTTATCCGGAAAGTATGACGGAAAAACTAAGTGACCTGTTACGTAATTGGCAACTCGATCTGTCGAATGCAGAGATTGATTGTAAAAGGGGACAGAATGTGGTCTTTCATGACTCAGTCTATATTAAAAAACTTCATAATTTACCTTCGGAGATGGAGCTCTCATTCAATAGTGTGGTGAAGAATTACATAGAGATGTATGCCGTACGAAAAAGAGAGCAGGTGAGTTATATGCTGGCGCTGGGCGACTACTACTTTCCGATGTTTGAGCAAGCGTTGGACAGACACGGACTTCCGTTGGAACTAAAATATCTTCCTGTAATTGAATCAGCGCTCAATCCTGTGGCTGTGTCCCGTGTCGGGGCCACGGGGTTGTGGCAGTTTATGCTACGCACAGGAAAAGGCTACGGATTGGAGGTAAACAGCCTCGTGGATGAAAGGCGCGATCCTTATAAATCGACTGATGCCGCCGTACGTTACCTCAAAGATCTGTATGCTATTTATGGGGACTGGAATTTAGTAATTGCGGCCTATAACTGCGGGCCGGGGAATGTGAACAAGGCGATTGCCCGGAGCGGAGGTAAACGCGATTATTGGGAGATCTACTATCGTCTGCCGCGAGAAACAAGAGGATATGTACCCGCCTTTATCGCTGCCAACTATATTATGAATTACTATGCAGATCATAACATCTGCCCTGCACACTCTTCATCCCTGACAGCTGCGCTCGATACGGTACAGGTGAATGAGAGGATACATCTGGAGCAAATTGCAGGAGTACTGGATATCCCATTGGGCGAGTTACAGCGGTTGAACCCCCAATTCAAACGGGATGTGATACCGGGTGATTTTAGAGCGCATGCGTTGGTACTGCCTACGGAAAAGATGTATGCATTTATTGATAAAAACGATACCATTATTAATTATGATAAGGAGCGGTATTTTACGCACAGGGCTAATACCGACGGTTTTCTGGATGGTTCGGTTTCATCGGTATCGGGAAATACAACCAATGTCTATTATCGGGTAAAAAAAGGGGATAATCTTTCGACTATTGCCAGAAGGCATGGTACGACCGTTGACTTGATCAAATCCTGGAATGGGCTTAGTTCCAACAGGCTCAATATCGGAAAACAGTTGATCGTGGGGAAAAAAGCAGTGGCACCCCAGGCAACGACAGAGAAACAGCTGGCACAAGCTGTTACTGACAATCCCGATGGAAAAACCCAGACAGTCAATCAGTATTATCGGGTCAGGAAAGGTGATACACTCGGAGATATCGCACGGAAAAACGGTATTCAGGTGGCACAGCTTCAATCATGGAACGGATTGAATTCTTCCCGGATCGGCATCGGAGATCAGTTGATTATCGGAAAAAAAGTAGTACCCATTGTCCAAGAGCCGGAGTCCGAAAAAGAGGATTACAACCGTACCGAAGTATCGGGTGGAAGCAATATTATTTCGTCTTATCTGAAAGATCAGATTGAGAAAAAAGTAGGAGAGAACAAATTGCCGGATGAACCGGAAACTGTTTCCGGAATAGAAGAAGAGATATCTGTGGAATTGGAAGATAAGTAATTAGGTCACCAATACTTTTTTTGCAGAGACAGTCCCATCAACGGTTTTAACCCGCACTATATAAACTCCTTTCGGAAGATGGGTTGACGAATAGGAGCCTCTGTTTATACTGATATCAATGGTCTCATGATGGATTTTTATCCCTGATGAATAGAAAATTTCCCATTCGACCAAATCATAGTTTGATTCGATAAATATCCGTTTCACTTCACTGGAATGGTAGACAACCAATTTGAATTGTTCTTTTTCCGGTTCTACTGAGGTGGAGGTATTACCTATAACATAGGGTGCTATCAGTAAAGTGGTATTGATGGGATTCTCAATGTTTTCCGACGATTTTACCCATCCCGAAGCATTTTTCATCCATGCCGTGGAAACGATCCCGGAACCGACCCTTCTGGCTTCTGCACTAAATGCCGAAAAACCGGCCGGTATCCCGTTGGCATCGGAATAGGAAATATAAAATGTCCTTGAAACAGATACAGGTTCATTAAAGCGGATATAATTCTCTATATTGTAGAGCATATTGCGAGAGCTGACCGGAAAGTCTGTATTATTGAAATATCTGTAGCTATAATTGTAGGGCTGTTCGTAAAGAAGCCGTTCAGGCCCATTCTCTCCGGAGTAAACCTTTATTCTGATGTTCATACTCGAAATACTGCTAACAGGGGGGGATGAGACAAACACTCCCCGCAACTCTACTCCGTCTCCGGCATAGAACTGCTCAGCAAATTCGGTGTATCCAAAAGTATTGTTAGTGGCAAATAGAGGGATCCGTTGAAATAGATAACTTACAGCCTTGTCTTCGGGTTTAAAATTGTGGCTTTTAGTGAAAGGTTGTTGTGAATAGGGAGTGAAACCTTCCAATTGCATAACTTGTGATTCCTCCGGATCAAGATAATGGCTGATCGGGTTCGGGTTGTCGAGTGATCCTTGTACATCCCAGAATTTGAAAAGAGATGCATAAGAATCCGGACCTCTGGGCGATGAACACATCGACGCCCCTCCGGTAAGCGTACCCAATACCCTTTTTTCCCTGTCGATGAGTGGCGAACCCGAGGATCCCCCTTCGGTGGCTCCGGTATCCCATGCCCCTACTTCCCAAAAGGAGTTGGGTTCAGCCTGGTAATTATTGGGAAGAGTAAACGAGCCGAGGCGTGGCCGGTCTTCGTCTATTGCTACTTTCTTGATCCCTCCGTTGGGGTGGTGCAGGCCGTGGAACGGTGCTGAAGGAGAAGAGCCGGCATTCCATCCCAGATAATAGGGTTGGTATTCTGCCGGAGGGATCTCTTTCAATCTGAGCAGGGAGATATCATGCCTTTCGCTGATCAGTACCGAATCGGCCGAAGCCATGGTCATCTGTAACGGGCCGCGGATATCGGTATCGCACAACGGTGAATTGTAATTGAAAAAGGCGACGATACTGCCGGCAACGATGTCATATCTTCTGTTGGCCAGGAAGCCGGGGTTGTAATTGCTATTCAGGCAGTGGGTGGCCGTCAGCAGGTAGGGTGTACCATCTTCTGCCGTATTATTCACAAGAGAGCCGGTACAATAGGTTGTTCCGTTGATGATCAGTCCCACTACGCCACTTCCGGGTTGGATATCCTCCGGGTAGCAAATCAGGTTGGGATGGCAATCCTGCTGCGGGTCTCTCATCTCAGTGGCCCTGAAGAAGATCCCCAGGAAATCGTGATTTACTTCACCTACCTCGACCTCACCGTTGAATACCGCATCCAGCGGTTCCTGATATTCCACGATTAATTCATCGCCCCCGACAGGCTGTACGGGAAGCATGTTTAGTTCTGTATTGTTTTTTTCGGTATATGAACCTAAGATCTCCGACTGGTCGGAGTTATACACGAACAATTGTGCCCCCGGGGGTAACCTGAATTTTGAAAAAAGAATATTCAATGAGTAAGCACCTTTTGAACGAATCCCCACACGCCACACCTTCATTTTGCCGGTAACAAAGCCAATACCTGAATTGTCGGGACGAAGGAACGGATAAAATTTGTGGGCAAACTCTAAGCTTTTGAGGTTTGTCTGATCCTGCTGGGACTGCCGTAATGCTGCCGTCACATCGAATGACGGCATCTCTACGAAGAGATCTGTGGCCGGTTCTATAGATCTTGCCCCCATCCCGGCGTGAAGCGGAAGGGGTTTACCTCCGTAACTGATCTGCCCCGAAACCGTATGGAAGAGGAAACAGAAAACAAATAGAAGACTGCTCTTCAGTATAGGCTGGAAAGAGGAGGGTACACTTCTCATGAATAGGAATTAATTTCAATGTTTTATTTCTTCTTTTGTAATTGAAGAAATAATTGCAAATGTAAGGTTTTTTAAGGAATAGGCGTAATTTTGTACTAAATTATTTGTGTAAGAAAGTGGAGTAAGTAACAGGAATGATATTTAATCGTATGAAGAGTTTTTTGGATGAGAAAGTAGATCGATATAACAATATTTCATTTATTGAAAATGATCCGATATCTGTTCCTCACCTGTTTTCCGGCAGACAAGACCGTGAAATCATGGGTTTCTTTGCTGCTATACTGGCGTGGGGTCAACGAAAAACGATTATCGCCAAATGCGGTGAACTGGTGCAACGGTTCGGAGGCGAGCCTTATCGTTTTATTATGGAGCATGGAGATGATGACCTGAGAGGTTTGTTTGGATTTACGCATCGTACCTTCAACGATACTGATTTACTCTACTTTGTGAATTTTCTGCATCGGCATTATTCACATTATCCTACATTAGAGGAGGCGTTTCTGGACGGAGGCGTTTTTCATTCGGTAGAAGACTCACTGATCCGGTTCGAACGGCTTTTTTTTGATTTTCCTGACGCACCGTATCGTACCCGCAAACATGTGGCAACTCCTCTTCGCAATTCAGCATGCAAGAGGATCAATATGTTTTTGCGTTGGATGGTGAGAAGTGATGGAAAAGGAGTGGATTTCGGTATCTGGAAACGTATTCCTCAAAGTGCGCTGATTTGTCCTATTGATCTCCATGTAGACAGGACGGCACGTCGACTGCAATTAATTACCAGAAAACAGACCGATTGGAAAACTGCGCTGGAACTGACCGAAAACCTCCGCCTCCTGGATCCTGCTGATCCGGTGAAATATGACTTTGCCCTTTTCGGGTTGTCGTTAGAAAATAAATGGGTAAAGCATGGAAACTAAAATAATAAGGATTGTGGCATACTAAAGGATGCAGCTTACTTTGCCGCTCTTTTTCGGAAAAGAATACCCCCTTTCCCGTCTTCTTTTGTAGTAATACGGGGTTGTGCAGTCGAACCGGAAATAAAGTCGTGACGATACATATTAAAGAAAAGCAATAACAAAGAGATCAGCAGCGGACCAAAAATAATCCCCCAGAATCCAAACATGGCAAGCCCCATGATCACACCAAAGAAAGTGATCAACGGATGGATATTAGCCAGCCTTTTTTGCAGTACGAACCGGAGGATGGTATCGGATCCCCCTATGATAAGTAGCCCGTAGCAAAGTAGTAATACCCCTCTTACTATATCACCTTGAGTCAGTGCTGAAATACCGATCGGTACCCATACCAGCGAAGTGCCTACCACAGGGATGATGGTGGTACAAGCTACTAAAACGGCATATACAAGCGGATTGCTTACTCCGAAGGAGAGATACCCTATATAGGCCAGTATCCCTTGTGTGATGGCAACTACCGGTATACCAATGGCATTTGCCTGGATAATAGATTTTGTCTCCTCCCGGAGAATGCGCTTGTTCTTCTCACTGAATGGGAGTATCTCATGGGTAATATTCTCCAATGATTGATAGCTTACCAGCATAAAATAAAGCAGGAAAATGGCGATGACCCCGTTGATGACCATAGCACTTAACCCTGAAACGAGTGACTGCATGATGGAAGACCCTGCACGGGGTACGAACGAAAGATTTTCGGGAGTGAACAAGGTGATCCCAATACGTTCCTCAACGATGTCAGAGAACTCTCTCATGCTTTTTATGATCTGTGCAGGATCAATACTTATTCCTGAGATAGTGTCAACAGCAAGAAACCCGAAGCCAGTGAGCGGGATCAGAATAAATATCGTGGTCCCAAGTACAATGACTGAAGCGCTCACCCCTTTTCTCCAGTTATGTTTCTCCACCAGTCTCACCATCAATCCTCTCAGGAGAATAAAAAGTGTGAAAGCACCGAAAAATCCTCCCAGATAGGGGTGTAGCTCTTTGAAAATAATAATTGACAAGAGCAGGATCAACCCTAAAAGGACAAAACGATGATATCGGTTCTTTCTGTCTGGCATTATGCTTCGTCTCCAAATTGCATTAGATAGGCTTTGATAAACTCATCCAGATCACCGTCCATTACTCCAGTCACATCTGATGTCTGGTAGTTGGTGCGGTGGTCTTTTACACGGCGATCATCGAATACATAACTGCGGATCTGGGATCCCCATTCGATCTTCTTTTTACCAGCTTCAATAGCTGCCTGTGCTGCACGGCGTTTCTCCAGTTCTATTTCGTAAAGCTGCGACTTAAGTAAACGCAGGGCATTCTCCCGATTTCCCATTTGCGAACGGCTCTCGGTATTTTCAATTACAATTTCCTGCTCTTCTCCGGTGTCAGGATCTTTATACTGGTAGTGTAGTCGTACGCCGGTTTCCACCTTATTTACATTTTGTCCACCGGCTCCGGACGAACGGAAAGTGTCCCAACTCAGGTTGGCGGGATTCACCTCTATCTCGATGGAGTCGTCAACCAATGGTACGACAAACACCGAAGCGAATGAGGTCATCCGTTTCCCCTGCGCATTGAAAGGGGATACGCGTACCAGCCTGTGCACCCCGTTCTCACTTTTCAGGAATCCGTAAGCCAGATCGCCCTCCACCTGCAGGGTCGCTGTCTTTATGCCGGCATCATCGCCATCCTGCCAATTGGTAACAGTAGTCTTGTAGTTCTTGCTTTCACACCAGCGCTGATACATACGGAAAAGCATAGAAGCCCAGTCCTGGCTCTCCGTGCCGCCTGCACCTGCATTGATCTTTAATACTGCTCCCAGTTGATCTTCCTCACGACGAAGCATATTTTTCAACTCCAGGTCTTCGATCAGTCGAAGCACATGTTTGTAGTTGGCATCTATCTCCTCTTCCGAAACAATTCCTTCTTTGGCGAAGTCGAATGCCAACTGTAGCTCCTCGGCAGCCGACTTTACCTCCTGGTAGGCATTGATCCAGTATTTCAGTTCACGCACTACCTTCATCTGCTGTTCGGCGGCTTTGGCGTCGTTCCAGAAATCGGGTGATTGAGTCCTTAATTCTTCTTCTTCTAATTGGATACGCTTTGCATCGATGTCAAAGATACCCCCTCAGCGCGTTCTCGCGCTCCAACACATCTTTTAGTTGGTCTGTCGTTATCATAATTATATTTTATTTTATACTTTTTATATTGTTGATTTCCTTGTTTTTCTTACGCTTACTCCGTATAATGGAATAATCGATTCTGTAATGAGCCACAAAAATACATAAAAGATGCCGGAATTCCATTAAGATATGGAAATTCGCACATGGCAGGGTGGCTTTATGGTGTACTGTTCAGGTTAATTGGTATGGACAAGTAGGGACTCTCCAGGTTTTAATACAGTTTTCAGGTGCGGGTTCCATACTTTCAGTTGTTCTACGGTACATCCGTATATCCGGGAGATAGAGTAGAGTGTTTCGCCCATTTGTACCGTATGGTTTTTAGTATTAGTAGGGGCGGAAATTATAGCATTCTCTTCTTCTCTCAGCACCATGTCGCTTTTTGTCCGTTGAACCTTATCTTCTCTTTGCCCTTTTCCGTTTGTTGATGTGAGGGGAGGATTTTTCAGGGGATCAGTCTGTACAAGTATAGATTCGCGGCCGGAATAATTTCCGGTCTGTATGGTCGTTATTGCGGGTTCATCTGTTTCGCGAGGTGTTATCTCCGGGATATTTGGTTGTACCGGTTCTTTATTTGTTGCTGTAAGTTGTTTTTTATTTACTTGTGGATTACGCCGTGTCACATATGATGCATTTTCCTCCAGGATTCTCCCTCCTCGTAAATAGCGCGATGCGTAATATGGTTCTGTAGAGGAGGAGATAATCACTCCGCTGGTGGTGGAAGAATGGATGAATTTAAATTGTCCGTTAGGGAATGCTTCCGTCACTATTCCTACATGTCCGACTCTCCCGTTCTTTCTGTTTCCTTCAAAAAAAACAAGATCACCCTTTCGAAGATCCTCTCGTCTGGCGATAGTGGGGATTTGGCGGTCCTGTCCGGCTGAACTGGGATCTAATCTGTATCCGAATTTTCTGAACACAAAGGAGGTATAACCTGAACAATCGAAGGAATTAGGGCCTTTCCCTGCATACCGGTAAGGTTTACCGAGGTACTGCCTTCCATATTGGATGATATCGTCCTGTAAAGTTGTAGATGTTTTGCTACTGGAGACAGTGGTTCTTCCCGCACCGCAGGAGGCCAGGATAAAAGTTATAATTGCAAGAGAAACGACTTTTAACCAGCCGTTATTCCTGTATGACATAGTAAACACGCTGTATAGTAACATATATAGACCGCAAAAATAGGTAAAATCGTTGTTGTAGCGAGTATACTTCTTATTTTTTAACAACAGGGTGTGCGGCTAGGGATACTCCAGGCAAAATATATTACAGGATAGCTCTCGCTTTCAACACTTCTTCCAAATTTACTCCATCCACTATATGAATCGTTTGGAATCCCAGCTGTTGTGCAGTCTTGATATTCGCATAATTGTCATCGATAAACAGAGATTCCCCGGCTTGTATCCCATAACGTTCCAGCAAAATGCGATAGAGTTGCGGATCGGGCTTTATTATCTTTTCCGCACCTGAAACAACCATCCCATCCAGATCCTTGAAAAAATCGTAGCGTTCCATGGCAATAGGGATCGTTTCAGCCGACCAATTGGTAAGCCCGTATACGTTATATTTCTCTTTCAGCGGTTTAATCAGTTTTACATTCTCTTCGATAATGCCTCCCAGCATCTCATCCCATCGACCGTAATACATCGCTATTTCTTTACGATACTCAGGGTATTGTTCCTGTAAGACCCTGGTGCCCTCTGCCAGGGAGCGCCCGGCATCTTGCAGCACATTCCATTCATAGCGGCACACATGTTCCAGGAAATAATTCATATCCTCTTCTTTATCAAAAATTTCCTGGTAGAGATAGATGGGATTCCAATCGATCAGTACCCCACCGAAGTCAAAGATAATGTTCTTTAATGGTTTCATTATTATTTTTTTTAATAGGATTTTTAAGCAGGGCATCTACCAATTCGGTACGATATGTACCTGTGCTCGGATCAAAAATACCGAAACTTCCATTCCATTCCCAGTATGCCCAACTGAACCCCTGTTGTTCGACCCAACGCGCCAGATATTGTGTCCATCGGATTCGTGAATCCATATCGGCTCGTGAAAACGCCCCGAATTCTCCGATAAGGACGGGAATATTTTTCTCTTTGGCTATCTGTTTTGCTAACCTGAAATCTTCCTGTATCGCCTTACGTTCTTCTTCCGTATCTCTCCAGGTAGTTCCCAGCCACGCTTCGGAGCTTTCTACCCACTCTGCAGCCTGATGGGTAAATTGGAAAGGATTATAATAATGGATAGTAAGGATAAGGTTCGGATCGTCGGGGATGTCGAGCTTTTGTAATGCATTGACTCCGCCCCATTCGGCTACACCCAATAGCACACAGCGTCTGGAATTGCTTTCACGGATCACCTGCAAGGCATCTTTCGAATAATGGTTCCATAGATCGGCTGTCAGATTATCGTGCGGTTCATTCATAATCTCGAAGAGCAAGCTGTCGGGATACTCTTTGAAATAATCGGCAATCTGTTGCCATTGCGACAGGAAACGTTCTTTCTGTCCTGCCGGATCGGCATAGAGCGCGTCATGATGGTGCATGTTGATAATGATATGCAGCCTGTTTTTCAATGCTTCATCCACAACCGATTGAATGGTTTTCATAAACTCTGGATAAATAGTATAAGGGCTGGAAGATATACTTCGGTCTTCCCTTTCCCATCGAATAGGAATTCGTACGTGGCTGAAGCCGAGATCGGCTATGCGTTGCAAATCCTGTGAGTCAAAGGGTGATTGCCATGAAGGCATTGCTTCAAAGGTATTGCCGATATTCATTCCCCGGCCCAACCGTTTGTTTATTTCATGAGCCGTCGCCCACGATGGTTCTTTTTCCGAATCGGGATTCTCCGATCCTTTAGAGTTGGCATTAATACAATTCAACAGCGCAAGTAAAAGCACCGGAAAGAGGGATAGGTAAATCTTTTTCATTTTAAAAAAATAGAATTTTAAGTTTCTTCCTGTCAGTTGTATTTATATTGGTATCCCAAAGATATTTATTTTTTTATTTCAATAATCAGAGGATGATTTGTGAGTAATAAGGACATACTATTTGCTTTATTCAATATTTTAATTGGTGAAACACCTACAGTGGGATTGTATATTTTTACCGTTTTATGTTGTTTACCGAACTTCACGGTAACACTGTCCGTTCCCCCCGCGAATCGTTCACCCCACAACACAAGGTAAAAATGTCCATCGCTTTTTTGTAATAGTAAATCATGTGTGGTCTCAGGTTGATCGGAAATAGTATAATCCAATGCACCTGATTTTGAAACAGATTTATTATCTGCTAAAATCGTTGTAAAATTATGTAAATAATGAGCAGCTTGCTTAGGTTGATTATCCAGCGTATAAAAAGCGAATGCTTCATGATCCGGTTCATTTGCCCGCCCCTTTAATAAGTAAATAGCTGTATGTTTCCAACCTCGTTTATATTGAGATAGATATAAATTTAAATACAAACGAGCTTGAATTTCTTCTGTTACTCCTTCTTTTTCATTCATGGCATATCCTGTTTCTGTAGTAACGCGAGGTAAAGTTTTTAATTTATCTTCCGGATAACCGGGAAATTTTTTTGCCCAGGTCAAACCATAATTGGCATATAATCCGTCAACAGGGCAATCTTTCGTGGGCGAAGCACTTAGCCATGTTTGATTATCGTGTAAGCCGGACCAACTCGGATGCACTATGTAATTGTGACAATTAGCATAATCGGCATATTGCGTTCCGGCAGGCATCAGTGTATTTGCACTTTCGGGAATAATTAAAAATTGTAATCCTGTATTATCCGTTTGCGCACCACTTTCACTGATTGCCCAAACAGGATAATCTTTTAAAATAGAATCTTCTTTCACGGCCTTATAAAGATCCCTGTGCAAATTGGCGATAGGTATCCATGAATTTCTTCCGCCACCTTTTTCACCCTGATAGGTTATTTCCCAATTATTTGGCTCATTCGCGCCTTCGATGGCAAGCAAAGCGCCTGCCTCTGCCAATTGCCTCGACTCTGTAATAAGTCTATCAATATTATTCCCTCCGCTGAGTAATCCAAAACTTAAAAGCACATTTGTTTGGCGGTGCAACCGGATAAAATCTTCAACCGGTACATCGTCTTCATAGCCTACACGCAACCATCTCAGTCCGGTATATTTTACATTTTCAATAGTTTCATTCAAATTTTCGCCTCTACGTGAAACAGATGAACAAGCTCCTAAGCTGTTTAAAAAATCATTGGCGCTTATTGCTTTTGTTCCTTGTGCCTCAACCTCTACACACAAAAGAACAAATAAAGAGAATAAAATGAATATTTTTCGTTTCATATGACCGGCATTATCGTCACTTCTTATTTCCAAAAATAATGGAATTATATTATTTCACAAAATTTTTCACTTTGAAAAGGCTTATGGATAGTTTTTATGAATTTATATTAAAATAACCGCAATTGTTCACATTTAGGCTTTGGAGGTTTCTTTTCTATGGTTTCCCTGAAGGAAGCAGGTATTTCTCCAACGAATCTTGACCGGGTCTTATTTTCTGTCTGGTTGAAATTTTTTCTCATTAAAGAATTTGTAATAAACAAATGGTCTTTGGCACGGGTAAGGGCTACATAAAAAAGTCTTCTTTCTTCTTCGATATCAATATTATTTCTCAGCAAAGGAGTAACCCCTTCTTCGGCTCCTGCAATGAATACAACCGGATACTCGAGCCCTTTGGAAGCGTGAAAGGTCAACAGGCTTACCGCATCGGTTTTCAGGCGTGCCACATCGGTATAGGTATCCAGTAAAATATTATGCAGAAATTGTTCCAGATCTTCTTCGTATTCCCTGGCGATATAAAGAATGGTTTCTTTCCGGATAATTCCCGTATCATCCAAGGTTTCATCAGTGATAAATTTTTCAAAAACAAATGACACAGCGTCGGTTGCTCCTTGCTTTGCGAAAACTTCTTCTCCTTGCTTTCCGAAAAGAGAAGTAAAACGCGCTTCTTCCGGATGCGATAAAAGAAATTCCTGCCTCTCTTTTTTGTGCATGTTGAAACCATGCCTGAGTATACTGTCCAATGCAATAATATCTTTTGGATAAAGATACAGCTTTATCATATCGGTGATGAGATGGAACGGATAGGTTTCCAGAAAAGAAGAAGCGTCACCAAAACGTACCGGTATGCCCGATCGTTTAAATGAGGTAAGCAAAGCCTGGCCTACGGCACGGGTACGGAACAGCACCGCCATATCAGAGAAACCGTATTGACCATCCTGATGGGTGTTATCCCCGATCAGGTTGTGGAATCCCCCGACCAGTTTTTCAATTTCTCCGGCGATAAAGGCCGCTTCTTTATATTCGTCGTCCGCACTGAAGAGGCGGATTTTCCCCTTGTCGGCTTTATGGGCAACCGGCCGGATATCCTTACGCAGCATATTGTTACGAATAAGACTACTGGCCGAATCCACAATAAAACCGGAGGAACGGTAGTTCCGCTGAAGTGAGATTTCCTTTGCACCGAAATCCTCACTGAATTGAAAGAACAATCTTACATCCGACCCACGGAAACCGTAAATGCTTTGGTCCGGATTGCCAATCGCCAGGATATTTTTATCTTTTGCCAATAGCTTTAAAAATTCATATTGCAGGGGATTGATATCCTGCAGTTCATCGACGGCAATAGATTGATAACGGTTCCGGAAGATCTCCAGCCACTCCGGTTCCGTACGCCACAACCTGACGACTGCGCCGATAATATCAGCCAGGTCAATTCCGCCGTTTTCCAGCGTAAAACGTTGATATACCGCAGCAATTTCCTTTAACTCATCGGCATCTTCCGGACAGTTTTCCTCAAAATATTCCTTTAGTTTGGTTGACAGGCTTTTCAGCATCTTTTCTTCCTTGTCGGGGAAAAGCATGCCGAGGATGACTTCACGGCTTTCATCGTCATAGACCGTATGCAGGTTTTCATAACGTTCCTGCAATATGGTAAAACACAGCGAGTGGAAGGTTCCCAGCGTAATCCCTCCTGACGCTTCTTTCAAAAGGACAAACAAGCGGTCTTTCATTTCATCGGCGGCCTTACTGGTGAAAGTAACGGCCAGTATTTCCTCCGGAAGTACCTTTTTCTTTTGGATGCAATGGGCGATCCAATTGACCAGTGTTTTTGTTTTTCCTGTACCGAGCCCAGCCGTAACCAATACGGCCCCTTCTGCTTCGCAGGCAGCCTGTTGTTCTGTGTTTAAAGAGGGAGTATCGGTTAGTTCGGTCAGGTCGGGTAAAGGTGTTTTCTTCGTAATCTCCGTATCCCTGCTTATAAATGGAGCTTATCTCGGAAGTAAGGCAAAACCGTACGTCAATGTCCTTGCATTTGAATCCGTCGACCTCTTTTTTCGGGGGATTTTTCAGGCGGAACAAGCCTGTTCCGTCCGGCACCAGCTTTTCTTTTATCTCTTTAAACCAGAGGGGGTGCGTAAAGTCTCCCGTACCTACCACGTGAATGCCTTTGATACGCGCCCACTGGAAAAGTGATTCAAGATTCAGTTCCTTGCTGGTAGCCCGTGAATAGTGGGAATGAAGATGAAGGTCGGCAATATAAGACATAGACGATAACCGCAATGAGGTTACTGTTTGGACTCTTGTTTACGGGTAAATTCGATCGATAGCTTGCCCATGGAAGTGTCGGCCGTTCCTTTCACTTCTTTCTTTTCCTTCCAGATGACGACTTGTACATTCTCTCCGGCATACACTGTTGTTGTCAGTTTTCCGTCAACTTCTTTCAATTCCTGGTTTTTCACATTCAGTTGAGAACCTGTAATATCCGCCACGCACTTACCTTCTACCTGCTTTATTGTCACCTGGTAATCCTGATAACCATAAGGCGCATCCGCCACTTTAGCTGTCCAA
This sequence comes from Proteiniphilum sp., assembly GCF_034331125.1. NCBI lineage: Bacteria > Pseudomonadati > Bacteroidota > Bacteroidia > Bacteroidales > Dysgonomonadaceae > Proteiniphilum > Proteiniphilum sp. Next base: position 26,946 of record NZ_JAXQGC010000041.1, read on the forward strand.
ACACCTTGTACTGCTTTGGTAAGGTCACTTGCATAAGCTGTTGTGTACAGGCTTAATAATAATACTGCTGATAATAAAACACCGATTTTTTTCATTTTGCACGTATTTTTGGTTTAATAATGATTTAACATGAGTTCGTCCAAACAAAAATACTGTTTTTGTATGATAATAACAAAGAATCCGGGATGTTCACCGGACCGATTTCTTGTAATCTTCTATAAACGCCTGTGCCATCCAATTGGCCAATGCCTGGCGATTGTTGCTTGAAAGGATACGCCGACGGTCAAATTCGTTTTGGATATTTCCTGTTTCCACTAAAATGGCAGGCGGTTTCAGATGACGCAGCACATAGAGGTTACGTTGTTCTACAAATCCCCCGAATCCTCTACCAGGCTGATGCGTGTCGTATTTTACGCGGAACAGGTCGCGCATGGTAGTCGCAAGTAATTTGGAATGCTTGTCGCCGGAATGGTAGAAAAAGACATCGATACGTTTTCCCTTGTTACGGCTGTCTACATGGATGTCGATGGCGCGGATATATTTAAATTTCCCTTTGTCTCCCTGGTACAACTCGTTTACTTTGTCCACACGTTGTTTTAGCCGGTCGAGTTGATCCCTGGGAATTGGATCACCCATGCATGTCTCATTAGAACTGTTGTCCAGGTACATTTCATCCCGGATTCCGTCGTTTGGATCCTGAATAATCACGTATACTGTGGCGCTTTCCATCATCAAATTACGGGCAAGCCGTAAAGCTATATCGTATGCATACTCGTCTTCATGCAACTGCCTGTTACCCACACGTGCCACTGCTCCCGGATCAGGTCCTCCATGGCCGCTGATGATATAAAAACAAGCATCTTTCAATCGGTCAGACTGCGGTGTGACCTCACTTAGTTTTTTTCCAAAAATAGCAGGACCAGTTCCACCACCTGCTAACTTTTCGGAAGGAGGATACTCATCTCCCGGGTGTAGTGGAGGAATCAGGTAAACCGTTCCCAATTCAAGGCCACCCTGGTCATTGAGCCTGTCACCATTCAGTTCCATAAATTCCTGTACATACGAGTCGCCGATCCTGTTCCAACGGCGCAGGAAAGAGAGTATACCGTCACCCTCCACCGGGTAAGCCATATCTTGTGCCATTGACGGTAGAATTCCCAAAAGCAATATCCCTATGATAATAGTGCGAAAAAAATAGATCTTCATACACAAATTGTCGTTCTACCCCGTGAGGAGAAATAGCAACGGGAAGAATGAAATTAACCTGTCCGGATTGTCGTCAAAAATAGCTATTTTATTTCTGTTTACCCGCTATAGAAAGAACTGATAATACATTTTAACCTTTATTCGAGACTATTCAGCCTATTTTATTGTTATCTTTGCAGTCGACAAAATGAATGTGGACAGATTTGAACTGCTTGCAACCACAGAAAAAAATGCTAAAACGCTTGCTGCATTTTCCCTTCTTCATTGCTTCAGTTCTTCAAATTTTTTATCAGCTTTAAAATGAATTATTTTTTTACCTCCGAGTCGGTGTCGGAAGGGCACCCCGATAAAGTGGCCGATCAGATATCGGATGCTTTGCTTGATGAGTTTTTAGCATACGACCGTGATTCAAAAGTAGCGTGTGAAACCCTTGTGACAACCGGACAGGTTGTATTGGCGGGCGAAGTGAAGTCGAACACCTATGTTGATGTGGCCGAAGTCGCACGTAGTGTTATTGCGGATATTGGTTATACCAAAAGTGAATATCGTTTCGAGGCGCTTTCGTGCGGTGTTTTTTCCAGTATACATGAACAATCTGATGATATTAATCGTGGCGTGGATCAGAAGGCCGATCCTATGGATCAGGGAGCCGGCGACCAAGGGATGATGTTTGGGTATGCTACAGATGAGACGGAAAATTACATGCCTCTGCCTATCGACTTGAGCCATGCCTTATTGCAGGAACTGGCCAATATCAGGAAAAATGAGCCGGAACTGATGCCTTACCTGCGTCCTGATGCCAAGTCGCAAGTAACGATTGAGTATAATGAAGAGGGAGTGCCCCAGCGCATCGATACCATTGTGATCTCAACACAGCATGATGAATTTGAACAACCGAAAGGCAATACGAAGGAAGCGGCGCTTGAAGCTGATAGAAGAATGCAATCACGTATAAGATCGGATGTTAAGTCAATCCTTATACCGAGGGTACAGGCACAATACAGAAAGAGAAAAGATGTACACAAACTGTTTGACGGGGATATTACTTATCATGTGAACCCAACAGGGAAATTTGTGATTGGAGGTCCGCATGGGGATACCGGATTGACAGGCCGGAAAATTATTGTGGATACATACGGAGGAAAAGCCCCTCATGGAGGAGGTGCTTTCTCGGGGAAGGATCCTTCAAAAGTGGATCGTTCTGCTGCCTATGCAGCACGGCATATCGCCAAGAATATGGTGGCGGCAGGTGTCGCCCAGGAGATGCTGATCCAGGTCTCTTACGCCATCGGGGTAGCTGATCCTATGAATATCTACGTGAATACCTTTGGAAAGAGCAATGTCGACCTTTCAGATGCGGAGATTGCGAAAAAGATTGAGATGTTGTTTGATTTGCGTCCGAAAGCTATCGAGCAACGATTAAAACTTCGCAATCCAATTTATAGGGAAACAGCATCATATGGTCATATGGGGCGCGAACCAAAAATAGTGAAAAAGGTGTTCAATTCGCGTTATATGCCAGAGCCTGTACGGCTTGAAGTGGAACTGTTTACCTGGGAGAAACTGGATTATGTAGACAAGATCAAAAAGGAGTTTGGTCTGTAGAAGGACTGGGAGACAAGGAGGTTGGGGAGACGAGGAGACTGGGGAGACTGAAGAGTGAAAAATTAAAAGTGAAAATTTAGGATTTGGAACTTGGGATATGGGACTTGGGTGATTAGGTGACTGGGATGTTGGATTTTACAATTTGGCTTACGCCGATTGTTAATTGACTACGTCGATTTGCAATTCATAATCTTGAATTGAAAATCAGCGTAGCTAAATCCTTGAATCTTGAATCTTGAATTTTGAATTAAAAATATGGAAAACGGAAACAGGGAAGTTGTGGTTTATTGCGCTTCGAGTGCAGAGATCGATCTGCTCTATTTTGATGCTGCATCGAAATTGGGAGAGTTGCTGGCCGAGAATGGGTTTACTTGTGTTAATGGCGCCGGCAGAGAAGGATTGATGGGGGCTTTGAACGATGCTGTGCTGAAAAAGGGCGGCAGGGTAAAAGGGATAATTCCGCGGTTCATGGTGGATGCCGGTTGGGGACATTCTCATCTTACAGAGACTATTGTCACTGAGACCATTCATGAACGGAAAGCGGCTATGGTGAAAACGGCCGATGCAGTAATAGCTCTTCCCGGCGGAGTGGGAACGTTGGAAGAGTTGGCGGAGATTATTACCTGGAGGCAGTTAGGCTTATATCGTAAGCCGATTATTATTTTAAATGTAAACAATTACTACCAGCCATTACTCTCTTTTTTCGAGAAGATGATTAGTGAGAGGTTTATGAGAGAGTCTTACCGGCAGTTATGGCAGGTAGTAACCACCCCGGAAGAGGCTGTCACCCTCATCCGGACTATTCCAGACTGGAATCCCGGGTATACCAAATACGATTAATGGTGGTATTGCACTGAAAAGTATGATACTGGTTTTAGATACTATTTCCGACACCCTCCCTTACTATTTAAAGGTTGAGGGGGAGCAGGTCGTTCCGGAGTCATGGCAAATGAGTTTCGGACAGTATGATTTTTTTCCCACTGACAGTACCCAGGTTTTCTTTAATTTTGATGGGGGAGCCGCCTCATCTATGCAATTATTGCAGAATGGTTCCATTGGTGCTCCTCTCCCTTTTTCTCCATGGATACATTCTGTTTTTTTTCTTCTCTTCCTCTTTAGCTTCATGTTATTTGCTTTTATTTTTCGTTGGGAAGGAACAGCCCTAAAAGGTAATTTTAAAACTGTTTTTTCTTTTGGAAAACCGATTGCATCCGTACATAAAAGCCAGGTAACCAAAACAGAAGCCTGGGGAGAGTTCTATCTGCTTCTTCAGGCTATTCTGCTTTTCTCTATCCTGATTTTTTCATGGTTGTGGAGCAATGGATTTTCCATATATTCCTTAAGAGCACAAATACTTGGCTTTATTGGTGTTTTTATGGGGCTTGCCTTGTTAATCTATCTGAAAATTGCAGGTTATCGACTGATTGGGACTTTCTTTTTACAGAATGAGATGAAAAGTTGGTCGACTTACTATTCCAGAATAATGGAGATTCTTGGAGTGGCTGCTTTTCTTCCTGTAGTTTTTTATGTTTATTTACATGAAGTTAGGAATATTATGCTAATCCTTATTGCAGTACTCTTTTTTATTAGTCGGATGGTCATTTACATTGAGTTATTAAATATTTTTGTTAAAAATAAGATCAGTCCTTTCTATTTTTTTGTCTATCTTTGCGGCACTGAAATCGCTCCTTATTTTCTATTATATAAAGGAGTGCTTTTAGCTATAACTATTGCAGGAGATAACATTATATGAACGCGCGGAAAGTAAAGAAAATTCTCATATCACAACCTAAACCGAGTAGCGAAAAATCGCCTTATTACGAGATAGCGGAAAAGTTCCATCTAGACTTACATTTCTATCCTCTGATCAAAGTAGAAAGGGTCTCATTGAAAGAATTCCGTCAACAGCGTATTAATATACTTGATTTTACGGCGGTCATTTTCACGGCGAGAACAGCGGTTGATAAGTTTTTCTCGATCTGTGAAGAGATGAAGATTGTAATTCCTGAGACAATGAAATATTTCTGTATTTCGGAGACTGTGGCACTTTATCTGCAGAAGTATATTGTTTATAGGAAACGGAAAATATTTTTTAGCCAGACCGGTAAGATTGACGGACTGAATAATGCCTTTACCAAGCACGGGAAAGAAAAATTTCTTTTTCCTGTCCCGGAAGAACATAATGATGAAGTGACTAATTTCCTTGACCAAAAGAAGATAAACTACACCAAAAGTGTAATGTACAGAACGGTGAGCAATGACTTCGATAAGGATGAGAAGTTTGATTACGATATGATTATCTTCTTTAGCCCATTAGGAATACAATCGTTATTGAAAAATTTCCCTGATTTCAAACAGGGAGACAGGGCTATAGGATGTTTTGGTAATGCTACGGCAAAAGCTGTAGTGGATGCTGGACTAAGACTCGATTGTGAAGCTCCTCAGCCTGATTATCCTTCCATGACTGCTGCATTGGAAGCCTTCTTGAAAGAAAACCACAAACATTGGGCTTGATTTTTTTTCGAATCAGTAACAATTGAATCCAAAAACAATTATCTTTGTCGGTGTAATTGCTTTCGGAGGATTGCATATATATGGAACGCTTCAGGTTTACGAAGAAAGAGCGGGTAACAGGTGAAAAAAGAATTGAAGCCCTCTTTACAAAAGGGCGATCCTTTATGTCGTACCCCTTTCGGATAGTGTATCTGGAGACGGCACAATACGGATCGATGCCATTATCGATACTTATCTCCATCCCTAAAAAGAGGGTTAAGTCGGCAGTTGACCGTAACCGGATGAAGCGGCTTGGGAGAGAGGCTTATCGGCTCAATAAGCACCTGTTTCTCCCCAATGGATTGGCGGAAAATGAACATCTTGACGTAGCATTTATTTATGTGGCAGATAAGCTGAGTGATTATGCTACGGTAGAGAAAGGAATACGAAAAGCTATAAAAGAATTGAATCACCGGATTGAGGAGAGAAAACAGTGCTGAAAATAATCAAAAACGTACTGACGTGGATACTACTCCTGCCGGTTTATTTCTACCGGGCTGTCATTTCTCCGCTTATGCCTCCAAGTTGTCGCTATACGCCTACCTGTTCACAATATACGATAGAGGCGCTTAAAAAACATGGCCCTTTCAAAGGTTCTTATCTGTCTGCCAAGCGTATCATAAGTTGTAATCCCTGGGGAGGGTCGGGATATGACCCCGTGCCCGATCCGAAGCCGAAAAAGCGGAAGCCGAAAGCAGAGGCCAATTAAAATATGGAATTTTACGACGTACACACCCATCAGATTTTTATTGAAGATAGCGATGATCCTTATCACTCGTGTATCTTTGATGTTTACCCCCTTGAGTTTGAAGTAGCAAAAGAATCTTATTCACGTCATGCCTTTTCATGCGGAATTCATCCCTGGTACTCAGAAGAGAGCGAGAACCAGATGGCTTACCTGTACGAAATTGCATCCAATTCTCGTATTATCGCTATAGGCGAAACAGGCCTCGATAGATTGAAAGGGCCTTCATTCGACCTGCAAATACCTGTTTTCAAGAAGCATATAGAACTCTCCGAGAAATTGTCAAAACCGGTAATCATCCACTGCGTGAAAGCGTGGGAAGAGGTGATACAGGTTCGAAGAGAGGTGAAGCCTACCCAGCCCTGGATCATTCATGGTTACCGGAGTAAGCCGGAGCTTACCCAACAGCTTGTGAAAGAAGGATTTCTTTTTTCTATTGGGGACAATATCAATGTGGATTCCATGCAATTAATACCCCTTGATTCCTTGTTTTGTGAAACTGATGAAGGTGAAATGTCCATTCGTCAGGTTTACCTGCAAACTTCGAGGGCATTGAATATGAATATAGAGGAGTTTGCCGACAGGGTAGCTGCGAATGTATACCGGATATTTCCTACACTTCAACCACCCAAATCTTATTATCCGGACGAAGAGGAAGAGGAGGACTGGAAGCTTTCCATTTAATATGCAACTATTAAACGAAACCGGCGATGTTCATACGATAGCAGCGGTGAATCTATCTCTATCATTTCCTCCCAAAATCGGCGGGGATTTCACCCCACAGTTTGGTCTCCCATTTCAGGATCGGGTTGGAGTAACTGTTGTTTTGGAGCCAGTTCTCGGCCCGTTCAATTAACTCGAAGATCGGTTTGTTTACATCAGTCTGTGCCAGTTTGGTTTTACACTTTTTATTTGTCACCCATTTCATGGCATTCACACTATCGGAATAGATAGGGATTGTACTGTTTTTCTTTTTGAGTAATGCCAGGGCGTGTACAATGGCAAGGAATTCACCGATATTGTTTGTCCCATCGGCCATTGGCCCCACATGAAAGATTTCGGCCCCGTCCGCTACAAATACGCCCCGGTATTCCATCAAGCCGGGATTACCACTACAGGCGGCATCTACAGCGATGCTCCCGGCCAATATTTTTGCAGAGGATTCCGATGCTGATGCAGATCCCGATGATGGGGCGGATTTCACTTTTTTACCCTGCTGGTTGTTCAGGGATTTCCATGGATTGGAGGAAAATGCTTTTTCTGCCTCCTCCCGGGTTGAAAAAGATTTGTATAGGGCATTCTCAAAACCGGAAACCTGTGCTTTACAATCATCCCAGGAACTATAGATCCCCGGTTTTATCCCTTTCCAAACAACGTAAAATTTCTTTTTTGCCATCAATTTTTCCCCTTACATCGATTCAAGGATATAAGGAGTTAAATCCTCTTCCAGATCTTTCCGGATGGGTTTCTCCTCTATCATGATGATGCTGTCCACGATAAATTTGGTATACCCTCGCCAGGGTAGCGTACCGAAATATTCTTTGTAATGTAATTGCACATTTTTGCCACTCGATATCATCAATTGTTCTGCAATTTTCTTGTCTACTACTGAAAAATCGAACTGATTCGACTGTAATCCTCCGGGTTTATCAGCACGAAAACCTGACTGGATCAGTTTCCCTTCGTAGGTTTTAAAGACAACTCCTTTATAAACAAGATAGTTCAACTCCCCCGATTTTACCCCTGTTCCAAATACATAATAGAAACGTACATAGATAAAAATTCCGAGGGCAAGTATCAATATTCCGAGGAACCATAACAGTCCCTTACGCATTCTTTTTTTGGCAGGCCTTAAATCATCCATATCGCAATAATTTATTTGTAGAATATAAGATGCGTCTCGGATAAGCTTAAGCAAGCTTAGCTTACCTCTCGACTTTCTTTATATTTGAAGCCGTAAATATACCGCTTTTTTGACTTTTTACGGAAATAGTAGTCTGAAAACAGAAAAAATTCCCCGATTTATGGTACATTTGTGCTTCGCACGAATAACAATTGAATAACTATCGACTAACTATTAAATAACAATACAGGTATCATTATGAACAAATTGATTACGGTCTTTATTCTTCTTTTAACGACTTTAACCATTTCGGCACAGGGTATTTATAACTTCTCGGTAGTAAAACAAAATCCCATTACATCGGTAAAGAATCAGGCCAGTTCGGGAACTTGCTGGAGTTTCTCTGGCGTAGGATTGCTAGAATCGGAACTGATCCGTATGGGGAAAGGGGAATTCGATCTCTCTGAAATGTATATAGTCCGTAGAAATTATGAGGATAAAGCGCAAAAATATGCTCGTCTGCATGGCAATCTCAATTTTGCCGCAGGCGGATCTTTTGCCGATGTGATAGAGACTATAGATGAATATGGAATAATGCCGGAAGATGCTTACCGGGGACTTAATTACGGTTCCGAAACACATAATCACGGTGAACTGGATAAGGTCCTGAAAGGATATATGGACGGAATTATCGGTGCCAGGAACCTTTCTCCGGTATGGTCTAACGCATTCTCAGCAATATTGGATACTTATCTGGGATCTTTACCGGAAACATTTACCTATCAAGGCAAGCAGTATACGCCACATACCTTTAAGGAATTTCTTGGGCTCAAGCAAGAGGATTATGTCTCTTTGACCTCTTTTACCCATCATCCTTTCTATAAACCATTTGCTATTGAAGTGCCTGATAACTGGCGTTGGGCCAATTCATACAACCTCCCTATTGAAGAATTGATGGAAGTGATGGAAAATGCCATTATGGGAGGATATACCATTGCCTGGGCTTCGGATGTGAGTGAAGCCGGCTTTTCACGTGAAGGAATTGCTATCATGCCTGATGAAAATGCGGCCGAAAATGCAGGTTCTGATCAAGCCAAGTGGCTTGACCTCTCCACACGTGAGCGGGATGCAAATCTGAGAGCACGCGTCGGAACAGAGGTGCTTGCAGAAAAGCATATTACCCAGGAGATGAGACAACAATCTTTTGATAATTACCAGACTACCGACGACCATGGTATGCAGATTTATGGTATTGCTAAAGACCAGAATGGGAACAAATTTTATATGGTGAAAAATTCATGGGGTGAAACCGGTCCTTATAAAGGATTGTGGTATGCCTCAGATCCGTTTGTACGCTACAAGACTTTAAGTATCGTCTTGCACAGGGATGCCATCCCCGCACAGATTGCTGCAAAATTGGGTTTGTAAATCATTTAGCTTAAGCTATATGGAAACCGCTGCACTATATAATCTATTTCTTCAATATCCTTCTGTTACCACCGACTCACGGATATGTCCCAAAGATTCTATCTTCTTTGCTTTGAAAGGAGATAGATTTAATGGTAATCTGTTTGCGGAAAAAGCGATTGAGGCAGGATGCGCCTACGCTGTGGTGGATGAAGAGCCGGAGAAAGAAAATGACAGGATCATTTTGGTAAAAGATGCATTGCATTCGCTTCAGAAACTCGCCAACTGGCACCGTAAGAAGTTGAAAATACCTATTATCGGCATCACGGGAACAAACGGAAAAACTACTACGAAAGAGTTGGTAGCCGTCGCTTTGTCGAAAGAGTTTAAGGTGGCCTATACACAGGGAAACCTGAATAACCATATTGGTGTCCCACTCACATTGTTGTCTATGAATAGATCGCATGAGATAGGTGTAGTGGAGATGGGGGCAAGTCATCCGGGAGATATCAAAGAACTATGTGAGATTGCAGAACCCAATTATGGTATCGTTACCAATGTGGGTAAGGCGCATATGGAAGGATTTGGGAGTTTTGAGAATCTGGTTGCTACCAAATGCGAATTATATGATTTTATCCGGGAAGGCAAAGGAAAGGTATTTGTCAATAAAGACAATCCGATCCTGTATGAACAGACGGAAGGCATGGACCGGATCCTTTATGGCAAAAATGATCCTTCACTCTTTGCTTCCGGTTCGATTGCCAATGCTACTCCTTTTCTGGAATTCGACTGGAGCTTTTTCGATAATTCTTATCGTGTCAAAACCCGACTGGTAGGTGAATTCAACTTTGATAATGCAATTGCTGCGGTTGCCGTCTCTAAATTTTTTGGGATTAATGCTGAACAAATCAGTGCTGCACTGGAAGAATATGAACCCACAAACCTCCGCTCCCAGTTTAAACGCACCGAAAAAAATGACCTGATTATCGATGCTTATAATGCAAATCCTACCAGCATGAAGGCTGCATTGGAATTTTTCTCATCCATTCCTTCATCGTTATCTAAAATGGTAATCCTGGGGGAAATGAAAGAGTTAGGGGAAAGCAGTGATGAAGAGCATGAAAAGATAGTTCAGCTTCTAAAGCAACAACCTTATGACAAGGTTTATCTGGTAGGTTCGGCTTTTAATAAATGCACCAGTGAGAATGAATCTTTCCGGTTGTTTGATGATGTGGACCTATTGATAGAGACACTGAAAAAGAAGCCTGTTTCAAATCACTATATCCTTTTGAAAGGGTCTCATTCTGTACATCTGGAGAAGGCCGTCGATAGCCTATGAGGTTAGTGGCTGAATTTTACGTTCAGCATCACCATTTCCGAGACTGTGCCGATACGGTATTGGGGGCCTACCAAACCGATCCCTGAGGTGACATAAACATGTGTGTCGCCTTTCTTTTTATAGCCATGTGCCACCTCGAACGTCATCTCTGTGGCAATATTGCCCGGAAAAGCCTGTCCGTGGTGTGTATGTCCGTATAAGGCAATATCTGCTCCGGCATCTGCCTCTTCAGCCAGGTTGTCGGGAGTGTGATTCAATACGATCACCGGTTTTGACATTTCTACCGACTGTTCGGAAAGTATCTTCCGTAGCGGTTTCCGGGTAGGCATAACCTTGTCTTCACGCCCTATCACGTAGAAACTACTATCGATCAATACGGCAGAATCACGTAATATGGTGATCCCTGCGTTATTCAACAGTGATATCTTTTCCTCCGCGTCATAGCGGTACTCGTGATTCCCTGTACACGAAAATACTCCTAAGGGTGCATGCAGGTGTGCCAACTCTTCATCCATCCGCTGTTGCAGTATCGGTTCGATATGCCCGTCAATAATATCTCCCACAAATAGGATCAGGTCAGGCTGTTGCGCCATGATCAGGTCAACAAACCGTTTTGTGTGTTTTCTGTTGATCATATATCCCAGATGCAGGTCCCCAATCATGGCGATACGCACTGAGTCCATTTTTTCTGCCGTTTTGTGGGTTGTTATTGACACCTGTTGTACCACAGGGTGCATAAACCTGTATCTTCCGTGAATCATAATGCCTATGACAATCACCATTGGAACGAGGTATGAGATGATTTTGAACCTCCTGGATTGATCTCTTATACGCCATGGTCTGCGTGATATTTTTTGACGAATCGCATTGACCAGATCGATGACCAGCCATAATCCCCCACAGTATAAGAGAAAGAGCATCCAACTGGTGCCCATTACCCGGATGAATTGGGTGACAGATTCCGGAAGGTAATGGTAGAAAATAAAACCGATGGAGTAGATGATCAATTCCGTTCCGAAAATGACAATCATGATGATACGTATTATTTTCTTCTCCTCAAAGGCATTCCAACCCTTCAGGAAAACCAAAATATTGAGGGTGAGGTGTATGATGAGTGCATTGATCAACGCGCGCATGGCCGAAAAGTTTTATAATCAAAGTAAGAAACGATTGAATGGTTACTTTTGTTTGTTCCTTATATTTTTTTTGATTTGACTACGTCGATTTGCAATTCATAATTTTTGAATCTTGAAATCCCAAATCCTAAATCCCCATCTGATGTTTAAATATGCAAAAATCGAAACTAAACAAAAAGGTGATTACTAAATTTTCGTAACAACCGGAGTTTTATTCGATACCCTTCCAATTAAATGCTTACTTTAGCGCTTTAGAAATGAAACCACAAGAGGAATAGAGGAGACGTGCGTGATTAAACATTCCATACACCGAAATTGAAAAATAAAATAATCGTATGAGACAAACATTTATTTTACTGTTGAGCGTTCTATTTTCAACAACATTATGGGCCGAGTCCGTTACAGTGAGAGGAAAATTGGTATCGGCATCCGATCAGAACGGATTGCCTTACGCAACTATTTCCGTTGCACGGGAGGCTGCTCCCGCCGCTGCCATAAAAAAGCTGGCCACACAGGAGAATGGAACATTCTCCACGGCACTCGATCCCGGGAAATATATCTTTACTTTCTATTTTGTGGGAATGGATCAGTTGGAAAAGCCGGTAGAAATCGGCGCCTCGCAAAAATCAGTTGATATGGGTGAAATTAAAATGACAGAGAGTTCCACAGAGCTTGACGAAATTAGTGTTACCGCCCAGGCTCCTTTAGTGAAAGTGGAGATCGATAAGCTCACCTATAATGCCAAGGATGATCCGGAGTCATCCACATCCAGTGTGTTGGATCTGTTGCGCAAGGTACCTCTTGTTACAGTGGATGGTGAGGATGAGATTCAACTGAAAGGCTCTACCAATTTTAACCCACATTGCAGCTAACCGGAGCTAATTCCCTGTATCCCTGCGTATATATTTTTTTTAAGGTTCAATTGGGGGACTACAGATTTTTTCCTGATGAATGGTTTTTCATCGTATCCCAACACCTTATATATGATCCTTACTTTGGATTCAGGGAGTGAACATTTTCTGATTGACACACACTCTTCATCGGTATTTACCATGTGGGTTGTCACCATTTTCTGCGTGTTCATGATCCGGACAATTTCTTTCCACTCATGGGTAATCCCAAATTGTTTCAGTTTGTAACGGATCGTGCTTACCAGTTGGTAGGCTAACAACCCAAGGTGAAGATGAGCCATTGTCGCCTCATCCGTTTTATGAAACACGGGACGCAGGTTCAGATCAGTCTTCAGGCAACGAAACGTCGACTCTACTTCTCTTATAGTGTTGTAAATCAGCCAGGTGATCTCCTCTCCATGAACCGACAGGGAAGTACGCAGGAAGTATTCCCCATGTCTTGATTCGCTCTTTGCCTCGATTCTCTCCCAGGATATGGATGTGGCATGAATCCCCCTTTCGTCGGGCTCGACATGGATCTGATACAGGCGGTGTACCGAAGGATATTTTTCCTTTAGCCGGCCGATGCGTTCCCACACCTTTTCAAGCTTTTTGGTGCCTCCTTTCTTTTTCAGGGCTTCGGCTGCCTGGCTCAGTCCACATTCAAAGGCCCGCGTGAAACGGTTTTCCATGGACGCTTCCTTGAGACCCTTGCTATAGCTCTTCACCTTGTAGAAGCTGTCACTTTCGCCATCCACTTCTACCTGACTGATCTCGATGAGCTGGTTGGATTTATCCCGTATTTCCACTGGGGAAAGGCTTGTTGCACGGTATTCTTTGAGTTTACCCCGTGAGACACAGATGTAGTCGAAGGATTCCTCTTTCAACATCTTCAGGTTATCATTCGTGGCGATGCCGGCATCCATGACCACCACCTGCTTTTTATCGGATCTCCCCCTATGGGATTTCATCTTGTCAAGAATATATTGCAGGCTTTCAGGATCAGTCATGTTGCCTTCAAAGATTTGTGACTCCTTCAGGAAACCTTCCGGGTTGACCACCACAGCCAGCACCACCAGTCTGGTATCGTTACGCTTTTCCTTGCTGCGCCCGAACTTAGCTATCCGACTCTCTCGCATGGTTCCCTCAAAATAGGTATTTGTTAAATCATAGATGATAATCTTGTCATCCAAGGAAAAAAGATCGTTCGTGCGGTTAGAAAAATGACGTTCCAAGCCATCCTTCTCACCATAAAGCCGGTGAGCCATCTGGTAAAGCTTATCTTTGGTGATGGCCGAAGGATCAACCCCGGTCAGTTCACAAAGCGCCGAGTTCTCCTGCAACCAACGGCTTGTTTTATACTCCGATGCGGGGTAAACAGCCCGGGCGATGATCTGGGTTAAAGCAAGGGCGATATCTTGTTTCTCCCAGCCGAAAGTCTCTAAATACTCCGGCAGGAGCAATTGGCGGCAAGCTTGAAGACAAAGCCATTCGCCACCAACCTCCCGGATATCACTGTTCGTTGTCCTGTCAATGTACACTTGCTCGATACCAGCCGCCTTCTTCTTTGCCTTTTCTATCTTTTGCGCTTCATGGAGTAGTCCCACGTATTTCGTGCACAGGGCTTCCACCTTGTCATCACGAAGCGATGAGATGATGAATGTTTTGCCCTCGAAGTAAACCTGGTTGATGCGTTGACAGAGAAAGGGAATCTTTTCAGGTGGAAGAACTGATTCCAGGTCACCCAAAGAGAGCAGCGTGCGATTACGGATGAAGCGGCCTTCCCGGTAGCTCTCACACAACCGGTAATGGGTATACTCATGGCCCCCATCCTTTTGCTTTATGCTTGTCTTGAAAAACATACAACGCAAAAGTAATCAAGGGATACGTTTTTTTCAACATCAAATGGGGGACTACATTCGTGTTTTAAAATAAACCGACATTGAATATCAGCCTGATACAAAAATTTATGGTCAGCAAACAGACGTAAAACAAGCGGATTTAACGTAAATAGAGGGTAAGTTTAACTTCTATTTATAATCGTGCTGCAATGTGGGTTAAAATCTACCTGAACGGTAAACCTTCCAATATGATCTCCTCCAATCCATCGCAGGTATTGAAAAGTATGCCGGCCAACAGTGTGAAAGATGTGGAAGTGATCACCGATCCGGGGGCCAAGTACGATGCAGAAGGGATAGGAGGGATCATCAATATTGTCACCGACAAACGTGCCGATGATGGTTATTCCGGCTCCGTGGGTGCCAATGGCGATACCTTTGGCGGTTATGGAGGAAATGCTTACCTGGCTACCAAGTATGGTAAAGTCGGGTTTACCGGAAATGCCGGATATTACAATTTCAGGCGTCCGGCATCCGAATCCTCTTTCTTCCGGGAAGAGACCGATCCGGCCAATACCTTATCGCTCGACGGAACCAATAAAGGCAAAGGTGGGGGGCTCTATCTGAGTGGCGCACTCAGTTACGAACCCGATACGTTGAACCTCTTCAACCTGTCGGTATCCCGGTTTGGGGGAGAATATAATTCCATTGGTGCCCAGAGTGCGATTTCCCGGGGCGTACGTCCACACTCCTATGATACCCGTACAAACAGTACTTCGCAATATGGAGGGATGAACCTGTCGGCCGATTATCAGCGTAACTTCAAAAGAAAGGGGGAGATGTTGACGGTTTCTTATCGTTTCGAACGTAATCCCAACGACAGCGAATATGAAAGTGAATACAATAATGTGATAGATGACCAAAACACTTTCCACTTCCCCGACGGATACAAGCAAAAAAGTGTGAATAATGCCGGAGGTAATGAACATACCGGACAGGTGGATTATGTGAATCCGCTTAACGGAAAACATAGTATTGAAGCCGGATTGAAATATATCTTCAGGGATAATTCCAGTGAAGGAGACCACACTTTCTTTGATGTGGTTGATAAAGTGTGGAAGCCCGATTTGACCCGGAAAAACGATCTCGATCACCAGCAGAATATCACTTCGGCATACGCCGGTTATGGCTATAAAACAGGTAAGGTGGGAATGAAAGTTGGTTTACGTGCCGAGCATACCCAACAGGATATCCATTTTATGAATATGGCCCAGGATACGATTATCAAGACCAATTTCTTTGATCTTGTTCCATCGGCTACCATCTCCTACCAGTTGGGAATGACCCGTACATTGCGTGGAGGATATAATATGCGTATTTCCCGCCCGGGCATCTGGGTGTTGAATCCTTATGTCAATGATATAGACCCGAACAATATCAGTTATGGGAATCCCAATCTCGATGCCGAACAACAACATAACTTCAACATCAACTACGGCTCCTTCTCACAAAAACTCAATTTCAATGCCACAGTAAGCTATTCATTTGCACAGAATGCGGTGACGAGTTATAGTTTTATACAGAGAACTCAGGATGAGGAGACGGGAGCTGAAAGAGCTGTAACTCATAATACCTATGACAATATCGGCCGCAATCATACGGTGGGAACCAACGTGTATGTGAGTTGGACTCCTACCCAGATGATCCGTACCTATCTCAATGGGGGTATAAACTATACAGATATCCAGAGTACGGAGAACAGTGAATTAAGGAACAGCGGCTTTTCGGGGCGTGCATTCGGGGGGCTTACTTTTACCTTTCCCAAAGATCTTCGGGTAGGGGTTAACGGAGGAGTGTTTACCAGCCGGGTGCAGTTGCAGACCAAGCAATCGCCTTTCTATCATTACAATTTCAATGTGATGAAAAGTCTTCTTAATAAAAAACTGGATGTCTCCCTTTATGCACAGAGTCTTTTCTCCAAATACAGGGAATTTTCTTCCACAACCACCGGAGACGGATTCACTCAAAAGAACAAATTCCTGAACCCCATGCGTAGCATTAACCTGAGTGTTACTTACCGCTTTGGCGATTTGAAATCTTCGATGAAAAGGGTACAGCGCACCATCAGTAATGATGATGTCATGCAGAATCAGGATGGCGGCTCTCAAGGAGGCGGCACTCCGGCACAAGGGGGGAGCCAATAGGTTTTGTACCTTGTCATTTCTTTTTCCTGTCTCGATTGATTATCTTTGCTCAATGATAGCAAAAGTGTATGAGAATTGATATTATTACCGTACTTCCCGGAATAATTGAAGGGGCGCTCCATACCAGTATTCTGAAGCGGGCTCAGGAAAAAGGACTGGTCGAGTTCGGACTGCATAACCTACGGGACTACACGCTTGATAAACATAAGCGTGTGGATGATTATCCGTTTGGCGGAGAGGCCGGCATGGTTATGCAGATAGAGCCTATCGACAGGGTTATCAGTTATCTGAAATCGCAACGGGACTATGATGAGGTGATCTTCACTACCCCCGATGGGGAACAATTTACCCAGTCCGCCGCCAATGAACTTTCCCTGAAAGAAAATATTATTATTCTTTGCGGGCATTATAAGGGAGTTGATTACCGGGTAAGGGAACACCTTGTCACGAGGGAGATCTCCATTGGTGATTTTGTGCTTACAGGAGGAGAACTGGTCGCCGCCATGATTGCAGATGCCGTTGTCCGCGTTATTCCCGGAGCTATCGGTGATGAACAGTCCGCTTTATCCGACTCATTCCAGGATGGACTCCTGGCGCCACCGGTGTATACCCGTCCCGCTGAGTACAAGGGCTGGAAAGTGCCTGATGTCTTGTTGTCGGGGCATGAACGGAAAATAGAGGAATGGCGTTACGAACAGGCGGTGGAACGCACCCGGAGATTGAGACCGGACTTACTTCGATAGTTGTTCAGTTGTTATTCGTGAAAATTTGGGATGTCGGATATCGGATTTAGGACGTAAATAATTCCCAAATCCCAAATCCCAAAATATTCGGTAGTTATTCTGTGTAAGCCAAATATTTTTATACCTTTCGATAAGATAGGATGCGCTTCGGAAATCTTTTGATAATAAACTCTCACGATTTCTCTCAGCTTTCACTATCTTTGTAGAAAAACCGGATTAAGTATGAAGGGAATCGTTCTAGCCGGAGGATCCGGCACAAGGTTATACCCCATTACGAAAGGGATATCGAAGCAACTACTTCCCATTTTCGATAAACCTATGATCTATTATCCTATTTCTGCGCTGATGTTAGCGGGGATCAGGGATATTCTTATTATCTCCACTCCGGTCGACCTGCCAGGATTCGAACGGTTGCTCGGTGATGGTTCTGACTATGGTGTCCATTTCAGTTATGCCGAACAACCTTCTCCGGACGGATTGGCACAGGCTTTTATTATCGGAGAAAATTTTATTGGCGATGATGCTGTATGTTTGGTGCTGGGTGATAATATTTTCTACGGACAGGGATTTCCCGCCATGTTGCAAAAAGCCGTAAAGGATGCTGAAAAGGAAGGGATAGCAACCATCTTCGGTTATAATGTGACTAATCCACAACGTTACGGTGTGGCTGAAATAGATCCTGCGGGGAGGGTCTTGAGTATAGAAGAGAAGCCTGTTGAACCAAAATCGAATTGGGCGGTTACAGGGCTTTATTTTTATCCTAACCGGGTTGTAGAGATTGCGAAACAGGTCAAACCATCGGCACGTGGAGAGTTGGAAATTACTTCCGTCAATCAGGCTTTTCTTGAAGAGAGACAGTTACAGATGCAACTCTTTGGGCGAGGTTTTGCCTGGCTTGATACAGGAACTCACGATTCCCTCTCGGAAGCATCTACCTTTATCGAGGTATTGGAGAAACGGCAAGGGTTAAAGATATCCTGCCTTGAAGAGATTTCCTGGAGGAACGGTTGGATTACCAATGAGCAATTGACGGAAATCGGGATGTCGATGAAGAATAACCCATACGGGCAATATCTGCTTCGATTGGTGTAAGAAAGGTGGGAAAGTGCCTGGGTAGTGAGATGAATAAGAGATGGAAGATTGTAGGTTATAGGAGAAAAGAATTAGTAATTAGTAATTACTAATTAGTAATTTACTAAAGTGTTCGTATGAATATTATACAAACAGATATAGAAGGGGTCGTAATTATTGATCCGGACGTGTATAGTGATGAGCGCGGTTATTTTTTTGAATCGTTTTCTCAGAGAGAGTTTGAAGAGAAAGTGTGTAAAACCGTTTTTGTACAGGACAATGAGAGTTTGTCGGGATATGGAGTTGTGAGAGGATTGCATTTTCAGAGACCACCCTATGAACAGGCTAAGTTGGTACGTGTGGTGAAAGGTAAGGTGCTGGATGTAGCGGTGGATATTCGTAAGGATTCTCCTACATACGGGAAACATATATCGATAGAACTTTCCGAAGAGAATAAGCGACAGGTCTTTATTCCCCGGGGTTTTGCCCATGGTTATGCCGTGCTGGCCGGAGAGACTATTTTCCAGTATAAATGCGATAATTATTATGCGCCGGATTATGAAGATGCAATCCTTTGGAATGATCCGAAGTTAGGTATCGACTGGTGTTTACCCTTTGAAGATATCATTCTTTCGGAAAAAGATCGTCGAAACCCACCTTTCTAATTACTAATTTCCAATTACAAATTACTAATTGTTTATTACCGGTTACATATGGGCGGCTTCCAATTGCTAATTACCAATTTTCAATTTTCAACATAGTACGTAAATAACCCGAGGGAGGAATAATTCAATCATGGCAAAAAAAAATATACTAATCACTGGAGGAGCCGGCTTTATCGGATCCCATGTAGTACGATTGTTTGTTAATCAATATCCCGATTATCAGATCATCAACCTTGATAAACTCACTTATGCAGGGAATCTGGCTAATCTGAAAGATATAGAAGGGAAACCCAATTACAGGTTTCTGAAAGCAGATATCTGCGATTTCGAAAAGATGAAAGAGGTTTTCACTGGTTTTGGAATTACCGATGTGATCCATCTGGCAGCCGAAAGCCATGTAGATCGTTCTATTACCGATCCCTTTTCCTTTGCCAAGACGAATGTGTTGGGAACTCTTAATTTATTGCAGGCGGCAAAAGAAAGTTGGGAAGGTGCATACTCAGACAGGCTCTTTTATCATGTTTCCACCGATGAGGTGTATGGAGCCCTGAAGTTCGATGGAACCCTTTTCACCGAGGAGACCCGATATGATCCGCATAGCCCCTATTCGGCATCAAAGGCCGCATCTGATCACTTCGTCAGGGCTTATCACGACACATACGGTTTGCAGACCATTATTTCCAATTGTTCTAATAATTATGGTCCTAATCAGTTCCCTGAGAAATTGATCCCGTTGTTTATCCATAATATCCGTCAAAATAAGCCGTTACCTGTCTACGGAAAGGGAGAGAACGTGAGAGATTGGCTTTACGTAGAGGACCATGCACGTGCCATCGATCTTATCTTTCACAAAGGAAAGGTGGGAGATACCTATAATATTGGTGGTTTTAACGAGTGGAAGAATATCGATCTGATTCATGTAATCATTAAAACGGTCGATCGTCTTCTTGGCCGTGAGGAAGGTGACTCGGAGAAGTTGATAACCTATGTCACTGACCGTGCCGGACATGACCTGCGGTACGCTATCGATGCCACAAAAATCAAGAATGAACTCGGGTGGGAACCCTCTCTCCAGTTTGAGGAAGGTATCGAAAAGACTGTCAAATGGTATATCGAGAATCAGGAATGGCTTGATGATATTGCCAGTGGTGCCTATCAGGACGTTTGCGGTGATTAATCTATCTCTTCGAACCTGGCGGTAAAGAACCGTAGTTGTTTGGGTTCATATACAAAGCGGAGCCCTTTGATGCTTTCTTTTTTCTGATAGAGTGATTGAACGGCTTCTGCTACCAGATCCATATGGCGGTAAGTGTAGACACGGCGGGGAATAGTGAGTCGTACCGTCTCTAGTTTAGGTCGGTGATGTTCACCCGTATCTTTATTACGTCCGGCGGAGACTATACCCCGCTCCATGCTACGTACGCCCGATTCCACATAAAGGTTGGCTGCGAGGCTCTGCGCCGGGAACTGATCCTGGGTGAGGTGCGGGCAGAAACGCCCGGCATCCAGAAACACAGCATGCCCGCCGGTGGGCTCGATCATCGGGATACCTGCCTCCCGCAGCTTTTCACCCAGGTATCGCACCTGTTTTACACGGTGTTCTATATATTCATACTGCAGCGACTCCTTCAAGCCGATCGCCATTGCTTCCATATCGCGTCCGGCCATTCCTCCGTATGAGGGCATCCCTTCATATACTACCACCAACTCCTTTGCCTCCGCGAAAAGATCGTCGTCATTCAAACATAAAAATCCGCCGATGTTCACCAGACAATCCTTTTTACCACTCATGGTGCATCCGTCAGCATAGCTGAACATCTCCCTTACAATCTCTTTTATGGATTTGTTGCCGTAACCTTCCTCCTGCTCTTTAATGAAAAAGGCGTTCTCCACACAACGGGTAGCATCATAAAACAGTTTGATGCCATGGCGGGAGGTTAACTCCCTTACCTCCTTCATGTTTTTCATAGAAACCGGTTGGCCACCGGCCAGGTTGACTGTTACGGCAAGACATACATAGGCGATATTTTCAGCCCCTTTTTCGTCGATCAGCTTTTGCAGTTTAGTCAGGTCGATATCTCCTTTAAACGGGATGTTCAGCGAAGCATCATGTGCTTCGTCGCGGATGATATCGATAAAGATCCCGCCGTTGCGTTCCTGATGATAACGGGTAGTGGTGAAGTACATGTTACCAGGCACGTATTGTCCCGGTTTGATGGTGATCTGCGATAGCAGGTTTTCCGCTCCTCTTCCCTGGTGAGTCGGGACTACGTACTTGAATCCGAATATATCCTGTACCGTCTCTTCGAGATGACGGAAATTACGACTACCGGCATAGGCTTCATCACCCATCATCATGCCTGCCCATTGACGATCGCTCATCGCATTGGTTCCACTGTCGGTCAGCAGGTCGATATATACATCGTCACTCGGGATAAGGAAGGTATTGAATCCCGCTTCTCTGATCACTCTTTCCCGTTCTTCACGTGGGATCATTTTGACAGGCTCTATCGATTTGATACGGAAAGGCTCTGCCGGATAGCTGGTTAGATTCATATTTGTGTCTTTTTAATGGTTTTTCCTTTACAAATATAATGAAAGCCGAGAGAAAAACCAAGCTTGCTTGAGTTTTTTTGAGGCGCATCTTATATTCTTTAAATGTAGTGAAAATAAATTTAAGGTGAAAAAACTACTGCCCGGCGCTACCTGGCACGAAAATATTTTAACCCTGAATGTACCATTCATACATCCTCTTCACACCTTCATCAACATCGACAGTATGTTTCCATCCTAATGTGTTTAATCTGGAAACATCAGTCAACTTTCTCATGGTGCCGTCGGGTTTTGAAGTATCGAAAGTTATCTCTCCCGTATAACCGATGGTTTTTCTGATCAATGCGGCCAGATCGCGGATGCTGATTTCTTTTCCGGTGCCGATATTGATATGACAATTCCGTATCTCGGTTTTCCCCTTCGCCAGATCCGGAAAATCCACATTCTCCATAATATAGACAGAGGCGTCGGCCATATCTTCACTCCAGAGGAATTCCCGCAATGGTTTTCCACTTCCCCATAATTCGACCCGTTCCTTATTGATGCCGTACTTCCGGAGTTTACTTTCCATATCCTGCTGCGTGCTGTTACCCGAAATTCCCTCTACCGGGCGCCGGGTAAGATCCTGCCTGACAGTGTTCCAGTCATCGTTCATCAACGCTTTTGCCAGATGGATCTTGCGGATCATTGCAGGCAATACATGGCTCTTTTCAAGGTCGAAATTATCGTTCGGCCCGTAGAGGTTTGTAGGCATCACCGCGATATAGTTGGTGCCATATTGGATATTAAAGCTCTCGCACATTTTTAATCCTGCGATTTTGGCGATGGCGTAAGGTTCATTAGTATATTCCAGCGGCCCGGTAAGCAACGCCTCCTCAGATATAGGTTGTGGTGCTTCCCGGGGATAAATGCAGGTGCTGCCAAGGAAGAGGAGTTTCCTGACATTATGCCGGAAACTCTCTCCTATGACATTATTCTGGATTTGCAGATTGCGATATATAAAATCGGCCCGGTAAGTGTTGTTGGCGACAATACCACCCACGTAGGCCGCAGCAAGGATTACATACTCGGGTTTTTCCCTGTCAAAAAAAGATTTTACAGCTCCGGCATCCAGCAGGTCTAATTCCTGATGGGATTGACCTATTAGGTGGGTATATCCTTTCGATTGCAGGTTTCGCCAAATGGCCGATCCCACCAATCCGCGATGGCCGGCGACATATATCTTACTGTTTTTATCCATGATCAGTTTCTTTCATTTACTTATTACGAAGTCAGGTCTCAATCTACGGGGAGAGTTTTCTCACAGTCTCCATGTCGTTTTTCACCATTCGTCTGACCAGTTCTTCGAATGATGTTTTTCGTGGATTCCATCCCAACAGGGTTTTGGCTTTGGTAGGGTCTCCCAATAATTTCTCTACTTCCGCCGGACGGTAATATCTTGGATCGACTTCCACCAATATACGCCCTGTAGCCATATCTATTCCTTTTTCGGCGGCGCCTTCCCCTTCCCATCGCAGCGCTATTCCCGCTTCGGCGAATGCAAGCGTACAGAATTCCCGTACGCTGTGCATCTCACCCGTGGCGATCACGAAATCTTCCGGCACCTCATGTTGCAGCATCAACCACATACATTCCACATAATCGGGCGCATAACCCCAGTCGCGTTTCGCATCCAGATTCCCCATGTACAGTTTATCCTGAAGATTTTGTGCGATACGGGCGGCCGCCAGTGAAATTTTCCGGGTGACAAATGTTTCTCCCCTTCGTTCGCTCTCGTGATTGAACAAAATGCCGTTCACCGCGAACATTCCGTATGACTCCCGGTAATTCTTTGTGATCCAGTATCCATACAGTTTTGCTACCCCGTAAGGGCTGCGGGGGTAGAACGGTGTAGTCTCTTTCTGGGGCACTTCCTGTACGAGTCCGAACAGTTCGGAGGTAGATGCCTGGTATATCCGTGTCGTTTTTTCCAGTCCCAGTATCCTCACGGCCTCCAACAGTCGGAGGGTTCCCACGGCATCGGTTTCAGCCGTATATTCGGGTACGTCGAAACTCACCTTTACATGGCTCTGTGCGGCCAGGTTGTAGATTTCATCGGGTTGGATGTGCTGTATGATACGGATAAGCGAACTGGAGTCGGTCATATCGGCATAATGCAGGTCGATGAGCCGTCTCTGTTTCATATCGCGGATCCACTCATCAAGGTAGAGGTGCTCTATCCTGCCGGTATTGAAGGAGGATGAACGCCTCAGGGTACCGTGTACTTCGTATCCCTTTTCCAGAAGTAATTCTGCAAGATAAGAACCGTCTTGGCCGGTAATTCCGGTGACCAGCGCTTTCTTCATACGAGACCTAATTTAGACTGATATTATATGCGACACTGATACCCGGCGTGAAGAAACTCTTTTTGCGGATAGCACTCTCTTTACCAGCGAATCCCATATCGCAGTATATGGAAAAATTGAACTGTTGCACGGCATAACCGGCTATGGGTGAGAAAGCCAATCCGGCATAGCTGGCGCCGAATACCGCCCCGATACGCGGTTCCACGAAAAAACCGTCCGAGATACCCTCTTGGGTGAAACGATAGCCCGCCAGCGGCATGATATAGTTGAATGCATCGTCGGCATCATTCTTGATGCTGGAAAGAATTTTACCTTCCCCGTAAGGATTGTTGAAAGCCTTCACATTCAAAGAAATGTAATTATTGGGGTTGAGGGAAAGCAGATTGTCCTGGGTAAGCCAACCGAGAGTCCCGCCCAAACCGAATTTCTTGTCGCGGTTTGTGTTGGCTACTAAACCGGCATCCACCGAAACATGAATATAGTTAGATTGCTGTGCTTCTGCCGACCCGATAGTCAGTGCGGCAAGCAGAATGATAATAAAAATTGTTTGTTTCATTTTATTCTAATTTATAAGGTGACTAATCGAATTATGGTTGCATCCATAAAATGCAAATATAGTGAGTTAATTCTGTTCCGGCTCCATTCTGTGCCGTAAAAATCACTATATTTGCACTCAATTCTTTTAAAAAATATTCGAATGAACCAAGACAGGCAGATCGCAGAGATCATAGGGAAAGAGCGTGAGCGGCAGTTGAAAGGTATAGAACTGATTGCCTCCGAAAATTTTGTGAGTGACCAGGTGATGCAGGCCATGGGGTCGGTGCTGACCAATAAATATGCCGAAGGCTATCCGGGCAGACGCTATTACGGCGGCTGTGAAGTGGTGGATATGAGTGAGCAACTGGCTATTGACAGGCTGAAGGAGTTGTTCGGTGCTGAATGGGCTAATGTCCAACCTCATTCCGGTGCACAGGCAAATGCCGCTGTGTTCCTGGCTTGTTTGAAGGCCGGTGATAAATTCCTTGGATTGAACCTATCGCATGGCGGCCACCTGACGCATGGATCGCCGGTTAACTTCTCCGGACTGATGTTTCAACCGGTGGAATACAATGTGCGTGAAGACAATCAACAGATCGACTATGACCAACTGGAAGACGTTGCCCGTACGGAAAGGCCTAAACTGATCATTGCCGGCGCATCTGCTTATTCCCGCGAGTGGGATTATGCCCGCATCCGTAGGGTAGCCGATGAGATCGGCGCCATCTTTATGGTCGATATGGCGCATCCTGCCGGTTTGATCGCCGCCGGATTACTCGATAACCCGTTGAAATATGCCCATATCGTTACCTCTACAACCCATAAGACCCTGCGTGGCCCGCGTGGGGGAGTGATCCTGTTGGGGAAGGATTTTGAGAATCCGTGGGGTATCACCACGCCGAAAGGAGAGGTGAAGATGATGTCAACCCTTTTGGATTCTGCCGTATTCCCCGGTATGCAGGGAGGCCCGTTGGAACACGTGATTGCCGCGAAAGCGGTTTCGTTCTACGAAGCGTTGCAACCCGAATACAAAACTTATCAGGCACAGGTGAAGAAGAATGCCGCCCGGATGGCGCAGGCGTTCGTCGACAAGGGGTATAAAGTAGTCTCCGGGGGAACGGACAACCACATTATCCTGGTGGACCTGCGCACCAAATTCCCCGGCCTTACCGGTAAAGTGGGAGAGAAAGTATTGGTGGAAGCCGATATCACCGTTAACAAAAACATGGTGCCCTTCGACAGCCGTTCTCCTTTTCAGACGTCGGGATTGCGTTTCGGGACACCTGCCATCACCACCCGTGGGGCAAAGGAAGACTTAATGGGTGAGATCGTGGAGATGATCGATACCGTGCTTTCGGATCCGGAAAACGACAGGACAATTGCGTTGGTGCGTGAAAAGGTGAATGCCACCATGCGGCAATATCCGCTCTTCGCCTGGTAATTTTTTAGAGTGACGAGTGTGATTCGATCAGGCTGATTGAGAAATGAGCGATGAGGAATAGTTTGAACTGTTCCTCATTTTTGTTTACATTTGCGAAAAACTTGCAACTTGGAAGGTGATAAAAATTTGCAATAAAAATACTATACTGCATAAAAAGAGTATGTTAAATCAATTATATTGCAGCGGAAAGAAGAGCGTGATCTGGAACGTATAGTACGTAACAATAATGAGTATTCTTCAGACTGACATAAAATTCGTTCCCGGTGTTGGACCCAAAAGGGCAGAGATCCTCAATAAGGAGATCAATCTCTTCACGGTCGGTGACCTGCTGAGGTGGTATCCCTACCGCTATATTGACAGGAGCAGGATTTATTATATCCACGAGATCGATAACTCGATGGCCTATATTCAGTTGAAAGGGAGGATCACTGCGTTCGAATCCTTTGGCGAGGGACGTCGCAGACGGTTGGTAGCACACTTTACCGACGGTACCGGTTTTGTGGATCTGGTCTGGTTCCAGGGGATACGGTTTATAGAAGGGAAGTACAAACTCAATCAGGAATATGTAGTTTTTGGTAAGCCCACCCTGTTCAATGGCAAGTGGAATATCGCCCATCCCGATATCGATCCTTTTATGAATGAGTCGGATCGCCCTGAAGGGTTGATGGCAATGTATAACACCACGGAGAAGATGAAGAACCACTATCTTAACTCCAGGGCGATGCAGAAGATCATCGACAATGCTTTCGGGTTGATTAAAGAGCGGCTACCGGAAACACTTTCGTCCGATGTAGTGAAAGAGGTCAAGCTGATGCCGTTCCATGACGCGTTGGAGAATATTCATTTTCCGAAATCAGCTCCTTTATTACGTGATGCGGAGTATCGCCTGAAATTTGAAGAGCTCTTCTATATCCAGCTTAATATTGTTCGTTATGCCTCGGAAAGGAAAGGGAAGTTGAACGGTTTTATCTTCAGGAGAGTGGGGGATCATCTCAATTCGTTTTATAAGCAAAAACTTCCGTTCCCTTTGACCAACGCACAGAAAAGGGTAATTAAAGAGATCAGGAAAGATACCGCATCAGGGAAACAGATGAACCGTCTGCTGCAGGGAGATGTAGGTAGCGGTAAGACGTTGGTGGCGATCATGTGCATGCTGATTGCGCTTGATAACGGTTACCAGTCCTGCCTGATGGCGCCGACCGAGATCCTGGCGTCGCAGCATCTTGAAACGTTTAGCGAGATGCTCTCGGGAATGGACTTGAGGGTGGAGTTGCTGACCGGTTCCACGAAGAAGAAGGAACGGGACGAGATCCATGCCGGCCTCCAATCGGGTGAGGTTGACATCCTTATCGGAACGCATGCCTTGATTGAAGATACCGTGCAGTTCAATAATCTCGGGTTTGTAGTGATCGATGAGCAGCATCGTTTCGGGGTGGCGCAACGGGCAAAATTATGGACAAAAAACAATCAGCCGCCACATGTGCTGGTGATGACCGCCACTCCTATTCCCCGTACGCTGGCAATGACGGTTTACGGCGATTTGGATGTGTCGGTGATCGACGAACTACCGCCGGGCAGGAAGCCGGTACAAACGCTTCACCGGTACGATAAGAAACGGGGTGCACTTTATGAGTTTATCCGTGAGCAGATCCGTGTGGGCCGGCAGGCATATATCGTTTATCCATTGATTGAAGAGAGTGAAAAGCTCGACCTGAAGAATCTGGAGGAAGGATACCTGCATGTCAAGGAAGCTTTCCCCGAGTTCAACGTCTGTAAGATGCACGGACGAATGAAGCCTGCCGAAAAAGATGAAGTAATGCGGCGGTTCGTGGTCAATGAAGCGCAGATCATGGTGTCTACAACTGTAATTGAAGTTGGTGTGAATGTACCTAATGCCAGTGTAATGGTGATCGAAAGTGCGCAGCGATTCGGTCTCTCGCAATTGCATCAGTTGCGGGGGCGGGTAGGGCGGGGAGCCGACCAGTCCTATTGTGTACTGATAACACCTTATGAAATATCATCCGATACCCGTAAGCGGATGGAGATCATGACCGAAAGTAATGATGGATTTGTCATTGCCGAAGCCGACCTGAAGCTGCGGGGCCCGGGCGATCTGGAAGGAACCCAGCAGAGCGGTATCCCTTTCGACCTCAGGATTGCTGATCTGGTAAAAGACAGTAATATTCTATATCGTACCCGGGAGATTGCAGAAGACCTTATTGAAAAGGATCCTAAACTGGAACAACCGGAGCATCTGGTATTAAAGCAACAATTGGGCCGTTTGGGTGGAAACCGCTACGAATGGGGAAGGATCAGTTGAAATATTTCATGATAATAATCGGATCTAAAGTATTATGATGCCGACCGCTATGTAATTGATACGAGAGGTCAGAAAATAAAATAGGAAGAATTAAAAAATTCCTCCTATTTTCAATCAATTAAACTACCAGTTAGTGTTTAGCCCACCAAAGCGGTGTTAACACAGCATCGGGACCACCCAGCAATTCCACGGCTTTTTTATATCCTTCAGGATTGCTGTTCTCAAGCGAAGCCGGATATTTAAGACGCTGTGGGAAAAAAGTGGGTTGTTGCGTAGTTCTCACATTATCCTTAGTTAATGCGGGTAAATCAGTCAACGCATTTTCAACTACCATGTTTTCAAAGAACGGAAGACCCAAACGGCGATAGTCGTTCCATGTTTCAAGTGGCAACCACGGGTTCTGAGCAATGAATTTTTGGGTGATGATTTTAGTCATATGATCGTTCAGTGCTTTACCGTAGGATGTTTGACTGGCCACCGGATATCTATAAGCGTATTTGGCAGGTTGCTTGGTGTAACCGTTTATAATATCCACCTCAACCGTCGAGGGTGGTTCTGTAGTATGATCCCATTTTACAGAAGTTCCAACGCGGTTATAATCGGTAGATGCGATATACGAATCATAGAACTTATCAATCCCGTGGTATTCCAAACTTGCTTTTATGCCTCTTTCGTAAGCATCTTTGGCTGCAACCGGAGTTGACCAACCTCTAAGAGATGCTTCAGCTATCAAGAAATAAGTTTCCCAATTGGCAAAGAATACACGTCTTTGTGAATGGTTCCTGTACTTCTTCACAAGGATTGGGTTGTAAAGGGAACCGATTACCTGATTCATAGCAGACATATCACCCCAACTTCCTCCGGGCATCGTATTCCAGGTAAACGCAAGATTTATTTTGGCTATTTCCTCTTTCTGGTCTCTGTCGGCGAAAATAGATCTTTCAATAGGGCCTAAGTCATCTTCTGATGTAAATTGAGCGTTAGAGTTACTGAAATCACCCGGGATAGAGTAAAGTTGATATGCCCTGGGATCAATAGAGTAATGGAGTCCATCGAAAACAAAACCGATTGAAGGATCGTTCGTGTAGGTGGAAAATTGGTTTTGATATCTAACACCCATATATCCCTGGGGTTTAATGTAAGAGGAATAGGAAGCATCCAACTGGTCTGCTGATTTTATACCTCCCAAGTTAATCATAAGGTTATTAAGCGTATTACTCATCAATAAAGCGTTCCACGGTCTGGACATAACTCCTGCAAGAGGATCCCATCCATCACGTTCCTGTACAGAAAACATATCTCCTGCTTCAAGGATAAGTGCACCTTGTGCAGCATCTTCAAACTCAGTTTTTGCCTTTGCTTCATCTACTTCCGATAAACGCATCGCAAGACGCATACGTAGAGAATTGGCATATTTTACCCATTTTGAGAAATTGAATTCATATGCACGGTCAAATTTTTTATCCACGTCCTGGGGTGTTACATTCACATCTATATTGGCTGCCGCGTCTTTCAGTTCGTCAAGCAGGAAATAATACACATCCTTAACGCTTGAAAATTCCGGATTGGTTCCTTTGAAAGCTTCAATGGGAAGTGGACCAAAGTTATCGGAAAACTCACTCATTAGATATGCTCTCCAAATACGAGCCACCTCTTTGAGGTTTTTAGCCATCTGACGGTCATATTCTACCGCAAAATCATCTTTTTCAATTTGCTTTTCGGCCAAATCCACTGCTTGTGTGGCCGATCTCATCCATTCGGATACATAACGATAGTAATCGGAACTCCAATCGTTGTTGTATGTTCCCAGGTTGATGCCGCCCGAACGATCTTGCCGTCCGGCCCGTCTCCAGTACAATACGAAAGCCCGTTCCGCAATGTGCGGATCTTGTTGGGCATCGGTGATCGCTTTATTTAATATGTATTGCACCTTAATGTCATCCTCATTCGCTGCATTGGGATCTTTGTTTATGTCCTCAAAATCGGAACAAGCACCCAATAACATGATTGCAGCTAAAAACGTATATAATATTTGCCTTTTTTTCATTGTTGTTGTCATTTTAATTTATTAGAAACCGAATGTTACGTTAAAAAGGAATGTCCGTGAAGTAGGAGGAGCCGTATTTTCAAAACCTACGGCGTTAGTGCCAATGGCAAATACCGACTCGGGATCTACTCCTTTGAGATGACTCTTAAGCATTAACGCGTTGTTTACGGAAACTCCCATTCTTAATCTGGTAAATGGAGTGTTGGTCAATAACGAACGGTTAAAGTCGTAATTTAACTGTACGTTACGCAGGCGTATATTTGTTGCATCGTAAATATTTGCTTCGGAAATACCGAGATTTCCGGTCGCTGTAGTTACACGTTCCCAATACTGCTGGGGTGTTACCTGCGTTGTATTTACCTGATATTGCTGGTTGTTATCAAGATAAACTCCTTCCACGACAAATTCTTCACGTTTTCCATTGGGTGCTGTTACAGCCGCTGTTCCGGCACTTTGCAGGTACAAGTTTGTAGCAGAAAAAATATCTCCTCCGATACGAGCATCAATCAGGAAGCTAAATGAAAAACCTTTATACTGGAAAGAGTTGGTTAATCCGATTAATACATCGGCTTGCTGATCTCCGACTTTTTCGCTTTCCGTGGTTCCGAGCGGAAGTCCATTTCCGTCCACGATCAATTTCCCATAATGCGGGCTATTTTCGTCGGTAACCCTTCTGAATTTTGTCCCGTAAATTTCGCCATAAGCCCCTCCTGCCGTAGCATAGACCTTAAGGTTGTCATAACCTCCCAATTCATAGAGTGTTACGTCGTCCGTCAGTTCTATGATCGTATTTTTATTTTTGGAAATATTAGCCTGTATGTTCCATGCAAAATCTTTCGTTTCTACCGGACGGGCATTGATCATTAACTCAATCCCCTGGTTTTGGATGTTACCTGCATTGATTTTTCTAAAGTTGTATCCACTCAACGGGTCCATCGGCAGGTTCAGTAATTGACGATGTGCATTCGACTTGTACCAGGCGAAATCAAATCCCAGGCGATTATTGAAAAAGCGGAGTTCGGTTCCTGCTTCCCACGACGAAATTAACTCACTGCGTACGGTAGGATCATACAATGTATTATTGGTTCCGGCTGTCGCGTTATTTTCCGGATCTTTACCAATGCTATAAGTATTGTAAAGCTGATAAGGATCGAGATCGTTACCTACCTGTGCGAAAGATGCACGTACTTTGGCATAGGTAAACCATGACGGCATGCCCTTTCCTTCAGTGTTCAACATGTCGCTTATTACCCAGGAGGTGCTGATTGAGGGATAGAAAAACGATCGGTTATCCGGATGCAGCGTAGAAGACCAGTCGTTTCTGAAAGTCCCATCGATAAACAAATATCCGCCGTAATTCAACTGTGCGGTACCATACACTGAGTTGATCTTCTTTTCATTATATTCACGTTCGGCATCCAGTTTGTTCTTTGAATTGCCGAATGTGAAAAGATTAAGAACAAGTAATTCATCCGGTCCAGCGGTTATTCCGGTTTTTTTCCGGTGCATAAGGTTACCTCCCAATGAACCTCCGAGTCCCCATTTACCAAAAACATTGTCTTTTTGCGCAGAAAGGAGGGCACTAAAATTATTTTCGAAGAATTTATCTTGTCCGAAGCTATAACGTCCGGTATCGGAGAGTGGGCTTCTTCCGTATGTCCTGTTATCATATTCAGTAAAATACATATCAGTTCCCCCTTTGATTTCCCCGTTTAACCAGTCGGTAAATTGATATTTCAACGAACCCTGCATTAAGAAACGTTCACGAACATCATTGCTCAATCTGTATTTAGTCAACCAGTAAGGATTGATTTGAGGAGTGGTGCCCCCTTGATACCAGACCATTCTTCCCTGCTCATTTATCGGATTACTGAAATCACGGATATCGAGAGAACGGGGCAAAGCATACATCGTGAAGAATGGATTTGATGCGTTTCTTCCCCCGACCGGACGATTACGGGCATCGGTTGAAATGTATTGTATTTTGGCATCCGTACTCCAGCGGTCATCCGGTCCGAATTGAGTGGTTGCACGCATTGTCAGATTCGTACGACTCAGGTCTGCTCCCGGAATTTTACTCCAGTCATCGGTCCGTCCCAGTGAGGTATATACGGATACATTGTTATATTGCTGTGAGAAAGCGATGTTCTCTGTCAGATTGATACCCGGTTTATTGAAATAATTGTTGATGTTGTCATAAGCCTGCATTCTTGCTGTTTCACCGTTCCATTTTGTATATTCCTGACCGGTGATTTCGGGACCCCAACTGAGTGGCGACAATTGGTCGTAAGCACCCTGACTCCCCTGACCGAACGTGTTTTGCAATTCAGGGTTCATGAAAATAGATTCGGCAGATATTGAAGAAGAAACTGTGATTCCCAATCCGTCCGTTTTTCGCCCGCTTTTAGTGGTGATTAAGATCACACCATTTCCTGCACGCGACCCGTAAAGTGCGGCAGCTGAGCCTCCTTTCAATACGGTCATACTCTCAATGTCTTCAGGATTAATATCTGATAAACCGTTACCCATGTCGGCACTGGGATTCCAATAGTCGTTGTTTTTAGCCCCGGTAAAGTTATCCATAGGTACGCCATCTACCACGATCAACGGTTGGTTCAGGTTTGTAACCGAATTGTTCCCACGGATCACAATTTTAGAAGAACCGCCGGGGCCGTTGTTGGACCGGATGACTTGTAATCCCGATATTTTTCCGGAGAGGGCATTGGCTACGTTTAATTCGCGTGCAGCCACAATGTCTTCGCCTTTTACCTCCTGAATAGCGTATCCTAATGCTTTTTTGTCACGTCTGATACCCAGAGCCGTTACAACAACTTCGTCCAGCAATTCGGAATCTTCGTTGAGTGTAACGTTTATAGTTGTGCGCCCGTTCACGGCAACTGTTTGCGTTTGTAATCCCACATAGCTGAACACTAAGCTGGCATCTGCAGGCACATTAGGCAATGTGAAATTTCCATCGATATCGGTTACTGTACCTTGTGAAGTATTCCCCTCCACGACTACGGTGGCTCCGATAACCGGTTCATTATACGAGTCTGTTACAACTCCGCGGATTGTCAGGTTTTGTGCAGAAACGGTAAATACGTACATACACAAAAGGAACATGAACAATCCTTTCAAACTCTTAAAGTTCTTCATTTTCATTCTTATTGTTTTAATCAATTAATAATTAAATATTGTTTATATTACAAAAAAATAAACTGCAACACAGAAAAACTGTCTTGTCTTTAAAAACATTACCTTATACTTCGATTATCAGAAAAGAGACAGTTGTGATTTTTATTCCGGACTTATCTTGACGCCAAAAAAGTTTTCCACCCATTAATATATTATAATATATAAATTTGCGCAAAAATAGAAAATATATTTTTATTCTAAACTATCAAATTGACATTTTAACAACCTATAAATAGATAATATATCCTATTAAAAAAAATCTATTTGAAGGGTATGAAAGACATTTTGTTTTTATTTATCGGTGACTAAAATAAAATATTATGATTTATTAGTTTTAGGATCAATTTTTTGTCAAATCAATAATTCCTGCCAGTTTTTTTGCCGATAAAAAACTGGTAAAATCGGAGGTTATGGTCGTGGAGAAATTTATTTCAATGGCTTTTCCATAAAATTCCAAAGCGGATAGCTTAACTTTACACCGAAACGATCGAACTTTTTATCGGTGAAACCGGTGAAAATCCCTGCCCTGCCTAAACCCAGGAACCCTATGGAATAACCGCCCTCCAGATAGTATTTCCTGTTTTCAGTGGACAGGCCATGCAAATGGAACGCTTCATCGAATGAGAAACGTTGCAGGAAAGGCAGGTTTTTCAGAAAGAGATACTGCGATTGATAATTCAGGTGTCCTTCCATCCACCATTTCCCGGAAGCTGTATAAGGTTCCAGAAGGTTGAAACTCCGGTTAAAATCGGACGCAGTGAACAGCATTTGGTTATTCCTGAAATATTTGAAATCATTCGGGTATAACCTGTCGGATGATAAGAACGTGCCGCCCGAAAACAGGTAATCGATCTCTTCGAAAGGGGAGACTTTAATAGTTTGAGAGATTGATGTGGAAATTCGGTCATAAAGTGGTCCAGAATTGTCGGCGAAAAGATCGACTCCTTTTTTGTATGCAACTGAAAAAGTAGGATATTTGGTGGAGACATACCATTTTTGGCCTTCTCTCACGCGGTAGCGGTATCGTGGAGTATAGGAGAGTTCCACCGTAATATTTGTGGCTGTATGATTGGGATATAAAGTGGCGTCGGAGGGAATATTTTCAGGAATATCTTTGCCGATAAAATTAAACGAGGTACGGTTACGCAGGATCGACCGTTTATCTATTTCCGCACTGGTGTACAGATGCAGTCCGTTGGCAATATCTATATAATGGTCGCCTTTGACGTACCGGCTGTCGTAAAAGCGAATGAAATTCTGTCCCAGGTCGATGGCTGCAAGGGTGTTCATCAGTCTCGACTCCCCGTTTTGACTATTTACATCACGGGATATATGCCCTGCCGAGAGATGAAACCGTCCAAGGGACATAGGTGCATAATTCAATGAGGTGGAAACGTGCCATAACCATTCTTTTCGTGCTGTGGCGTAGTAGAGCGACGGGGAAACCGAGAAATTCCGGTTCTTATCGATGGCCCAATTCAAGGAAAGGGTTTGTCCAAGCCAAAGTCCGTCGGTGAAATTGTATTCTCTCAATCCACCCATTAATCCCCCGTAACGGAGTGAAAGATCCCGGTTCATTTTCCATACGCCTCCCTGCGTAATTTTTCCGAACACGGTTTTCGGATTTTCGTCAATCGATAGTACCACTTCATTCCTATCTCGGGATGTTTCAGAAACAGTGTCGCCACCCGACAATGAATCCCTTATCTGGTAACTTCTCAACTCATCTTCCCGAAGCGGAAGTTCACGGATATTTGTCCAGAAAGCTGAGTCTCTCTTCCATGCCAGCGTGTCCACTTTCATCTTTACCTTTTCAATATCTTTTATTTCGAGCGATTCCCGTTGTTCTTTCACCTCTTCCGGTTCCACCATCCGGCTCATCAGTTTCGACATTTTATAGGCCTCTTTGGTAGAGAGTTCTTCCTTTTGGGCCAGCCTCTCCAACTCATCCGATATCTTCTGTTTTTTAGGTGGTATTTTCTGTTCCTCAGACTCATCCGGCAATGCTGTTTCATTGATGGCGACAGGATTTTGGGTTTTATCTGCCTGGACTGAATTATATTTCATTGATGCATAGTATTTTCCCGATCCTTTTACACCCATCGTATTCATAGTCATACTTACATCGTAGGTGGTGGGCAAGTAGACCGAAGGCTGTACCTGATGGTAGTTGATGCGGTAATGCAAGGTAGTGCCCAGTTCACTTGCAACGAGGTCGGCAATATATACGTTCCATGTATCTTCCAGGATGTAGATATAACCCGAGAAGAGGTTGGGGTTTTTCTTTCTGGGAGTTACCTTGATCTTGTTGATGATATGATCGGGCTGGTAATCCACATTCTCCAATTTGAAGGCATAAAACCTGAATGCTCCGGGAGCGAGCGGGGAGATTCTCCCGTTCAGCTCAGCGTTATAGATACTTGAAGTCATAATACTCAATCCCTTGTCCACATTGAACTCTTTGGGAATGGAACTTTTCAGTGCAACCACATTTTGTTGGTAAGTTTCGGGTGATGTAAAGTGAATATTGCTTTTAGATTCCATTACCAGTGGTTTTCCTATGATGGAGTTGATGTCGAAGTTATTGTCGTTGACCTTCATGGCGCGTTTAAGGATTCCCGGGATCTTATCGATGGTCAGGCTTCCCTTTATATAGGCTTCCGATGTATATTCTTTTATCTGATAACGGTAATAAGGGGCATGGGCAATTGCTTTGCGCATGATACGGTAGGCCGGGTCTTCATTACTGGCGGTAGCATAAATCACCACCTCCTTCAGCATATAGGATGTTTCCTGAAGTTCCACACGGATAGTCCGGTTTTCCTTTCCCATTATTATGTCTTTCTTGACACTCTCGTATCCGAGGGAACGAAATTCACACGCATAGGTCCCCGGCTCAAGGGTGGTTTGAAATTCGCCGAGGTTATCGGCAGCAATTCCTTTGGCAATTTCGTAGATATAGACGGTTGAGTTTGGAACAGGTTCTCCTTTTTTATTGACAATAATGCCTTTGAGTTGTTGTGCCTGAAGGCCTGCGGTGACTATCACACAACTCAATGTGAAGAGTAGAAATTGTTTCATATCCTGACTCCATTGTTAAATAAACTCGTGCAAATGTAATGATTATTTGGGATTTTTGCCGTATTTTCGCACCGTATGTTAAATCTGAATTTATCACTACGATATGACTGAAGTGAATATAAGAATATGCGATTATACAAATCCAGATCACACAAAAGGGCTTGCCGATTTAATCAACGCTTATATTGGAGATAAAATGGGCGGCGGAGAGTTTTTATCGGTAGCCGACCAAATAGAGTTAACGAACGGGTTGAAACGGCATCCTGCTTCTGTCGTCCTATTGGCTGAAGCAGACCGGACTGTGTGTGGACTGCTGGTCGCTTTTGAAAATTTTTCGACGTTTACTATCCGTCCGATGATCAATATTCATGATCTGATCGTTCTGCCCGGTTATCGCCGCAAGGGGATCGGGCGACAATTACTTGAGGCGGTTATTGCGATCGGCAGGAAAAGAGGATGCAGTCGCATCACACTGGAAGTACGCAAGGATAATCTCTCCGCCCAACATTTGTATCAAAGTCTCGGATTCGGAGAGCCCTTGCCTGCCATGTATTACTGGCGGAAAGAATTGGAATAAGATGAGGTTATTAGCAACCCGTTATTTTACTATTCAGTAGTAGTTATTATCAGTTCTTTGCCCTGTGCCAGCTGGTCGTGTCGAATAAACCATCCGTCTATGGTTTCGTTACCGTATCTGATCTGTCGGATCTTCTTTCCGTTGCCCTCCTTCCTGATGGTAAATTCCCTGCTTTCACCCAAAGAAAATTTTACCTCGTCGAACAGGGGAACAGAGATGATATATTCCGGATCGGCCGGTGAATAGGTATACAGCCCGATGGCGTTGAACACATACCATGCCGACATCTCACCCGCATCGTCCATGCCCGCATAAGCCAGTTTTTCGGCTCCCATATCATAGAAGCGGTCCATGATGCTGTCGAGCACGCATTGCGCTTTCTCCTGCCTGCCGATAAAATAATAGGTGTAGGGGATAGAATGGGAGGGCTGGTTCCCATGGCAGTAATTACCGATAAATCCGGTCATGTTGTGTGCTTCATATCCTCTCCAGGGCTCGGTGAAGAGAGAATCAAGCTTTTGATCCACTGCCTCCGGAGACGGATATAATGCGATCATCCCTTCCGGATCATGCGGTGCGAAGAAGAGCGACTGCCATGCATTCGCTTCCCGGTACATATAGGCAAAATAGGGATAGTAGGGATCGAAGTCTTCTATCCAATTCCCATTGTCGATTTTTCCGCGCCAAAAGCCGGTGGATGGATCGAACAGGTTCTTGTAGTTGCCGGAGCGTTTCATCAGCAGCGAGTAATTTTTCTCATCACCCAATTCTTTTGCGATCAATGCGGTTGCGTAATCATCATAGGCATACTCCACCGTTTTAGTGACTGCCGCCTTGTATTCATCCCATGTGGGTACGTTGGTGGTATCTTTCTCTGCGATCCAGCCCCGGTCGAGATATTCATCCAGATAAGGCCTGCCGCCGCGGCCGGGTACAGTGGCGTTCTTCAGTAATAATTTATAAGCACGTTCCAGATCGAAGTCGGTAATGCCACGCAGATAGCTTCCCGCTACGAATACCGAGGAATGGTCGCCGTGAAAGAAGGTAGGCATATACCCTCCTCTTTTCTCCCCTTTGTCGGTGATCGATTTGATAATATCGGCGGTCACATCGGGTGATAACATGGCCAGCAATACCAGCTTGTTACGATAGTCGTCCCAGAACGAGGGATTGGTATAATAACGGAATCCCTCATTGATTACCTCTCCTCTCTCATCCGTGTAATCGCCGTTCACATCGCTGCGAAGTGCGGGCCAGAGGAATGAGCGGTAGAGGGTAGAGTAGAAGATACCTTTCTCGCGCTCGGTACCACCCGATACTTTGATCTTGGAGAGTAAACTGTTCCATGTTGCATCGGCTTCTTCCCGTACCTGATTGAAGCTTTTATTCAGCATCTCCTCTTCCAAGTTCATCTTTGCATTTTCGATGCTGACAAAGGAGAATCCTATTTTGAGTTCCAGCGGTTCGTTTTTTCCTCTCCCTTTGTTTTTTTCGTTCTCACCCGACATCCCGCCGCTTTTACTCTCGCCGAAAGCCACCAGAGAAACTTCATGCCGCTCGTCTTTCAGTTGGCGTATATCTTCTATCGGATAGTTGGAGACCGCATAGAAATGCAATTTGCCTTCGGCATCCTGAAAACCGGAAAAAGTATACTCATCTACCTTTTGGATGCCCCAGTCCCTTACATGGTTGTTGGAGCGGGTCATATCGGCAATTAACTTCTTCTCCGCTCCCCTGGGATAGGTATACCGGTGAAATCCGCAGCGCAGCGTAGTGGTCAGTTCCACGTCGATACCGTAGGTTTCAAGGAATACCTGATAATAGCCCGGGTGAGCCGATTCGTTATCATGACTGAAGGTGGAGGCATAATTTCCCGGCGTGATCTCTCCCGTGACCGGCAGCAGGGGAATATGCAGCAGGTTCCAGTGCCCTTTATTGGTATGTGAAAAACCATAGATCACTGTATCCTCATATTGATAGCCTGCTCCACTCCTGAATTGGGTGACGGGACTCAGTTGCACCAGGGCATTGGGCAGGGAGCTTCCGGGAAAGACCTCGGCACCCCATGTACGTTCTTCCCAAGTACGCACATATCCCAGGTCCTCAGGTTCCCATAGCGTGGCTGTCCCTAAGAAAGGGTTCACATAACCGGTAGGTTGTTTTTCTGTTGTGGCTGTGCAACCGAATAAAACGATCGACAGGAGAATAATCGGTGAAATAAGTTTCATCTTGTTGCTGAAGTTGATTAAAAACAAATTAATTCTTGAAATGTTTATCTGCAAAATCCAGATAACATTCCCAATCATATTCCGTCACGTCATGTTTGCCGGCCCTGATGTGGTAGCCTATGTCTCCCATAATCGGTTCGTGGAGTTCCGGCATCTCATCGGAATCGATAGCTGCTAATCCGTATAACCGATACACCGGTCCTGCATGGTAAGCGGATAAGAATTCCCCTCTCGGATCCGCCCAGAGGTCTTTTTCGGCGCTTGCCACATACACTTTCCGGGGAGCTACCAAAGCAATAAGTTGATGCTGGTCTATGGGTAGCGCTTCTTCCCGGTTGTCGTACTGGAGGAAATTCTTACAGAACCAATGAGGAAAATTTTTATTGATAATGGCGATGGTTTCTCCGAACTTCCTTCGGAAAAGGGCGGCTCCCCCGCAGCCGGAATCATTGGAGATGACAATACGAAAGCGCTCATCCCGGGCGCCGGCCCAAAGAGCAGCCTTCCCTTGTCGGGAGTGCCCCATGATGGCGATCTTATCGCGGTCTATCTTCTCCTGTGTTTCCAGAAAATCCACTATCCGGCTCGACCCCCAGGCCCAGGCGCCGATAGCCTGCCATTCGTCGTGAGCAGTAGTTTCAGGATCATATCCGGGAAAGAGGGAGACGATGCTATGATCTCTTAATTCCGGTTTATCGGGGAAAATATCGTGATAGCACATCGTTGCCACCGCATATCCCCGGTCGATAATCTTGTCGTAGCTCCACCGGCTTGTTTGATTCCCCCTTTCCCAGTCGGGATGATCCGGCTCCTTTACCAAGTGGAAAACGGGAGAATAAAGAACCGTTGTATCTGAAGTAGTACTGTGATTTCCTTTGAAATTGTAGCCGACAAAAACAGGTACTTTACCTGCCGGTTTGTTGGGAATGTACAACAGAAGAATAGCTTCCGTTTTTTTCTTCCCGTTGGAAAAAGTAAATTTAACCTGCTTACCGGTTGCTTTACCGTCCAGCGCACCAGGGTTCTCCGTCAGTATTTCGTATGTAACATCGATATCTCCTGTGGGAGTGCGGCCGTACACCTGTGAAGCGAATAACTCCAGCAGCTCCGGTCTTCGCTGCTTTTCCCACTGCTCTATGGTCGAGACCACCTCTCCGTTCTCACATTGCAAAAGCCCGGGTAGCACATACGAAGGAACTTTCGACTCATCGTAATTCACGTTTTGCTGGGGATACAGGAGGGAAGCGGCAAAGAGGCATACAATTAAACCTGTAAATTCTTTTATTCTTTTCGTTGTTATCATCTATTGTATTTTTATAGTTGAACCAAGTTGTTATCATTATTAATAATTTTTTCATCTCTTTTCTATTTTACGTGCTGGTAATTCATTTCGCTATTCGTCTGTAACACGCAAAAAAGAAGCTTGGCCAATAATACAAGTAACTTATCATTGATTATACTGTTTCTTTGAGTCTGTCAATGGCCTTATATATTTTTGTGTAAATCTTCTTTTCAATTTCCCAAACACTTGTATTACCGAAAAGACGGGGTTTTACAATGCAGGTAAAACCTTTGAGCCGTTTTAAATGCTGAAAATAATATTGTTCGGTGATCCCTTCACCAACGATATATACTGATTTCTTCTGGTTTTTTGTTCCTTTATTCTTCCTTGCCATAGCTGAGCGGTTTAGATATTGGGAATCGCGCCGAACCTGCCGAGCTTGTATGCCTTTTGCAGTGAACTGAGTCTGTTTAACCCTTTAAAATCAGTTAACGGATAAAGCGCTGAAACTCCTTCCTTGTTTTTTGTCGTAAACCAGATGTTGTCTTTTCGGATAAGGTCTTCCTCCGCCAGAAGGCCATCATAGTGTGTGGTAAACAAAAGCTGTTCGGTTTCAGACTCTTTGAGGAATTTAACTAACAGGAACTCTATCAGTTTGGGGTGCAGCGATGATTCAATTTCGTCAATGGCAATGAATCCTTTGTTCCTGATCCCTTCATAGATATAACCCGAAAGCCTGAAAGCCTGGATTGTTCCCGCTGATTCCATATCCTCCGGAAAACTATAGTAAACATAGTTGTTATATTTGTCGATGATCCTGTGTGTATAATAATAGGAATTATCAAACGGCGTTTCTGTCTTCTCATTCCGTTGGATGTCCGATATATTGAAATCCGCTTCCTTAATAAATTGGAGTATATTTTCTCTCTGCTGCCGGGAATGGATGTCTATATGCTGCGGAAACAGTTCGCCAGGGGCAATAAGTGGCAGCAGCAGTTTATTATGCAGATAATTATTGACTTCTTCCAACACAGGAATATTCGTATTAACCCTACGGTATGCAGAAAACATGGATATATTGGGAAGGCACTTGATCGTGATCTCGTCCCTGACAGCCGCCGGGACTTTCAACTTAGTGCTGAATTTAATAACGGATATGCCTTGGTTATATACCCTTTCAAATATGGCAGTAGGCTGGGTACTGAAATATGCCTGTAAAGTTTCGGATATTACGGTATTGTCAAGTAAAGCCAATGAGTATTTATACTTGATATATTTTTTTGTTTGATCTTTTATATAAAAAGTAATGGCAAACTCCGATGGTTGTTTGTGTGATTTTTCATCGAGCATAAAAGAGGTATATGGGATAGGGTCATTTCTTTCGACTATCTTGCCGGAATCAAAGAACTCCTGAAAGAACTCCCATACTTTCAAAACATTACTCTTTCCCGACGCATTCGCTCCGTAAATGATACCTAACTTTAACAATTTCACATCAGGTTCGACTTCAACCACATGAAATTGCTGCATAGCTGTGTCATTGTCTGCTTCAAAGCTAAAAGTCGTTTCATCCCTGAAGGAGAAAAAATTCTTGAATGTAATTTCAGCAATCATATCTGTATCTGTTATAACTGCAAATGTAAAAATAAAACTTGATCTACACCTTTTTTATTCCAGAAAATTGCATTATTATCGTAAATATGACAAATAAAAACATGATTCTTAATTTTTTCTCTTATTCGATATTCTTTTAATGTATGTTTGAACCCGATATTAATACCCGCTCTGATTATATTGATTAATTGATTATCAGTTAGTTTTATTGTTGTGCTTGATCAGTTGCATTTTTTAACAATATACGGTTTTCACTATCGGATGGCTTATTGGTCCTATCTGGTTTTTATGATTGAAAGGGCGATATCTGTATTATAATCGGGCACATCCAATATTATCGTACTACCTTTGGACTTTATGGTTTCCCATCCGGCTGATGTTCCGTCTGCGGGATTTGTCCATTGTGCTTTATAGCTGCCTTTGGGTAAATTAATATGTAAAGAATTGCATATTCCGCCTCCCAGATAAATTGCAAATTGTTTTTTATTGTCAGAAAGAGCCTGAAAATAAGCTCCGGGAGATAAAGCAACTACATTCATATCGGGCGAGAATTTTACAAAATCAAACTGTTCGATGAAATTCCTAAGAATGTACAGTTGTTTTCTCAGCAACGTGTTGCCTCCGCCCGGGGCTTTCTGCTCCA
This sequence comes from Proteiniphilum sp., assembly GCF_034331125.1. Lineage (NCBI taxonomy): Bacteria > Pseudomonadati > Bacteroidota > Bacteroidia > Bacteroidales > Dysgonomonadaceae > Proteiniphilum > Proteiniphilum sp. The sequence goes on from NZ_JAXQGC010000041.1 coordinate 70,054, forward strand.
GCGTACCATCCTCGTATCCAACGGCAAAAGAATAGTCCAGATTATTGAACAACGCGCCGCCGGCCATGATAAACATCCAGGCCTGCAACCGGTAAACATGCGTATCATTGCCCGAAAAGCCGGACTCGTCAAATCCTATCGCCCGGTTCCAACCATAGTTGAGATGTACTGCTCCGGGACGTGCATAATGAAAATTGATAATAGATATATCCGGATCCACATCTTCTACAGGATATATATAATTACAATAATTCTGAGCTACCAGGTGTTTTTTGGGAAGAGCCTTTTCCTCTTCAACGATGATATCCAGTATATGTTTCTGCCATTCCAACGATACGGCAGAAGCCAGATCAACCCTTCTACGTTCTTCGTTCAGACTAGATTTCTCCCACATGTCAGGCTGATACCTGGATATCTGATGGTCTACATAAGGTTCATTCTGGATCTCATAAATGATGTTATCGTACTCATTCAACTCATGTACTATTTTAGTGACAAAGTTTTCCTGGTATTTCAACAGGTTTCCGTTGTCAAGGGTGTGTACTTTCCTGTAGTCACGTATAGTATTGTTTATATTATTGTCAGGGTACGCCGGACAGTTACTCCATGTTTTATCGTTATAAATGGAGGTGAAGAGCGTAACCTCCACTATGATATCTTTTTTTTCAGCCTCCGCCACAAACGCCCGCAATCGATCAAAATAAGCTTCATCCCATTGTTCCATATCGAATTTATTCCCCCCGTTCAGGTTCCCTGGTTCCTGCGAACGTTTCCATGGAGCCAAAGCCGTTCCAGGCGCAGGTGCCAACGTATTGTAAGTAATGCCGAAATCATTTTCTATTTCCCAATACATGCTACCGGTAAAGATGCGGGTATAGTTCATCCCTTCGCGATGCAATGTATTGAGGTATTTGACATAGTCGAATGCCGGATTCAATACCGCCCCATAATGTTCAGCCGACGTGACCAGGAGCGAAGCGTTGCCTTTATAAATAAAGTAATGTGGATTAGTGGGGTGCAATGCTATTGGTTGTGCCGATATTACACTTACAATGAAAAACAAACACCAGTTTATAAGAACAATTTTTAATTTCATATGACTAAAATTATTTATTTTCACCAAAGTTAGATATTCGCTCGCTATGGCATAGCTCAAACAAGTTTGGCTCTGCTCATTTAGCTTAACGCGAATAATTCAAAGGTGTCGTATGGAACTCGCTTTTAGTCATGTTCTTGTGTGAGAACAATTATCATGCTCGTTTCATACAGACAACTTTATAATTAATGATTTAACTTCCGCAAACAAAATAACACCAGAGGATTGACAGGTCCATTGTTTTGTTCCGTCCGTTCAGGCCTCTGCAAGCGCCTGGGGACGCTTAACACGGAATGAGTTCATTTTATTTGCAGATAAATTTTATTCACGCCCGGTTTTAACACCAGACTTTGTCCCTGCCAGATAAATGTTCCGGGTAATTTGTCTGGAAGTGAGACTGTTCCGGAAATTCCTTTGGGTGCCTTTTTGAGTTCTATGTGAATATCTCCTTCCGGATGCGGGACTTTTCCTTTGATATATTCCAGTTCTCCCAAATGGGGTTTAATATTTACCGATTTAAATCCGGGTGCGGCTGGCTCAATACCACAGACCGTGGCCAGCAAATCATAATTGGGGCTTGAACTCCATGCATGGCAGTCGGAGCGCGTCGGTTCGGGATTTTCCGCAAAAGTGGTCAGTCCCATATCCAGCATATCATACCAGGGTTTTAACATTTCGGTGTACCGTTCGGCCAGACCGACTTTCTTCAAAGCCCTGAACAAATAGAAACGGTAATAGAATGTGGCCTGTATCAACGAAGGGTCGCTATCGAGTTTCCTGAACAAATCCTGCTGTTTTTCCTGCGGTACGGCATCGGAAAGAATGCCCATGATACTGGCATGTTGGCTATAGCTTGTACGTTTGACATCATCGGCCATCAGTTGTTTGTTTTCATCCCAACAGTGTAACCAGGTGTTTTCACAGAGGGATTCGTACAATTGCTGATAACGTACCGTCAGTTCGTCTTCTCCGAATTCTTTTAATAATTCGATGGCGTCTTTCAGGGTATAAGCCAATTGGAGACTGAGTATGGAAGATCCCCCTGTTACTCCTCCCGGAGGAACTCCTCCTGTTGGTTCTTCATTACTCCAGGGCCATTCCTTCGGCCAATCCACAAAATTCCAATGAGGTATAGGCCCCAGTATACCGGTATTTGTATCTATCCTGTCGGCAAACCATTGCAATATCGATTTTACTCCCGGTAAACACTCTTTTATAAAAGCAGGATCCTCCCGGTGCATCCAGTAATCGTGTACCATGTTGATCCAATACAGCGAAAACGGAGGAATATACTGAGGCACCCTGCTTGGATAACGGCTGGTTGTAATACCTTCGTATGAACGCGACCAGTCGAAATTACGGATAGCTTTACGCATCAGGCGATCATCACCGTCCACATACAGTGAAATCAATGCCTGTATGCGGGTATCCCCTACATATTGTAATTGTTCATAGTACGGACAATCAAAATAGGTTTCGTGCGCGCATAAACGTGCGGTTCTCCAACCGACTTTCCAAATCTTGTCGATTGACTTGACGTCGCTTTCAAAATATGCGTTTTCACGAAAAGGATATCCTGTATATTTGCTGTATAAGTCATGAATGGTCAATGGTTCTTCGGTGGTCTGTATTTCCAGTTGGATATAACGCCAGGTTCTGAACCAGAGCGGCCGGAAAAGTCTGTTACTTCCCCCATCGGGTAAGAAATAGTCGGAAAAGGCGCGTTCCATCCGGTGTCCGTCAATCTCATTCCGGTTGCCTTTTTGACCGTTCTTAAACAGGGCTTCACTATATGTAAGTTTAATTTTGCCGCCACGTCCTCCGGTAGTGAGTAATTCAGGATATCCTGTCGTAAGAATTTCCTGGTCAATCAACATCGACACTTTTTTGTTTGCCGGTATAACGACAGGCGATTGCCCTTTTAAAAATCCTTCCTGCACTTTTATTCCCTCCGAACGACGGATTTTCCCCATTCTCTGTGGAGTCTCTTCCATCATCGGTATGTCACGGGGAATCAATACCCAATCGTAACTCGTGCCCGTACCGTAAGGTTGTCCATGCCCTATTCTTCGCGGCGTGAGCCATTGGCTGTCGTCGTATACGGGCATTTCCCATCCCCAGGGATAGTCAGATCCGTCAACAGTATCGCTACAGCCTACATCATAGATAAAATCCGTTGATGGAGAATAAGCCGTATTTTGTATCACTTTCCAGGTGTTGTTTGTATTTACGACCTCTTCTTTTTCCGTATTTCCCTGCACAATAAGTCCGGTTTTTAATGTCATTTGTGAGCCGGGTGTAAATTCGCCGAAGTTCCAAACGGCGACTGCCAACGTATTTTTTCCGTCTGTAAGCAGAGGTGCAATATCCACTGTTTCGTAATACCAATGCAGCAGGTCTCCTCTTGCGGGGCCCCAACAAACGGGATTCCCGTTCACAAACAGACGATAGCGGTTATCCGCCGAAATATTAATTACAAACGTTTCCGGTTTTTTGTCCAAAACAAATGTTTTGCGGAAATGATAGACACCGTAATCGTATCCGGATATATCCGGACAAGTAATCCACGATGCCGACCAACGGTCATTCAACAAATGGGCGGATGGTTCCGCCGGCACAAAATCGCCTGCATGGACGCGATAAAATACAGACGAAAGGAGAATGGTAAATAAAATAAATAATAGGTTTCTGTTTGCCATTTTATTCTTTTAAGTAATGAATTATCTTAAACTCCTGACCTTTATCAGGAAAGCTTCCTGTGGGTTATTTATCAACAAACTGTCAATATCCTGTCGTGTCAAGCCTTTTTCCAATAATACAGGTAAAAAATAATCAAAAATATCTGTGTATCCGTTAATCGTACCACCCTGGGGTTTTGCAGGATCATACCATCCGGAGTCATGTGAAATCAATACCTTATTAAGAAATCCTTTATTTTTAAGTGCTATGATCCTGTCGGCATACCACTGGATACTGTACGGAGTCCCCGGTTCAAGATCTTCCCTGTTTAGTATATTGTCGAGAGATATCCATGCGCCCATAGAAGCTGCTTTAATGTTCCCTTCTATTGTACCTGACTGAGCATGAGTCCAAACAAAAGCAGAAGGATCTACTCCCGTATTTTTTAATATATCAAGCTGTTCGAAAGCAGGTATATCAGTCCCTGTGTGCGAGACAATGGTTAATCCCGTCTCAAGATGTGTAATCGCGGCTGACGAGATAATCTTTTTGTGGTCCGCGGATAATGTGTTGACTTCATTAACGGCTATTTTAATGAATCCCGGCTTAACACTGCTTCCTTCAATGCCATTTTTAAATTCATCAATCCATTTTCCGGCGATTTCCGAAACATCGGAAGAAAAAAAATTCTCCGGTAAGAATTTATTATTTCCGGCTCCGTAGTATCCTGTATTCGTGATAATGTGTAACCCTGATCTTGCGGACAGTTCTTTGAGAAGAAACGGATCCCGGCCAAGATAAACGGGAGCGCAGTCTATAAAAGTTTTAACGCCCCGTTCTTTTATTTCAGCTAAATATGGCAGGATCTTATCAATGACATCTTTGCGATCCCACCTTTCATATCCAATACTATCGGCTCCGATGAAATCAACAAGAATATGCTCATGTATAAGAGTTGTTCCCAATTCCAAAGGTTTTACCGGTCCCGAAACTGTCATAATATATCCTTGTGATTGTGATTTGCACGAGCATAACACACTGCCTAACGACAAAATAAGAAATAGGCGCGAGATATTTATTTTCAATCTGTTATTTTTTATTTTCATGACATATTGGTTTATCAATTGAAGTAAAAGTCATAGATTTCCGGAAGATGATCAATTTCTTTTATCTGTATATCTTTATAAAAAACTTCAGCAGCCTCGCTCTGTAATTGAATCTTACCTTCGATGAGCGGTTTTATCTGTTCTCCGTCCTGATATCTCAAATTGGAAAGAGCCATTACAACCGCTCCGTTGACAATGTGTAAGCTCTTGCCTTCGAAGCAAATCAATTCGATATCGTTCCACTCTCCTTTAGGCTTATCTGCTACTTCATTGACAACACAATATCCGTTGTTTTCTGTTCCAACACCAAACGGGATAAGATCTGCTGCGGGATCAAACCGCAATCTGTTTTGTTCTTTCCGTGCCCGTATGTCTACCTGTGTGTTTCCTATACACCAGTAATCGCCACAGCTACCATCTATCAATTGAAATTCATGGCTTAACATCCAACTACGCCAGTAATCTACCCCACATTCTCCCTGGGAGTGATAAAGCAATCCCGAATCCATTGGATCATTTATCCGTGGAATCCATTTTTTATCTCCCCATTTTATTTTCAGCCGAAGATGGTAATTTTTGAAACACTCCTTTGTGAAAACACACCCGTATATTTCCCCGCTGATTCTTAAAACCGGTTCTTTATCTATTTCTATCATGGAAAAGACCTGTTTGACATTATTATCGTAACCAACAGGTAACATGATGTTTCCTTCTGCATCCACAGGTATACTGCCGTCATAGTCATCTTTCATTTCAAAACTCAGGTACATTCGCCACTGACTCAGATCCTTGTCGAGCAGGGAAATCCATGCTTCCTCCTTTGCCTTATTTGTATGACAGGAAAAGATTATCATCAAAATACAACCTAATAAGCTGTTTTTCAAAAGTATCGAATTTTTCATAAAAGCAGCTTTACGGGAAATTATTTTTCGTATCTACAATCAACAACCAATCGTTTCCTGTCTGATCGTTGCTTTTGGGCGGTTCAAAAGACAGAATGCCGCTGTTATCAACTTCTCCGATGAGTTGGAAAACGCCTTCACGGGTATCGAACCAATACGCTTTCCCTTTTTTTGCCAGCTTAGACATATTGATCCGCACTTTTTGTCCTTTACTCAGATAAACCAGGATGAAAGAATGATCCAATGCCACAACCGATGAGACATGATTTTCGTCATTCAGATTCACCCCGAATACGGCGGATAAATCAGATTGAAATGTCCCCAACGGATATTGGGTGAACAGGGTTTTCACATGACGCATGTCGTCAGCGCCGGGACGATCCATCGCTTCTTCCCAATAGGTGATACAAGGAACACTGTATTTCCCTCCCTGTTTGTACATTTGCCAGATGGCATTGTTCCCATAGGTATAACCGGCTGCTCCGGACAGATAAGTCCAATAGGCTTGCATCCGAATATCATAATCGTCATAAATACCTTGGGCAAAATAGCCGGGATCTTTTATCAGCCCCCGTTCGTCCATCACATCTTCTTTCTTCTTTCCGTACTTCGCATAATCATCATATTCCCAAAAATAAACGGGAATATCTTCGTAAGCCGGCTCTGCATTTAGGAAAGGTTTAGTGGGTGACAATTGCAAATATGTTCCCGCATAACGGTACACCATATCCGGTTTTTTATAGTGCCCGCTTTGCACAATATTAAAAGAGAGCCAGGGATCATTATGAAACCAATAATGAGAAGATATATCTCCTGTCGGATGATAAGACATCAGTTGTTTCCCTTTATGAATGTCATAAAGTCCTTTGGCCATTGCCTGCCAAATCTGATATTGCATATCCGTCTGCACATTTCGGTCTCCGCCAAGTATCCAGATAACGGCTTTATCTTTATACCGATTCCCTAAATACCGGCCATAAATATACGCATTTTCCGGATGAAACAAAGAGGGTTTGCCTTCCGTTTCCTCCACATAACTGCCCCATGCGGGCAATATGGCCACATACATATCTCTTTTAGCTGTTTCTTCGACCACAAAATCGATCAGTTGAAAGTATCTCTCGTTAGGCCGGGCCGGATCGTTATCGATTAATGGCAACTCACCATAAGCATTGGGCGTTTCCAGGCCATTCAGTTCGGAAATCACCACAGCCTGGATAACGGTAAACCCTTTATCGTACCGATTGTCCAGATACCGGATTATTTCTTCCTTGTTTAAAGCGTGAAATAATTCCCATGCGGTATCACCCAACCAGAGAAAGGGTTTGCCTTCGGAAGTCTCTATAATTGAGCTTTCATTTTCAACGACAAGAGACTGTGCCTTACACCCGAGTGCCCATAACAAATAGACGAATAATAGATATTTCTTCATTTTCAACAAGTTTTTTAAAACAACATGAGCTTAATCCTCCGGTCATTTTCTGATCTAAAAAAATAAACCGACGGAACTATGGTCTTTAGGGAATGTCCCGTTCAGATTCCGTCGGTTTAATAAAAATCATTTCAGTTTAAAATGACAACTGCAAAGGTTTATTACTATTACCATCCGGGATTTTGCTCCAGTTTAACGTCCTTGTTTGTATCAATAACGGTTTGAGGTATCGGCCAAAGATTAAATGTTTTGGTTAACGTTGTCCTCGGATAATCCCAATAGGCATACTCTTTAATACGGTCTACAGCTACCGTACCCCCCATACGGAGCAATGTATTCCAACGACTTTCCTCATAAACCAATTCACGGGCACGTTCATCAAGGATCAAATCCAGATTTACATCCGCCGCGGTTACCAAATACTCGCATTTAGCGCGGGAACGAAGTATATTGATATCAGAAGCCGCACCCGCATTATCGCCTGACCGCATCTTCGCCTCAGCACGTAACAGGATTGTTTCCGATAAACGGATCAGATAATCATCACGAAAAATTCTCATCCTGTTTTGACCATCTGCCACACCTGTATATTGATCCGGCCCCACTTTACATGAAATAGGATATAGCTGGGTGGTTGCCGCATCGTTTTTATTCCCATTGGCATCCTCCTTATACAACACTTCCCAGGGGATAGGCGCTCCATAATATTCCGTGTCTTTTATGTTTCCCAAAATTGTTCTGCGGAAGACAGCTTCCGAATTACGCATATCATTCCCCCATTGATCCTGATAAATCATGTCCCGTGTATATAACGTAGGCGTTACCGCACAACAACCAAAACCGCCTACATCTTCCATGATTCCGATAGCTAATCCGCCTGCCTGATCACGAAAAACAGGACCGTAATATGCCGGATAATAAAGTAATCCCCTTCCTCCAAAACCGCCTTCTTGTTTATATACTTCATAATCGATCTGAACCACCCAGATAGCTTCTTTGTTTCCTGACTGATAATCCTGATTCCCTTCCTGAAACAAATCCCAATAAACGTTTCCTTCTATTGGATGACCCGCAGCAGCATAGAGCGTTTCAGGGGCCTTATCCGCTTCGATATTTGCAAAATAAAAAGTCGGATCATCATTTTTCCGCGTACCGAAACGTTCGGTCATTAAGTGGTAAATACCACCGTCAATCACCTCATTCCCGTATTGAACAGCTTTTGCATAGGCGCCCGCTGCATCTCCTCCGCTTTCGGCCAGCACAACGCCCTTATCGATATACAGTTGGCACAAATTATGTTGTGCTGCTGCGCGAACTAATCGTCCTGCCTGGGGAGAGGTCTCCGGCAAATCGTTTAAGATGGCTTCCAGTTCATCAATGGCATACTGATAAGTTTCCAGCCGTGTCGAACGGGTATAGTCATAACGGGGCGTTGTCGTGATACTTGTTACGATTGGTACCCCGCCGAACAGTTCTCCTAAATTACGGTAGGCAAATGCCCTGAAAAAACGGGCCTCGGCAATTTTTTCTGTTTTGTCCGCCTCGGAATCCCATGTGATATCCTCCTTTTCGGTCGCATACAAAGCCGTATTCGCCAAATTAATAAGGTAATAAAAATTGGAATAAACGGAATAAAAAGCATGCGACTGGGCATTTAACACGCTATAATCATTGAAGCGGGTGCCAAAACGAATGGTAGGCACATCAAACATATCGGTTCCGTTGCCCATTCGATAAGAATAATAGGCTAAATCCCAGTCCTCATAAGGACAAAAGATGGAACGAACCTGGGTGTAACAACTTGTGAGCACCTGGTTTATTTGCTCGGAAGTCGTAAATACATTTTCAATTGTGTAAAACGTCTCCGGATTTTCCGTCAGAAACTGATCATCGTCACATCCGAACAATACCGGTATAGCGAACAACCACAAAATACATTTTTTTAAAATACTATTTTTCATAAATATGATTATTTTAAAAGTTAAAAACTAACATTAACACCCAGAAGCAATGTCGTTGCAACCGGATAACTCCAACTAAGGATTGTATTTCCGATCTCAGGATCTCCTCCCTCCCATCCGGTGATAGTTGCCAGATTTTTACCGGAGAAAAACAGTTTCAGATGATTAATGCCAATATTTTTCACCCATGATTCCCTGAAAGTATAGGATAAGGTAACATCCTGAATACGCACATAAGCACGACTTTGTAAACCGAGGAAATAATTATCGCCAAGAAACCAAGCTGCCGGATATTTGTTACTTCTGTTCTCTTCTGTCCAGTATGGTACATACATGTTATTGGAGCCGGAAAAGTCGCTATGTCCGCCGGCAATAAAAGCAGGTGTATTGGATTGCTGAAAATAACCTTTTCCTCCGAAAGTTCCCGTCATCATGACATATAATTCCCAGTTTTTATAGGAAACCGTATTGGCAAGATTTAATTTGAAATTAGGGTCTCTTTTCCCTACTATAGTACGATCCTCTGTCGTGATAACACCATCTCCATCCACATCCACATATTTTGGTGTGCCGGCCGAAACGCCGTTGGTATTCATGTATGCGACATCGCTTTCTTGTACGATGCCATCTTGTTTATAGCCGAAAATAGAATGAATGGAGTGTCCAATGAACAGGCTGTTACCCAAATCGTCGTCTTCTTTTCCGTCTCCATCCAAATCTTCGCCGTAGAGATGAATAAGCTTATTCCTGTTTAACCAGAACGTAAGGCCGCTGGTCCAATTCCAGTCGTTTTTATTCAGATTAACGGTACGAACCGTCAGTTCAACGCCATTGTTTTGCACCTCGCCCATGGATGCACGCATATTTGTGAATCCGGTCATCACAGGAATGGATCGGGTGAAAATCTGATCGTATGTTCTGGAAAAGTAAACATCCAAATCTATAAAGAGCCGGTTATTCAACCAGGTTGATTCGAAACCGGTATTCCAGGCTTCGGTTGTTTCCCAACCCAAATCCGCATTCCCGAGCGCATTTTGGACAATACCATAATACGACTCTCCACTGTTTCCGAATGTATAATAAATACCTCCGGAAGATCCTGTACTCACAGGCGATAATGTTCCATATGGATTCAATCCCTGATTCCCGTTCTTCCCCCAGGACAATTTGAGTTTGAGATCATTCAGGAAACCGGAACTTTGCATAAACGGTTCGTTCGTAATTCTCCATGCACCGCCGAAAGCTCCGAAATTACCCCATTTATTATTGGCCCCAAATACGGATGCACCATCCCTGCGGAAAGATGCAGTTAAATAATAGGTATCATCATACGAATATGATGCACGTCCGAAATAACCGATATTTTTTCGTTTATTATTATCCAATGTGATTTTTTGCACTTTACTGTAATGCAGTCCCCCCAATCCTAATATTGTATTTCCGTTATCCGAAAAATCGGTTCCGGAAAAGTTTTCATAGTCATAGTTTCTGCTATCTCTTGTCGCTACAGCCGTTAAATCAAGAGCATGCTTTCCAAATGTATTGTTATATCTCAAAATGTTATCCATCACCCAACTGGTTGTTTTGAAATTACTGGTATAACCATTCGCTATTGCCAAGTAGTTCCTCTGAGTGGAAGCAGAATAACGTGATTCATCATCATAAGGGCCGATCGGGGCATAATAGGATTCGTGATAAAATTGTCCGGTCTTTCTGTAATCCATGTTGCCGGCATAATTAAACTGGAAACTCAATCCTTTTACCCAGGGAATTTTTACTTCGGCAGACATATTGATCCGGAAATTATTCCGTTTGTCCAAATCCTTTAACCTGTCCTGATCATCTACGCCCCATAAAGGATTTGTCATTTCACTTTGGTCGTTTGGATATTTTTCCAGCAAACCTTGCGCTTCATTATGATACATCATATCATACGGTGTTAACAACGCTACAGAACGGAAATCGGCTGCTACTCCTGAATAATCCGAAAGTGTGTAAGCAGCATCAATGCCCACCTTCAACCAATCGGTAATATTGGTCTCTATTTTCCCAAAAACAGTACCACGGGTATAATCATCCCCTACTACAATTCCCTCATTCTGGGAATAAGAGGTAGACAGATAATAATTCATTTTTTCTCCCGCTCCCGATATGGAAACCTGATGATCCTGAACCCATCCGGTACGGGTTACTTCATCAAACCAAACAACCTCTTTTCCGGCATTATAATTCAATTCTTGTTGAGTTGTCAGGAAACTATTATCCGTATATCTGTTTTTTGCCTTAACCATTTCCAGCCATTGTTCTCCTTTCATCAGGTCCTGTTTCAAATGCCGTGACTGCATGCCTCCACTGATATTTAAGTTGATCATGGGTTTCCCGCTTCGCCCTTTTTTTGTACTGATAATGATCACCCCATTCGCAGAACGCGATCCATAGGCCGCGGCCGAAGTCGCGTCCTTCAAAATATCAAAAGAGGCAATATCGTTAGGATTAATGTCACTTATACTTCCCATAAAGATGACCCCATCCACAACAATCAAAGGATCATTTGAGCCGGATATGGAATGCTGACCCCGTATTAACATAGACGGCGCTCCACCTGCTGTATTCGTATAACCGATATCCAGACCGCTTACATTGCCCTTTAAGGATTCAAGCGCATTCATATTCGAGGTTAACGCAATCGGAGAATTTTCTACTTTTACAGAAGTAACGGAACCCGTGAAATCTTTTCTTCTTGTGGTACCGTATCCGATTACTACCAAATCTTCCAACGACTGCGCATCTTCCTGTAAAATTATATCGAAGGAAGTTCTCCCGGCGGTGTTGACCTCTTGAGGCAGAAAACCGATATAGGAAATATGAAGCGCGGCTCCCTCTGCCACCTGTAAAGAGAAAAGCCCGTCCATATCAGTTATCGTACCGTTCGTCGTGCCTTTCTCCACGATATTGGCGCCGATAAGGGATTCCCCGTTTTTATCGGTGATCTTTCCTGTAATAGTCACCTTCAATTGCTGGGTAATCTCTTCCAGGATACTTTCACGGATTTCCAGGGCTTCGATTTTTTTCTCTTCTTTAAAAATTACGACCTGTTTGTCCAGTATCTTATAATTCAGCCCTGTATTGGAGAGTATATTGTCCAAGACGTTGCTTATGGATCGGCTGTTTGCCTGGATATCTACCTTTTTCACCATAGCTTCTTCGGTATTGTCGGCAAAAACGAATACGAGCCCGGTTTGTTTTTCAATTTCTTTGCAAGCCTCTTTTATAGTTGTCGATTTTAAATGGAGCGAGAGCTTCGCTTCCTGAGAATGGCTTGTTGCGGCGTGAGAAAACATGATGCTGAAAAAGAACAAGAATACTGTTATTCTCATGACTCTTAGAATACATTTGTAATTATTGGCGTTTTTTTCCTTCCCAATAGAATGTTTATTCATATATTTGTATGATTTAATTATTATTGAACTAAGAAAATTAAATTATCTCCGGTCGGACGGTATTCGCGGTACCGTTCGGCCTTTTTCGTTTTTCATTTTATCTATCCATAGGCATATCAATTTAAGAGGGTTTATTGGTAATAAGGATTTTATTTTCTATTCTCTCGTAGCTGGTAGAAGATAGTATTCCTAGGGTTGCCATCACGTTATCCAGATTGTCGGATAAAAATATTTTACCGGTGCAGGTTCGGTGCTGTAAATGCACATTCTGATCAAAATTGAACGAAAGGTTGTAATATCTGCCGATCTGTTGCAACACTTCGGTCATCGGTGTCTTGTCGAAAGAAAGATAGCCGTCTTTCCAGCTGATGAATTGATTTACATCGATTTGCTGTGTGTCAAATGTACCGTTCTCGGAATAAACGGCCTTTTCACTGGGTGTTATAAACAACTCCTTATGGCCCTTCGATTGCAGGCTGACACTCCCTTCCACTAACACCACGGATTGCGGTGAACCGGAATAGTTTGAAATATTGAATTTTGTGCCGTACACCTTTACATTGAAATTGGCGGTCTGTACGTAGAACGGTTTCTTTTTGTCGTGGGCCACTTCAATGTACATCTCACCCGATGTGAGTCGGATCTCGCGGTTCTTACCGCTGAATTGTGCCGGAAATTCGAGCACCGATCCCGAATTGAGCCAAACCCTGCTTCCATCGGCAAGGGTGAGCATGGAGCGTTTGCCATAAGGAACAACCAGTGAATTAAGCTTATCCCGGGCAATTTTGATTTTACTGGTTTCATTATTGCCATGTACAATTTCGGCAGTTCCTTCTTCATTGAGAGTGACCGTTACATCATCCTGGAATAAAATGGCTTCCCCACTTGTAATAAGTTGAATATCTTCATTATTCAACAATTCTCCTATAATAAGTTCTTTGCCGGGAGGAGTAATGTGTTCCGGTGAAGGGGAAAACAGTGTAATTCCGATTACAATCAATGCAATCGCAGCAGCAGAAGCCGATACGTACCAAAGAAGCCTGCGCTGCTTTATCCTTTTCTCTTGCCGGATAGTCTTTTGAATTCTCTCAAGTAGCTCTGTACGTTCATTTTTATTCAAAGCGCTTTTATTCATCCCTGTCTTTTTCAGGTAGGAGATTGCCTTTTGCATCTCTTTATCGTACTCAGGGTGTTGCTCGATGACGTTCTGCCAGTAATCATGTAAACTTTCGTCGGGCATCAATTGCCATTGGATGAATTTTCTGTCTTTTAAAAAATCCGTATAGCCGGTATAAATATTGTCCGTATTCATTCAGGTGTTTGTTACCGCATGATAAAAGGATATGTTGATATTGAAAGGTATCCTTGTAATATAAAGACGCCCCCGGATTTTAATTATACCCTTTACTTTGAAAAAACTTTTAAATTTAACATTGTGCGGTTAAGACGGAAAGGTGATGAGGGGGAAGCGGAAAGGTGCGACGGTGGAAAGGAGGGGAAATGAAAGAATATCTGATGAAACTATGACAAAAGAACCAGAAACATAGTCAAGGATCCGAATTTTTCTCTCAGGCTCAGAATCGCTTTCGAGACGAGTTTACGGCAACCGTGGACAGAGATGTGAAGTAATTCGGCAATTTGATCGTAATCATATTCCTGTACATAGCGGAGGTAGATGATTTCGCGTTGCCGGTCGGTGAGCGCATTGAGCATTTGTTCTATCTCAGTTTTAATTTGCTTCTGTTCCTCTCTTTCGATAAGGAGTTCTTCAACATTCACTTGTATATTGAAAGGTCTTTCTTGGGTAGTATCTATATTTTCCAGCCCGATATGCTCTTTTTTATTTTTGTGGATATCCAGAAGCCTGTTTTTCAATGATCTGAAAAGATAGAATTTGATGTTGGATATGTTGTCCAGATTGTCGCTGCTGGTCGTGATCTTTACAAAAACATCATGAACTGCATCTTTTACGGTCTCCCGTTCAAAACCGAGGTAGCAGCCATAAATGAACAGGTCGTCCACATACAGGGTATAAATCGAAGCAATGTCTTTCTCTTTTTCCACTTATTTTGAAGTATCACTCATCTGATTGAAATGCAAAATAAGCGAAAATTATCGAAACAGGGGCTAAATAGTGCCTGCATTTGTTGTTTTGTCCGGATTATTGGGGCTTTGGTAAAAAGGGGAGTCCTATTGTATTTTGATACCTGTGTAGTCGGATAAATTCCCGAGTACCTTTTCACTCAGACGGTCGAACGTCTGGCGGCTACGGCCGGAGGTTATTTGCATGCAGCGTACCTTCGGATGATTGAGGAGATGTGCTCCTCCCAGCGCGCCCACGGTGTCGCAATAGCAGAGGTTATCTCCCCCGAGCCACTGTAAAAAGGGAACTTCATCCCATGCAGGTGAAAGGCCGGTATTGAACAGTATCTTTTTGTTACCCAGTTTCTCAAATTGGGCCTCGTGTAATAACAGGGTATTCCTGTTGAGACAACAGCAGACCACTTCCGATTCGCTGAGTAAATCATCTAACGGCAGGAAACGATACCCCTTTGCTTTGGCTTCTTCTTTTTCCCCACGGGCAAAATAGGAAACTTCCGCACCGAAGAAACGGAGGGCATCCGCAATCATACCACCCGATCTGCCGAGCCCTACGATGCCTGCTTGGAGTCCCGTGATCTCCCGGGCCATGCCGTCCCAGGGTTCCTGGCCGAACCCGTGCAGGCAGCGGACCAATTCGCTGATCACATATTCTACGACACCCTCATCGCCATAGTCGCGGATGCCTGTGACGGTGATCCCCCGGCTGTTGGCATAACGGATATCCACATTGGCGCTTTCGGGTGAATAGAGGGAGCAGCACATGCCAATGTATTTTACATTGGGACATTGTTCCAGTACGGGTTTGCCGAGTTGTGAAGTATAGCTGAGCAATACCGCGTCGGCATCCCCGATCCGAGCTGTGATCTCATGATCATCGCCGGGTATGTCGCGATAAAGGATCACTTCTTTGGCAAATGAATGCAATCCTTGCTCCGCGGATAGGATTAAGTGAATAGGTTCAATAGCGACTAATTTTTGGAACATATCGGTACTCCTTGTATGTTTATTGATGAAAGGTCAAATATATGATTTTTATTTTTCAAGTTCGTTAGTTAAAACTATGCACTTTCAGTGCAAGGCTTT
>NZ_JAXQGC010000042.1:0-19020 GCF_034331125.1 Proteiniphilum sp.
ATCCGCTTTTCGTGGTGATCAGGATCACACCCGATGCCGCACGTGTTCCATAGATAGCTCCGGCGGAAGCATCTTTCAGCACATCGATCGATAGGATATCTTCCTGTGTCAATGAACGGATATCGCCGCCCGGGAAACCATCAATGACGATTAAAGGAGATTTTCCGGCATTGATGGATGTCATACCGCGTAACTGAATGGTCGTACCTGAATTGGCACTCCCTAAATTGTTCATCACAAGGCCGCCTATCTTTCCCTGCAAGGCAGAAGTGATATCGGCACCGCCTACACCCACCATCATATCTTCACCTTTCAATGAAGTGATGGCGCTTGTTACCTGTCGCTTATCCAATGAGCCGTAACCAATGACCACCACTTCAGCCAATAGTTTCGTATCCTCCTGTAACACAATATCGAAAGAAGTTCTTCCGGCGGTATTGATTTCCTGCCCCAGATAGCCGATATAGGAGATCTGGAGTACGCCCCCGCTCTCTATCGTGAGGAAAAAACGTCCGTCGGTATCGGTTACGGTACCGTTTGCAGTACCTTTCTCTATCACGTTGGCACCGATAACAGGTTCACCGTTCACATCCGTCACGGTTCCAGACACCTGCCTTTTTTGCTGTTGCACACCAAAAGAAGTTTGCGATTCGGGAACATAATTACCGGCAAAACCGTTGACTGTGCCCAATAATACAAAAACAGAAATAAACTGGATGGTAAGGGATAACCCTACCCTGCCCCATTGGGGCAATTGGATGATTTTCATTGTTTTATTCATGCGATTAAAATTAAATCCGTACAAGGATATGTTGTATCCTTACAGGCCGACAGTGAACCTGATCCGTTACGAACGGCAAATGCTTGTCGGCGTTTATTGAAAAATGAATGCTCAAGTTTCACAGGTCTTTTCGTTTCCCAACCCTATTTCATTTCCACAGGCGAACGGACAACTTGCGAAACTTGCATTCAACAGGTATTTCCGGCGAAAACCGGCTAAGAGAGGAGTGAGTTTTCAGGTAACTGAAACCCGGTGCGGTAACGGGCAATCGTACTGGCGAAGTATAGATATTCTATTGATAAAGGAATAAGATTGCGAAAGTCAGGCATCTGAAATCTTATTCGATAAACTCTGATGTATATGCGGGGATATAAAAAAGAGGCGCGGACGATTGTCGTTATTCCTATCACCAGGCTCCGCAAGGGCCTTCGTCAGAGAATAAAACAATGTCCACGCCCTTATTGCTAAGGGCGCTTCCATTCTTTGGTCTCTGACTTTGAATTTTGCGGATTCGGTGAAAAGACCAAAAAAGCGCTATATTACTTCGTACCGTAGTTTTACGACACAAAGATAATAATTCGTTTTAAATTTCGTTATGGTCCCATAGCGTTTTATTTTTAAATAAATTCACTTATTGTTTGTTAAACGTTCAAAGTAAGGAAGATTTTATAAAATATCTGTTACGAAGTTTATTGGTATTTATCAATTTCACATTAATAGTTATCAATGTGTTCCGTTTTTTGCATATATTTGCAGTAATAAAATAACTTTCAAAGACATATGGAAACAAAAGAACAAACAGTAAAAAACACCCACCACGGGCATGCCGTCAAACGTTTCCGGCGTACACTGGGAAAAAAACAGGAAGCCCTGGCTGCCGACATGGGAATCAGTCAGGCTCTTGTGTCTTATTATGAAAATAAAAAAGTTATCGAAGATGATATGGTCGAAAAATTTGCCAAAGCGTTGAACGTAGCCCCTGAATTGATCAAGGAATTGGAAGAAGACCCGGTAACGGTGATTATCGAGAATAATAGCATAGAGAATAATCACGGCAGAGGATATGTAGCTATTGATAATAGTACAAACCATTACAACCCCGTTGAGAAGATTGTCGAACTTTTTGAAAAGTTATTGGAAAAGGAGCAAGCAAAGATCGAATTACTGGAGAAGCTGTTAGACGACAAAAAAAGAGGGTAACACAGTGAGATTACAAATGAAAATTTTGCTGGCACGTATAACCCAGTTGAACAAATTCTCGAACTGAGTAAGGAAAAAACAGCCCTGTACGAACGGATGCTCGAACTGGAGAAAGAAAAAACCGCTCTTCTGGAACAATTATTAAAGGACAAGAAATAAGATTCCCGTTTCTTCCTTTCCACATTCCACTGGGGGTACATAAACAGAAGTAAAGTCTACTTAAAAAGCTCTATGGACTTTTACACAAAACAAGAATTATGTAGAATATGGAGCAACACGGGGAAATAATACTTTATCAGCCCGACGAAACAGTCAGACTGGAAGTCCGGTTGGAAGATAAAACGGTATGGCTTACCCAGGCACAAATTGCTGAATTGTTTGGAACAAAGAGACCGGCCATAACTAAACATCTTGGCAATATATATAAAAGCGGGGAATTAGATGAAGAAAGCACATGTTCCATTTTGGAACATATGGGTAATGATGGAAAACAAAAGTATATAACCAAGTTCTATAATCTTGATGCCATACTGTCCATTGGATATCGTGTTAATAGTAAAAATGCAACCTTATTTCGGAGATGGTCTACTTCTATCTTGAAAGAGTATATGTTTAAAGGCTATGCCATTAATCAACGTATAGAAAAACTGGAAAAGACCGTTTGCGAACATGAAGAAAAGATCGATTTCTTTGTCCGGACTTCGTTACCTCCGGTGGAAGGTATTTTCTTTAATGGGCAAATATTCGATGCTTATGTATTCGCTACCAACTTGATCAAATCAGCAAAAAAATCATTAATCCTAATTGACAACTATGTTGATGAAAGTGTACTCTTGATGTTGGCCAAAAGAAATCCAGGCGTGAATGCTGCCATTTACACAGGAAATTGTAACCGTCAATTACAACTGGATCTGGAACGGCTCAATAACCAATATCCGGAAATAATCATCCGGGAATATAAGCTCTTTCATGACCGGTTCCTTATTATTGATAGCCAGGTTTATCATATTGGTGCATCCCTGAAGGATCTGGGAAAAAAGTTATTTGCTTTTTCTATACTGGATATCGATGCCGGGGTAATAATTCCCAATTACAATATTTAGGTGGTATTTAGCCGGAACCCAATCGAACAAATTCTCGAACTGAGTAAGGAAAAAATAGCCCTCTATGAACGGATGCTCGAATTGGAGAAAGAAAAAAGCGCTCTTCTGGAGCAGTTGTTGAAGGAGAAGAAATAAAATTCCGCACGTTAAGCGTCATTTTCTCACAAAAATGATACCGTTGTAGATTTTCAAAAATTATGAGGCAAACATTGCTAATTTTTACAATAGTTTTTTTATCAACTTTTGTTAGTTGTGGACAAAGCAACCAACAAAGTACGCAAGAAGTACTACCTACCTTTGAAAATGACACTTCTGACAAAAAAAATATAGACCAAAAAGAAGTGATAATTACATTGAAAGATGAAGTGCTGGGTAGCTTACATGTAGATATAGGTCCATTCCAGGAATATCATCATACATTGTACTTAATTTTTTGCGAAGCCCAAACATACGCTTTTCGGCTGTGTCTACTAATTGAGAAAAAGTAGTAACATATACGCTACCTTCTTTATTATCTCCTACAGATGAATGACGTTGGAGAGTGTTTGCAAAAGTATCACCTACAACAAAGGTATTAAATGAAGATGCTTTAATACCTAATGCCATTAATTCTTCAATATAGTTTTGAGCTTGGTTTCTCTCGTCCTTTTTTATCTGAAAACCACCACGTTTAAGTTCAATAATTAATACCTTATTGACTACAACCAGGTCTGTTTCTCGTGAAAAGTCTTCTGTACCTGTAATTGAAACTGTTGATTCGTCTGCTAAAATAACTATATCAGGTCTTTTTTGTAAATTTACCCCATGATTTTCTTTAATTTTACCATTGAACAAAATCTTAACTACAGTTTGTAATTGTCTATTGGAAGTATTGTAATCAGTAACTTCGCATGTACAATTTTCGGCAAGATTGAATGTACAGAAATTGGCAATATGCAATGTACATAAAAAGGGTTAAAGAAGAGTCTTCATATATTTGTAATTCACGAAAATACAAACACTATGAAGACTCAGATACATGACCTTAGAAAGGTACGTATGTGGTACGAAGTTAAAGAACTTTCCAGTAATCCGGGCAATTCGGATAGTAAAATTGCAAAAAAGTTGGGTGTTGATCGCAGAACTGTTTCCAGGTACAAGAAGATGAGTGAAGAAGAGTTTCATGAGTTTTCAATGAAACAACGTGTATACGAACTTGTTCTGTCGCCATATTACCCGGACGTTCTTTCCTTATTGAGTATAGACAATGGTTTGCCGGCGGCAGTGATAGAAGAAACTCACACATATACGCGCATATCAGCCGCAAGCTTTAAGGTTTCTTGCGGCTGAACTTATTTACGATAAACGGAGTGCTTATCTAAATGAACTACAAAAACCTTTGTCAAGAACAGCCTGAATATCGTTCTCTCGAAAACCATCTTACCGCCTATCCGGAAATACGAAATCTGTCCGCTATATCGCCACTCTTGTAATGTTCGACGACTTACTTTTAATCCCACTGATAATTCTTTGTCAGTAAGGTAGAATTCGTTATTCAGTGGTCGTCTCATCGTGCTTTTTCTTATTTCAGATAAAGTACTACTTAACGTCTCAATGGTTTTCATCAATGAATTTACCCGTTCGTCTGATTGATCCATCCTAGTATGTTTCATAAAGCTGTTAATTGCATAGGCTATTTTACCTGTTTCGCGTAATGTTTGCAATGTCCGCTTGGTGACACCCAAGATTTCACAAACCTCCTGACCATCCAGCCATTGTTCTAAGATAGCATCTTTCTCATTGTTGCGTATCTTGTTGGCTTCATCCGCTAATTTATTTAGTTTCTCGAGCAGCGAATCAAATAAAGCTGCGTCTATCATTATAAATTCCATATTATTCTTTGTTTTATGTGTTGTAAAGAGGTATTCAAGACCTGACACTACTAACACGAGTTATTTCTCCTGATTTAATTCAAGCCGACTTAAATATGCTTGCTATGTCCAGCACAACATATAGTCTTCTTCATCGGTCCCTGATTCTATGTGCTTTTCCCATAGCTCCACTCCGCCGGAGGATATGCCCTGCGCAGCATTACACAATTGACAATTCCGTACTATCTACGAAATTACGATTGGTTGTAGTAGCCAGCTTAATGTGCGGAAGATGAGTAAATCAGTGGAAAAGAATTTGATAAAAAATCCGGTTTGTTTTGGCAGTCTAAATATTTTGAGTAAATTTGCTCGAAATATTGAGTAAATTATTTTAAGATGTACGAACGTCCTTATTTGAAACAGGTTAAATCAAGAATAGAAGAGCCAAGAAAGTTCATTCAGGTAATTCTTGGGCCTCGCCAGGTAGGTAAAACTACTATGGTAAATCAATTGCTGTCTCAATTATCCATATCATATGTATATGAGTCGGCTGATGCTATCGCGGCAACTAACTCGGCATGGCTGATGCAAGCATGGGAGACGGCCAGACTAAAAATGAAAGCCTCCGGTGCTTCGGAATACCTTCTTGTGATTGACGAGATACAAAAGATTGATAACTGGAGTGAGTTTGTCAAACAGCAATGGGATAAGGATACCCGCGAGAATGTAAATATCAAAGTTATCCTGCTAGGTTCTTCACGCCTACTTATTCAGAAAGGTTTAACGGAATCGCTGGCCGGACGTTTCGAGACGTTTTATCTTGGACATTGGTCGCTCGCTGAAATGCAGGATGCTTTTGACTGGTCTATTGAACAGTATATTTATTTCGGCGGATATCCGGGCTCTGCTTCATTAATTGAAGATGAAGAGCGTTGGAAAAACTACATAAAAGATTCCCTTATAGAGACCAGTATTTCAAAAGATATTTTGATGTTGACTCGTGTCGACAAACCGGCATTATTGAAGCGACTATTTGAACTTGGCTGCCTATATTCAGGGCAAATTCTTTCATATACCAAAATCATAGGACAGCTACAGGATGCAGGGAATACGACGACTTTGGCGAATTACCTCAAGTTGTTATCTGATTGTGGCTTGTTAGGAGGATTGGAGAAATATGCAGGAAGTGTAATCCGGCAACGATCTTCCAGCCCGAAGTTTCAAGTATATAATAACGCATTGCTAACATCGCAAGATGACGAAACCTATTCGACAGCCATTGTAAACCCAAAACTGTGGGGCAGGTTGGTTGAATCATCCGTTGGTGCTCATTTACTGAATCATTCGATTTCTGAAAGGTATGATTTCTATTACTGGCGAGAAGGTAATAATGAAGTAGACTTTATACTTAAAAAAGGAGATAAGGTAATTGGATTGGAAGTAAAAAGTGGAGCCAATGCAGATAATGCAGGGATGGGGATATTTAATGAGAGATTTCATCCTGATAAAATGTTATTGGTCGGTACAGGGGGAGTTCCTTATGAGGATTTCTTAAAGATTAATCCCAAGGAATTATTCTAATTAAAATTAAACATAGTATATAACTCACATCTGATATATCGAACATTTATGGAAGTAGCCAGATTGAAAATTCAAAATTTTCGTGGAATTCAAAATTCTGAATTATTTTTCAATAATCATACAGTTTGTTTATTTCACCCCAAAAGTATACCGGTATTTCAATCCAAAAGTATACCATTTTAAATTAATCTCCAAGTCTGTTTCCCTGTTGTTGGCGTTACCGCCAACAACAGGGAAACAGGCGTTCTTATTCTGACTGTTATTTTCATTTTTCATTCATCATTTTTTTAGTTTCCTTTAATCTGTACGATTCACCATTCATATTTACAAGATGTGCTTTGTGGGTTAGCCTGTCTACAAGAGCAGCTGTAAGTACAGGGTCTCCAAAGATCTCTTCCCACCGGTCAAAGCCAAGGTTTGTTGTTATGATGGTTGATTTTCTTCCTGCTCTTAAAGAGAGGTGATTAAACAGCAACTCTGCTCCCTGCTTATCGAAAGATACATATCCAAACTCATCACATATTACCAGATCATACTTTTCAAATTGATTTTCAACCTGTTTTAAAGTCTTTTGGGACTGCGATTCACGCAATTGAGTCAGTAGCCTGTGTACGGTTGTAAACAATACTTTGTATCCCTGCATACAGGCTTTAAGTCCAATCCCTATCGCTATGTGTGTTTTGCCTGTACCCGGGTTACCGGATAGTATCACATTTTGTGATGATGCTATAAAATCCAGTCTTTCAAGCAGAGGCAGTTTTTCCTTTGCACCCTGTGGCAATTGATCTCGCTCAAGGTTAGTCAGATACATTTTGGAAGGGAACCTGGCATTCCTTATCTGAGCTTTTTTACGGTTCTCCTGCTTAACTTCCCACTCACGTTCCATGAGTCTTAGAAGGTACTCTTCATAATCGATCCTCTCTTTAGCAGCCTCTGCTGCAAGCACTTTGTAATCTCGTCTGAAAACAGGCAGTCTGAGAGCTTTGCTATATTCTGCTATTTGCTGATTTATATTGTCCATTGTTGTTTGTTTGATGCATTAATTGGGTAATCCAGGTTAGTTGTTCTTTAGCTTTAATGGCTATATTATCTGTGGTCTCTGTTATTGGTGTTACAGGATGCTTGTTACCAATAAGAGCTAGCAGCCTCTCGACAGTAACATTGTCACCACAGGTGCCAAGTAATCGCTTTACTGATTCTTCCAGCTTCTCTTCACTAACCATCTGTTCACGGCAGTAAGATAACAGTTCAATAAACTCACGAGGCTCATCCTGGAAGAAGTTGAGATAAAGATCTCTCAGATAATTATTGTCTGCCAGAGCCTTGCTTCCGGCAATAGCTCCCGGCTTTTTCTTGAATGTGCCAAGGTAATGTTCTATATCAATTACCCAGTCATGAGGCTTGTAGCTACGGGAATGAATGGCAACCCGTTTATTTTCAAAGAAGATATATACCTCTCTGCTTCTGATGCTCACATCAACAAACAGGCCTACCAGATGATCGGGTACAGAGTAACGGTTGCCCTGATGGCTGACGGTTGCATATTTATCTGCTCTTAGCTGGATCTGTTCACTGCAAATCATCACTGATACCGGATGTTTGCCCAGAACTCTTCTCTCTTCCTCCAGAAGCATATTGGCACTCTTGCCCGTACCCTGCTGTTTAACCCCGTTAAGCCTCTCTAAAGTGGAATCAAGCCACCGTTGAGCTTCATGGGCAGAGTTAAAATCATCTTTGGGAGCAAAGGCTTTACGGCGCACGTACTCCACGCTGCGCTCTACGTGACCTTTCTCATTCCCGCGATAGAAGTTGGTAAAGCGGTGAGTAAACTGATAATGACCTCTAAGCTCCAGTAAAGCGCGAGTGGGCTCTTTCTCATGATTACCTGCAAACCTTGCTACTGCAACCCGCATATTATCATAAACCATCTCACGGTATACACCGCCAATCTTCTCAAAGAAGCGTGTATGAGCTTCCATAAACGCGAGTGTATCCTGACGGTTATAGATAAAAGCATACCGCCAGTTACTGTAGGCACTGGTGAAAACAGCAAGTTGTAAGCTTGTGCGTTTACCACCAATCAAAAGTTTAATCTCACCCCAGTCAAATTCACATATATCACCAGGTGCATAAGCCTGACGGATATATGCCTCTTTAGATGACTGCTGCTTCTCTTTAAGCCTTATGTAGTTGCACAGCGTGGTGTATCCTACATCAAAACCATGGTCAAGCAGTGCATCATGGATGTCTTTCTTTTTCATCAGCTGCTTTTGCAATCCCTGCTCAAGCTTCTCTTTGTTTTTAGATAGCAGTTTATCTATGAACTCTTGCACATCGTTTGTCAGCTTTAGTTTACCGCGGGGTACAGTCATCTTATAGACCGGATTGCCGGATAAAAATAATGCACCGGCTGTCTCTTTGCAATCAGAGGATTCTAAAGTTGCTTCATACTCCTGAATGTACTTATTGACAGTCTTACGACTGATCTGCAGTTCGCGGGCTATGGTACGCTGGCTTTTACCATCACGATAGCTGCTAATAATGATTTCCTGTTTTGTATACATACTTATCATTTGTTAAGAACGGATAAAATCCATTCATAGTTGTAAGTGGTATACTTTTAAATTGAAATGTGGGGTACTTTTTAATTAATATATACATTTGGGGTGTTCCAGCGGTTTTTCTTCTATCAGGGTGATCCCGTTTGTTTTCTCCTTATCGGCTACAGGACCACGGTGAAAGGAAAAAGAATGTTCTTCCCCTTTCACGGGCATGAGTGAAAACTTTTTTAAATGCTCAATTGCTTCAATGAACGGGCATTTTTCCAGTTTCATCACCAGATCGATGATGCTTCCTCCCTCATTGCTGCCAAAATCAAACCATAGATTCCGGTTGTAATCGACTTTAAGGCTCGGCGTATCCTCATCCCTGAACGGGCTTCTATACATCCCGTAACCGGAATATTCCTTTGCCGGATGAATTCCCCTACTTTTCAGGTAATCCTTTATAGGTATGGTTTTTATTTGTCCGTCTGTCATAATTTTGAATTTTTTTGTAACTTTTTGGGGTTTATCTTACTACACGATGTATTTACCTGCAAGTGTTTGACAATGAAAGGAAAAAATGTTGTAATACCTGCTTTTGTAGTAACTACTACATTTATTTGGGTTTGTAGTGAGGTAGTAAGTATGTCGTAACGATACTTTTTTGTCCTACTACTGTGTAATCCTTTTTCTTTCATTGGATTATATACTCCTGTAGTAATGTAGTAACTACATTTCATTGTAGAATGGGGATATAAACGGGTTGGGCGTGATTTTACGGATATGGTACACGTACATGGGGCTTCCGCCCACACGCCTCGATTTCCGTTCAAATCCCGCTTTCTTCAATGCTTCACCCATCCGTTTTTCCTGTAGGTTCAGGTTTGTATAAACCCGTAAATGGGTGAGGATTTCGGATGTGGTCATAAATGATTCCGTTCCCTCTTCCGGCTTTTCAAAGCCTTTGAGCAACATTTCATACTCTGCCGTCTGCACGTGGAACGCTTCGTTTTCACGGTGCAGTTCTGCTATTTCCGCTTCATTGAACCAGTACCGGTAACCGTTTTCCCAATACCATACCGCTTCAGCGTAAACCCTGTCCATATCCACCCGCCTGGCGGCTTCCAGATCAATACTCACCACCTCGAAAGGCAGGAAACGGCGGCTTCCGGTAGGATCAGTCAGGAAATCGTTCCCGTTTACCGATGCCATAAAACTTGCCAGGTGCGGATACTCTTCGATATAGACATCGTAGGGACGGCGGTATTTCACGCGCGGAGCTGTAATCAGATTTTTCAGCTCGTTCTCGTCCCGCTTGTTGAGCGCTTTCAACTGGTCATCAATGTTGATAAAAAGGTACTCAGCAATCAGCGTTTGTACGTCTTTGTTTTGCGGATCGATTTTTCCTGTAAAGAGGTAACTTTTCAGGCTTCCGGGACAAAGCAAATCTAAAAACGTGGTTTTGAATTTCCCCTGCTCACCGGTCAACACTAAACAGGTATGATTCCGGCACGAAAAATCATCCATAGCATTTGCGACGACCGATACTAACCATTTGGAGAGGTACATTTGCCATTTCTCCGGATTCCGCACGGTAACGCATCGGGCAAGCCGGCTTATTTCGGAACCATCTTCTTCGTGAAACTCCGGCAGGGAATGAAAATATTCCTGAACGGGATTGACCTTCGGGCAGAAATCGCTTTCCAAAATCGCCCGGATGTTCTCTCCGGAAGTAATGATTCCTTGCGCCGCATCCAACAGCCGGCGCATGGAATTGATATCGAACTTCGTGAGAGAAGAGAACGGGTGACCTGTTTCCCGTTTCCGGAACTCGGTACGGCTCTTCACAGTATTGAACCGGAAGTCGTACCGTTCCCGAAGAAAAGTTTCAATGCGTTCATTCTTGGATTGCTTACCATCGATAGTATCCTTTTTCTTCTTATTCATCGTGCAACAAATAATTGTTATCGACGGGTGTTTCCCGTGCGTACACTGGCTTGCAATTCAGCGGCAATTTCATGGATGGTCCTTTTTCGACCTTTTTCAATCCATGCTAATAACTCATCTTCGAAAAAATAGAGTTTCTTACCGTTTTTATAACAAGGGAGTAATCTTTTGCGAACAAGCGCATAAACGGTTGGTTTGGCCTTACCGATAATTTTGCATGCATCGTCAATTCCAATAGGAAGGCGTTTTGATGGAATAACGGGAGTTCTCGTTTTTTCAACCAATGATTTGATTTCAGCAATTTCGCTCATCAAATGAGATACTGCTTTTGGCAGATTTTCAAAAGAAATTTCATTTACATTCATAACTATCTTTTTTAATTGTTACGGTGCAAATGAAAAAAGTGTTTTCCTTGTGTTACGAAACACAGGGAAAACACTTCAAAAACACTGTGGGTAATGGTATTTAATGGTTAGTTATGTTCCTGCAAATTCTCCTGAATTTTAATAATTCCTTTCAATTCATCATCTTTCAGATGCCTTTTAATTGTTTCAGGTTCAACATCTCTCAAATGGTCGGCAAATATTTTCTTGAGAAAAATGGCTATTTCATCTTGTTTGCTTACAGTGAAATGCTTCCAGATATTCCAGCCGAAATGAAAAATATCAATGGTAGTAAGTCCTTTTACTCTTACCGGTTGAATAGTTATCTTCTCATAAGACGTCCCTTCCGAATAGAACTCAATGTATTTGCATAACCTGTTCATATCAGTATCTAAAATATATGGAGCGAATATTCTTTGTGAGTAGAGGATTGCAATATTCAGTTTTTCTGCTTTTTGCCGGTCTACCTGTTTTTGTTTCTCGGCACGTATTTCATGTAAAGAAAGAGATTTGGCTATAGCCTGCTGTTCCTTTGATTTCTTTGATTTTGAAAAAAATAGTTTGGATGTTTTTTCTAAAAGTCCCTGAATAGCGAGTGTAAGAATACAGTAGATAACTACTCCCAATCCCACAACCATCCAAAAGACAATATTGGCAGTAAATTCATCGGCTCCCATTTCGATTGCGACAATTCTCACAAGTGCAGCAATAGCGATACATCCAATAACTACTGACAGGTAGATTATAATATATTCAAGGTATTTACTTTTCATCCAATATACTCCTCAAATTATTATTAATTTCTCTCCGCCTAAATGTGGGTTTTGAAAACCCACTAATTTGTGTCGACAATGTTGACACAGCTCAGACATCACTACTAATTGTTTTTATTTATCAGATTAACAACCACTTTCACCATTACGTCTTTCTCTTCCGTTCGGCTCTCTGCAATCATAAGAGTAAGAGCTACTAATGTGTTGTTTTCAATGAGTTTTGTACCATCGGCTTTATAAAGAATACCGTTCTTCTCCAGGAACCAAAGAAAGAGAAATGCGGCAATCCGTTTATTTCCATCGCTAAAAGAATGATTTTTCGTTACCAAATAGAGTAACATGGCCGCTTTTTCTTCCACGCTCGGATAGAGGTCTTGTCCGTCAAATGTTTGGTAAATTGTACTAATAGAACTTTTGAATGATTCATCTTTCTCGTTTCCAAACAAATCACTTCCGCCAAACTTGTTTTTCAGGTTCATGATTACTTCCATCGCAATTTCATATGTTGCATGAAATTTATCTCCTTTAGTAGTCCGTTCAACAGTTAATTGTTGATAATCGTATTTATCCAAAGTATCAAGTGCATAAGTATAATCGGTGATTACCCGTAACAATCCGGTTGCTTCATCACTCGACAACTCTTGTTTGTTTTCAATAACGTTGGCCAACAGCTTTACGGTTTGTTTTAGTTCCTCGTATTGCTTAGATTTAATTTTTTCACTAACAGCATAACCTTTAATAAGATATTCTTTTAATACTTTGTTTGCCCAGCCACGAAATCGTATACCTTGTTTAGATTTTACCCGATAACCAACAGATAAAATCATATCCAAATTATAGTGTTCCACCTGATAAGTTTTACCATCTGCGGCAGTTGTCGCAAAATTTGCGACAACTGAAAATCCGTCCAATTCTTCCCTTAGTGCATTATTTATATGCTTCCCTATCGTCTTTATGTTTCTATTAAAAAGTTCAGACATTTGTTGGCGGTTAAGCCAAACAGTTTCATCCTCCAATCTAACGTCAAGATTTGCCGTTCCGTCTGGTGCTTGATAAATAACGATTTGGCTATCGCCGATTTTCAATTCTTCTCTATCCATAATTTAGAATTATTTCGTGGGGACATTGCCACCACTATTATTTTAAACTTATTTTATTAGCTGATTCCCGCTTTTTGGCGTTTACCAAATCGGCATATATCTGTGTCGTTGAAACGTTTTTGTGAGTAAGCATTTTACTTACCGTGTATATATCGGTTCCCAATGCAATCTGCAAAGTGGCAAACGTATGGCGGAAGCAATGAAAGGTAATGTGCTTTGTAATACCTGCATCTTCTACCCAATTTTTCAGCGGTTGGAAAACCATAAATCTCTTTAAGCCTTTGAAAACTTTTCCCTCGCTTCGTTCTCCACATAATTTCAAAGCTTCATCGCTTATGGGTAATGTGGTTTCCGTCTCGGTTTTCTCTGTTCTTAACCGCAAGCAATAACCACCTTCAGAAGCGGGAACAATATTTTTCCATTCCAGATTTAAAATATCACTGATACGCAATCCAGTGAGGCAAGAAAATAATGATGCCTCCTTTAGAAAAGGAATCTTACACGGAGTTTCGACCAACTTCTTCACTTCCTCTAAAGTGAGATATTCTATTTTCACATCGGTCGTATCAATAGATTCAAGGAAGTCATTGAGATTTTCGCTGAAAAACTTTTCTTTGTACGCTATTTTTAAAAGCGCTCGGAAAGTTGAGAAATATCCGGAAGCCGAATTTTGAGAGATCTTCTTGTTTTTACGCTTCAAATGATGAGCATTAAGAAGATAATCCCTGAATTTATTACAAAGTTCCACCGTGACATCCCCGAAAGAACATTTACCATTCACAAATTTATTAAAGTGCAGATATACTTTCATCCATTTCTGGTCTTTTTTCTGAGCCTTCATTTTAAAGTAAGATAGAAAATCCACTTTTTTCTTGTTTTTATCAAGAAAACCAAACTCTTCATTAATCAAAGACTGTACTCTCAATCCACGAATAACTTCGCCCTTCATTATCATTTCCTGATTGAACTCCCGCTCCATTTCATTTTTCGGTTTGGCATAAATATAAATGCCTAATGATTCCCGACGTGTCATGCGCATTGTAAAAGGATCACGTATTGGCGGATAGAAGTCGAGATACAAACTTTCTTTCGCACCCGACACAACTCTTTTTCTCAATGTTACTTTTGGTATAGTTGCCATAGTTATTCGATGATTTGCATTTCAAATAATTTGTCCAATTCCGGTTTTGATATTTTGATGTATCTTCCCTCTTTTATTTTGGAAATATTATGATACTTAATGTAATGGTATAATGCGTCACGAGTTAAGTCATATTTTTGTATAGCCTCTTCAACGCTGTAATATTCCGGCTTTACATATCCTTTTGCTGTATCAAAGTGAGTTTGTGAATAAAAGACATTACGCCCTTCCTTTTTCTTCGGGATATTGTTTTCGGAAACAAAAGAATAAATAGCTGCTTTAGTTAGTTTGTATTTTTCCTGTAACTGCTCTACACTATACCAACTTTCAATTTCGAGTGAACTATGACCGTTTTTACTTTCGAAATAACGGTCAATATGTTTTTTACTAAAATAAGACTTTCCTCTACTCAAGGTTTTCGGGATATTATTCTCTCTTGCAACTTTGTAAATCCAGGACTCCTTCACATTAAACTTATCCTTTATTTCCGAAATGGTATAAAAGTCAGTCATGAGTTTCTGTCCTTTTGTTGGTCGAGCTCTATATGGTTCCGGATCATCGAATAACGCGTCTATATCCTCTCGGCGAATAAAAGTTTTCCCGTTGGTTTGAAAAGCAGACAATATACCACTATGCAAATAACGATAAATTGTCGTCCGGCCAACGCTTAACAGAAATGCTGTTTCGGAAACGGTAAGAAACTCTTTGTTCTTTATTACTTCATATTTCTCACTTATTTGCTCAATTCGATGCATGGTTCGATATCCGATTGCATTCAGGGCATATTTTTTCCCCCGTTCGTCTTTTTTTGCTTGTTTATAGGCTTTGGAATTACAGCTATGGGAACAATAACGAGTTGTCGTAGTTTTCGCTATAAACAACCGATTACACCATTCGCATTTTTTCTGAATTTCTAAATTTGAGCTCATAATTTATCCCTATTTTTGTTTCATCGAGTTTCACCTTGATTCAATGTGTTCCAATCATATACTATCTATGAATTGGAATATCGATAAAACTATTTTTTCGTATTCGCGATACAAATACGGTACAAAAATAGGCATAACATATCATATTATCAAATAATAATGATAATTTAAGAGAAAAATAAAACCGCTAATTCATAGCGGTTTATGATATTTTCTTACACTTATAAACCAATGATACACATATAGTTACTTTCCGATGCAGAACTTACTAAAAATATTTCCCAGTATCTCATCCGTCGATATCTGACCGGTGATTTCGCCGAGATGGAACATGCATTCGCGGATGTCCTGGGAAAGGAAATCGTGGGTGATGCCGATCTCCAGACCTTCTTTTACACGAAGGATAGCTTCAAATGCTTTGGTGAGGGCTTCATAATGACGCAGGTTGGTTACGATCACGTCTTCCTCGCTAATAGCAGGAATAGCGGCGGCTTTGATTAACAACTCCTGTAACCTGCCGGTATTATACTGTTGCTTTGCTGAGATAAAAAGTCGGTTATCCCCTACCCCGAGCAGGATGTCTTCTACATTTGTACGCTTATCTTGCGGTATCAGATCGGCTTTGTTGAATAACAGTATAAGATGCTTTTCTTTTGTCTTTGGCACAATAGATGTAGCCAGCGACTCGATCTTCTCCCGTGGTGTGGTCAGGTCGACTACCCACAGCACAATGGATGCCTGTTCAATTTTCCGGAATGTACGTTCGATACCCATTGTCTCAATGGTATCGGAAGTCTGGCGGATACCGGCCGTATCGATAAAACGGAATGTAACACCTCCTATGTTCATGGTGTCTTCTATCACATCACGTGTGGTGCCGTGGATATCGCTGACGATGGCTTTCTCCTCATTGAGCAACAAATTCAGCAAGGTCGACTTACCGGCATTGGTCTCGCCGATAATAGCGACCGGAATACCGCTCTTAATGGCATTTCCCAAACGGAAAGAACTAACCAGCTTTCCGATCTCCTGCTCAATCTCTTCGGTCAACAGGTAGAGTTGCTCCCGGTTAGCGAACTCCACATCCTCTTCCGAAAAATCGAGTTCCAGTTCGATCAGTGAAACAAACTGCAACAACTTATCCCGCAAATCGGACAGTTTTTTGGCAAAACCTCCCCTCATCTGGTTCATCGCCACCCTGTGCGAAGCCCGTGAGGAAGAAGCAATCAGATCGGCAACAGCCTCGGCCTGGCTCAGGTCGAACTTCCCATTCCGGAACGCGCGACGGGTGAATTCTCCCGCCTCTGCCAACCGGGCTCCGTTGGCAAGTAATAGTTCCATGATCTTCTGCTGGATATACACCGATCCGTGACAGGATATCTCGACACTCTCCTCACCCGTAAAGGAATGGGGTGCACGAAAAACGGTGACCAGTACCTCGTCCAGTACTTCATCGTCGCCCATGATCCTCCCGAAATGGACGGTATTGGCAGCAGCTTCACTTAGTTTTTTACCGGAGGGAGAATGGAATATCCGGTCGGTCAGAGAACAGCTTCCCTCGCCAGAAAGGCGGATAACTGCTATCGCTCCCATACCGGGAGGAGTAGATATTGCACAAATTATATCTTCTGTCATATGTATGCCCCGGTATGATACGGGGAACTATTTAACTATACTTCTATTGGTTCCGCCGATTCTAACGAATTCCGCTGAACGTTGTTTGTCTCATTGTCACATCAGCACATTAGTTTCATTAGTCACATTGGCGCATTAGTCATCTTAATACCTGAAACTACTTCCTCCCACAAACTCCCTAAGCAACGAAGTAGGTGGCAACTCACGATCGGTAATATAATTGAAATAACCCAGGAATTTGAGTAAGCGGTATGCTTCGGAATATTCCGGTACGGTACGCGGCACACGCTGCAGGATAGGTTCCGCATGGCGCCGGATAGCTGCCAGTTCATAGATCATGGCCGAGTTGAACATCACGTCGGCATTCTCCTGATAGGGAAAAATCCATTTATCTTCACCACGCCGGACACTATCCCAACGGGAGATAGTTTGTTCCGCCGAATAACCGCGGTAGCGGTAATCACGTACGATACGGCGGATCAGCCGGTTATCGGAAGCGGGGATCCAGTTGTGGTCGTCCAGTGAAATAGTAGTCAGCGCAGAGACATAGACCATAAACTTCTTCTCCGGAGGGATATGCTCCGTCAATTCCGGATTTAAGCCGTGGATACCCTCCACAATCAGGATACTGTTATCCTCCATTTTCAGGAAATTCTTCTTGAATTCCCGCTTACCTGTCATGAAATTATAAAACGGCAGTTCAATCTCGTCTCCTGCCATAAGCGCGAGCATATGTTGTTCGAACAACTCCAAA
This sequence comes from Proteiniphilum sp., assembly GCF_034331125.1. Classification (NCBI taxonomy): domain Bacteria; kingdom Pseudomonadati; phylum Bacteroidota; class Bacteroidia; order Bacteroidales; family Dysgonomonadaceae; genus Proteiniphilum; species Proteiniphilum sp. Next base: position 17,721 of record NZ_JAXQGC010000042.1, read on the forward strand.
TCGAGCGCATAAAGTGATTCGTAATCTTTCTCCCCATGTTCATCCAGAGGTGTCTGATCCCTGTTAATGAAATAGTCATCGAGGGAGATGCCCACCGGCTTCAACAGATTCACCATCAATTGCACTTCAAGCCGTTTGCGGAAGGTAGTCTTTCCCGAAGAAGAGGGTCCCGATATCAGGACGACACGCACTCCCTCCTTAAACCGGCGGGTAATCTCTTCAGCAATACCGGCAATCTGATTAGCTTGATAAGCCTCCGCCACTTGGATCACTTCGGACATACGATTTTCCTGCTTTGCCCGGTTAAGATCACCCACATTATCCAATTGACTTATTTTCAGAAATTTAATATGCTCCCGATACACATTCAGCAGTTTCTCCTGCTGTATTTCAGGTTCCAGTTCTACCGGATTTTCCCGGTTGGGTATCCGTAACAGATAACCGCCATTGTGCGGTTGAATATCGAACAGGGTAATATAACCGGTAGAGGGCGTCAGACTGCCGTAAAAATAGTCGATATATTCTTCCAGTTTCGAGTAGCGGGCATAAAGAAAATCGGACGTTTCGAGCAACCGGGCTTTATCTTCCATTCCCCGTTCACGAAACAATTTCACCACTTTAGCAGTTTCCTCTTCTACCTGCACGAAAGGGATATCCGCGTCCACGATTTCCCGCATCCTTCTACGAATAGCATCCAGTTCGGGTTTACCCACCGGCACCTCTGCCTCAATCTGGAAGTAATATCCTCTTGCTACAGCGTGTTCAATATAGGTTTCCGCATGGGGGAGGGTATCATTCACAGCCTTGGCAAGAATAAAGCAGAGCGACCGTACATAGGTCCGCATGGCCGAAGAGTGGGTCAGGTCTATAAACTCTATCGTTTTCGGCCGATATACCCGATAGGATAATGACTCTGTTTTATTATTTACTTTCGCATTTGTAATCATATAGGGCGATGTAACCCCGAAAACATCAATCAATTCTTCTAATGTTGAACCGATTTTCACCTCTTTATATACATTTGTGTTAAGACAATGCACACGTACAGTATCTGTCATATTATTATTTTTTATTTTTCACATTTATTTGTATTCAACGATTTTTTATCTATATTTAAATAATATAAGATGCGCCTCGGAAAAGTTCAACGAGTTAGATTATTTGAGTCGCCTTCACTCCTCGATTGTTAATTCTGCGTTCGGCAAAACGAGTAAACTTGTTCTACACCTCACTTAACGGAAAAACTCAAGCAAGCTTGGCATTTCTCTCGGCTTTCATTATATTTCCAGAATATAATAGG
>NZ_JAXQGC010000042.1:19120-78118 GCF_034331125.1 Proteiniphilum sp.
CGCCTCGGAAATGCTCAAACAAGTTTGGCATTTCTCTCGGCTTTCACTATATTTGAATAATATAGGAGGCGCCTCGGAAATGCTCAAACAAGTTTGGCATTTCTCTCGGCTTTCACTATATTTGCACGCTAATATACGCTATTTTTCGAACATGGACTACAGTTTCTTCGATTTTTTAAAGCTTATAGGTTCGCTGGCACTCTTCCTTTATGGGATGAAAATCATGAGCGAAGGCCTCCAAAAACTTACCGGTAATAAACTCAGGAATATCTTGTCAGCAATGACAAAAAACCGTCTGGCGGGAGTTTTGACCGGGATACTAATCACCGCCCTTATCCAATCATCATCCGCCACCACGGTAATGGTAGTGAGTTTTGTGAACGCAGGGTTACTAAGTCTGGTTCAATCCATCGGCGTAATCATGGGTGCCAACATCGGAACCACACTTACCGCATGGATGATTGCCCTCTTCGGATTCGGAAAGTTATCGATCAGTGCATTGTCGATTCCTTTGATGGGGATTGCGCTTCCGCTTATCTTTTCCTCAAAAAGCAAAAATAAATCATTGGGAGAATTCATTTTTGGATTTTCCTTTCTTTTTATGGGGCTTGATTTTCTGCAAAATTCCATGCCCGACCTGCAAAACAATCCCGAAGTATTATCTTTCCTACAAAACTTTACTGACAGGGGACTTCTATCCATGTTATTTTTCCTGATTGTCGGTACCATACTGACAGTCATCGTCCAATCTTCGAGTGCTACGGTTGCCCTTACCCTGATCATGGCAGCAAAAGGATGGATCGACTTTCCAAGTGCCGCCGCGATGGTGATGGGAGAAAACCTCGGCACAACCCTTACCACTAATCTTGCGGCTATTCCTGCAAATATCTCGGCAAAAAGGGCCGCATTCGCCCATTTCATATTCAATGTGTTAGGCCTTGTCTGGTTGACAATCGCGTTTAATTTCTTTGTGGAGCTTGTCGACACGATCATTGGAGGAATTACATCCGTCCATCCCGACGGGATGCAGTCATTTCTCGCCTCGCTCTCACCCGAGGAATACACACAGATCACTACACTTTCCAGATCGGAACTTTCGCCCGAACTTGCCGCCTTGCAAAGTGAATATCTTAATTATCAAGCCTCTACCTCGTATGGCTTATCGCTATTCCATACACTTTACAACATCTGTAATGTACTCATTATGATATGGTTTGTAAAATTGTATGAAAAGATATGTCTCGCAGTTATCAGACCCAAACGAGGCGAAGAAGACGACGAAGAATTCATACTTCAGTATATCTCCACGGGAATGGCCTCTACAGATGAACTTTCCATCCTCCAGGCTGAAAAAGAGGTGGAAGTATATGTGCAGCGTGTCCGGAAAATGTTTGGTTTCGTTAAGAAATTAACCAATTTGAATCATCACGACAAGAAGTTCCTTAAACTGTACAACCGTACTGAGAAATATGAGGATATCTGCGACCAGATGGAGGTCGAGATAGGTTCTTATCTGGGTAAAGTGGCAGAGGGAAGGCTCAGTAATCAGAGTAAAGAGCGCGTACGTGCCATCCTCCGCGGAGTGACGGAAATAGAAAGCATTGCCGACTCAAGTTGTAATATTGCCCGGCATTTGAAACGAAAGATGGAAGCCGATGTTGTTTTTGAAGAAATTATTATCACCAATATCAACTGCATGTACGAACTGTTGGATAAGGCATTTGAAAACATGCAGGTCCTGCTCAAAAATCAAAAAATAACGGAATCGGAATTATTGCACAGCAAACATATCGAAAACAGTATCAATGAAAAGCGGAATCTCCTGAAGCGTGAGAACGTAGAGAATCTGAACCAGAATCTCTACTCATATCAAAACGGCGTTTTCTATATGGATATCGTCTCGGAATGTGAACGGATGGGAGATTATATCATGAACGTGATTGAATCGTTAGAGGTAAAGCATATTTAAGGGAAAATGTGTACCTTCGTAGTTCCGGCATGCAACAGGATATAGTTGCCGCATTGCATGTGGGACGAACGTTTTCGTTAAGCAATATGAACAGAAGACAAGTTTACTTGGATTATGTCATTGCGAGAATTGAAAATCGAGGAGCGAAGGCGACTCAAAACGACTAAATTTATTGAATACATAAATTCCGTAACAATATGAACGATTGGAAAAAAAGATTAGATATTGTCTACTCCACCAATCCCGATTACCACTACCAGAAAGAGGGTAGTGAGGAAGAGAATACACAGCCAAAAGAGAAACAGTTGCTTCGCATCAGCCTCGACAAACGGAACCGCAAAGGAAAGGCTGTAACGCTTGTCACCGGATTTATCGGAAGTGATGACGACCTGCAGGAACTGGGAAGGATGCTGAAGACAAAATGCGGCGTGGGCGGATCGGCCAAAGAAGGAGAGATCATCATCCAGGGCGATCACCGCGAGAAGGTACTGGGTATCCTGCAGAAGGAAGGATATGCCAAATCACGTATCATCTAACCACGGAAATCGGTTCACAACACAGCAGAACGATCGATGGAAAATCAGCAGTCATTAGACAGACATCTGCTCCACGTGATCAAAGCATCTGCCGGATCGGGCAAAACACACCGTCTGACAGGTGAATATCTCCGTTTGCTTTTTTCAGCACCGAACAACCACCGCCACATCCTGGCCGTAACCTTTACCAACAAGGCGACCGATGAGATGAAGTCGCGCATCGTGGAAGAGTTGTACCGGCTGGCTTCGGGTGCAGACTCCTCTTATCTGGCGGAACTGATGGACGATTTCTCCATGCGTCAGGAAGATGTCCGCACAAAAGCAAAAACCGTTCTGGAAACTATTCTACACGACTATTCATCTTTCTCTATCAGTACCATCGACCGTTTTTTCCAGCAGACCATGCGCACCTTTGCCCGTGAGACCGGTCTGGCGGGGGGATACAATATCGAGCTGGATGAGACATCCCTGCTGACCGAAACCATCGACCTGATGCTTTCCGAACTGGATAAACCGGAGAACAAGACGCTGGCGGAATGGCTCCTCCGATTCATGCAGCATAATATAGAAGAGGGGAAAAGCTGGAAGATCGACCGGCAGGTGTTGGATCTGGCAAAGCAATTGTTCAACGAGACATATAAATCGTTTACCGATGAGGAGCAGTCGACCATTCAGGATAAGGAACAGCTCGAGGCCTACAAACAGATGCTTATGCGTATCGTAAAGAGCTACGAGAACGAGGTGAAATCGATAGGAGTAAAGGCGCTCAGCATCATGCAGCAATACGGATTATCGTATGACGACTTCAAACACAAAAGGAATTCCGGTTTCCTGCTATTCACCAAACTGGCAGGTGGAAACGTGGAGAAACCATCCACACGCCTTATCGCATTGGCAGACAATATCGACCTGTGGTACAGCGGCAAGGAGAAAGAGAATGCCATCCGATCGGCTTACAGCGACGGCCTCAACGAATGTGTAAAGCAGATCATCTATCTTTCCGATAACGACCGGGAATACCAGACTGCAAAGCATCTGCTCCGTAATTTTTATACCTTAGGTATCCTCAACGACATCAAACAACGACTGCGCAAACTGCAACAGGAAAACAATACCCTGTTTCTCTCCGATACAACAGAGCTGCTGAACGACATCATTGCCGGTACCGACTCCCCTTTTATTTATGAAAAGACGGGCACCCGCGTCCATCACTATATGATAGATGAGTTCCAGGATACCTCGCGTATGCAATGGGAAAACTTCCGGCCGTTGATCGGAGAAAGCCTTGCCTCCGGAAACCTAAACCTGATCGTGGGTGATGTGAAGCAGAGTATCTACCGTTTCCGCAATTCCGACTGGCGTTTGCTCGAGGAACAGGTAAAAGAGGATTTTCAGGCCGACAATATCCGGGAGCATGTATTAGATACTAACTGGCGAAGCGATGCACATATCGTGCAATTCAATAATGCTTTTTTCACGAAAGCCGCTATCAACCTGCAAAACGATTTTAACACCTCCTCCGAAAGTCCGCAACATACAGAAGGGGGTGGCAATAACGGGCACAACATTGATACACAAATCACTAATGCCTACGCCGACCTCTATCAGCAGGTTCCTCCAAAAAAAGCGGACAGTGGCGGACAAGTGAGGATTACCTTTCTGAAGGATGATAAGGAGACAGACTGGAAAGCAGATGTACTGGAGCGGCTGCCGCAGGAGATCGAAGCACTCCAGGATCAGGGGTTCGCTCTGAAAGACATCGCCATAGTAGTACGATGGAACCATGAAGCGGTACAGGTAGCTGAGACACTGTTGTCTTACCGCGAACAACACCCGGAATCGCCTTACCGTTACGATATTATTTCCAATGAAGCGCTTCTTGTCCGCAGTGCCCAAAGCGTGAAAGCCATCATCGCACTGATGCGACATTTCCGGAACCCGAAAGATGAAATTTGCAGAATGATGGCAATCTACGAATTCTACCGATTTCAACGCCGCTCTTCTCCGGACGAGGCGCTACAGTTCTATCGTGAAGAGGGCCGCGGCGATTTCCCCGACGAGATAAAAGGTCATCTCGGTGAACTGGTATCCATGCCTTTTTACGAAATGACCGAGCATTTCTTCACATTGACGACCGATGCATTGGATGCCAAAGAGAATGCCTATGTACAGGCTTTTCTGGATATAGTCCTTAAATTCAAAGAGAGTGCTACTGCGGATTTAAACGACTTTCTGGACTGGTGGGATGAGACCGGCCACAGGAAAGCCCTTTTCTCTCCGGAAGACCAGGACGCCATCCGGTTGATTACCATCCACAAATCGAAAGGATTGGGATTTGGTGCCGTGATCATGCCGTTTGTGAGCTGGGGTATGGACCACAATACGTACCATAACGATATTATCTGGTGCAAACCCGGATCCGCACCGTTCAACGCTTTGGGTGTCGCGCCGCTGAAATACGGAAAAGGACTTGAAGACACCATCTTCAGGGATAGCTATCTGGAAGAAAAACGATTTACCTATATCGACAACCTGAACCTGCTCTACGTGGCATTTACCCGTCCTAAACACCGGCTCATCGCATTTGCCCCTATTCCCCGAAAGCCGGAAACCATTTCTGATGCAGCAGATCTTTTATGGAGAAGTATTACCGACACTGCTTCCCTACCCGATCCGGAGCCTACTGCCACTATACCTGCCGACCCGGAACCACCGGCCTCTATGCTTGCCCTTCCGGAACCGACCGCTTCTAAACCCTCCGCTTCCGGGAAAAATTATATTCCATTAAGTGAATACTTCAGCGAGGGAGAGACAGAATCTGTTTTTGAATATGGCAAACCGGAAACAGTACGGAAACCGGAAGAAAAAGCAGTTGCAGACAGCGATAAGACAGGAAAATGGCACTCGGTTCCTTTCGGCGACCGGCTACAATTGCGATTCAATTCCATCGGCTATTTCAGTGACGATGGCAGCCGCGATTATGGCACGATGATGCACGACATTGTAAGCAATGTGAAGACCCTGGCGGATATTCCGCAGGCAGTAGAACAAAAGGTCTCCGCAGGGGAGTTGGCAGAAGAAGAAAGGGAAAATACGATCCATCGTTTGACAGAGATCTTATCCCGACCGGAGATCTCAGACTGGTATTCCGGCAAATATACCATACTGAATGAGACCCAGGTGCTACATCCCGATACCGGATTCAGCCGCCCCGACCGGGTAATGATCGGTCCCGACGAAGTGATCGTAGCCGATTACAAGTTCGGCGAGACGGAAGAGACTAAATACATCCGTCAAGTGCAACGGTATGTAAAACCCATTCAGGAAATGGGATACGAAAACGTATCGGGATACGTCTTTTATGTGAAATCGGGAAAGATCGTAGAATGCCCGTTGCCAGGATGAAGGGAATAGGGGCAAATACCAGGGAAAGGGTATTTCTTCAATAAGGGCTCACTCTTAACTTCACTAACCGGCCGTCCATTGCCGAGACAAATAATTCGTTACCGTCCGTCGGCAGGATCATATTGATGAGTCCGTTGGAAATACGGTACTTCCAGAGAAACGCACCGTCAGAAGCGCGGTAGGCATAGATCAACCCTTTATCGGTGGGCGCATAGACGACACCATCTTTCTCCACCACCGGCGTAGGGGTAAGTTCATAGCCCATATCCTCTCCCGAAGAGATCCATTTTACCTGCCGTGACGGTACAGTCGCATCAATAGCAAGGATATTCCCATCCATAGTCTTGGCGTAGACAGTATTACCGTCTTCCGAGATGCCGATTGACTCACGCACCCTGTTTTCCGGATCATTGTACCGCCATATCACCTCTCCTGTCACTTCATCCAAAACAGTCATATACCTATCGGGGGATGCCAGGTAGATCCGTCCATGCGTTGCAACGGGCACCACCTGTGCGGGTGACAGCATCCGGTTCGAGTGTCCGCTGTTCCATATCCAGCGGGATTTTCCGGTTTCAATATCAAGGGCATAGAATTCATTGCCCCAACTGCCGAAAAAGACCACCCCGTCTTTCACAAGCGGACGGGTCACCACGAAGTTCTTCACACTGTCGAATTCCCAAAGGAGTTTTCCTGTTGATACATCCCATGCCCGGCAGTGACCGTCTCCACCGGCGAGCATCACCTTGTTTCCGGAGCAAGCAGGAGAGGAAACCACTGCTTTATCATTTTTCAGTTGGAAAAGTTTTTTTCCATCCTGCACACGCAGTCCGTACAGGTAGGAGTCGGAAGAGGCAACCCATATGCGGTTTTCATGTACAACAGGAGTAGAATAGATCTTGCCATCGGTCTTATAGGTCCATACCGTGGTACCATCCCCTTCCTTTACCGCCTTGACCTCTCCGGCCGTGTTTGTATATATCAGTAGGTCGTTATGGAGTGCCATGCCGCTACCCATATCGCTTTTTTCCTGTATATTCCATATTTCGGAAACATAGCTATGATTCCGGTTAAAAGAATAGTCGGGACGAGGGGGATTGGTCTCCCATTTAGGCCGTTGTCCTGCCGGGTAGGTAAGCCAGGGAGCAAGTGTCTCGCCCGAAGCTTTGCGTTCCTGCAAAGTAATAGAATCGGCATCCACAGTGATAATAGTATATCCTCCATACTCTTCTTTGGCCCGCAGGTTGGAGCGGCACATCGCCGCATTGATTCCTTCGAAATTCATTGCCCGATTGGCATGCCCGTGTCCGCACAGCATCAGTTGTACATTATAGGGCCGCAGCGCATCCATCACTTCGAACCAGTTATTCAACCCGTTATCCATAGGATAATGGTTCACATAAATAACAGGCATATCGGTATCGGTTTTCTCCAGCTCTTCAAAAAACCAGGTGAGGTTCTCCCGTGGTATCTGCCCCGGTCCCATACGCATATTGGGACCTGATGCCAGTCCGAGAAACTTGTAACCGTTATACTCAAAGCCGAATGTTTCATTGCCGAAAATCCGCAAAAAATCGTTGGTTCCACTTTCCGACCAGTTAGAGTCGTGATTCCCGGGAATTGTATAGTAAGGAACGTTCAGACTATCCAGCATCGTTTTCGCTGTATGCAGTTCATCGTATGAACCGAATTCGGTCACATCTCCCGATACAATCACGAAAGCGATATCTGTAAGCGAATTGATGTCTCTTACCGTACGCCGGAGATCTTCATTGTTCTCAGGATTGCTGACATGTATATCGGTAACCAGTACAAACCTGAAAGGTTCTGAAGGCCGGGCGGAAAGCAACAGGCTGATGCCTACCGCCAGACAAGATAATACCCATTTCTTCATCTTTCCTGTTATTGATTGGTTAAACTCTTATTGCCGGGATTTAAAATATTCACTGAAGAAGAGCACCTGGTATTTCACTGCATTGCTCCAGTATTCCCAGTTATGTGCCCCGGGACGGGTAATATAATCGTGTGGTATGTTCCGATACAGCAGTTCATCATGCAGCCGCTCGTTGACAGCAAAAAAGAAATCTTCCGTCCCGCAATCGATAATGATTTTTAATGCATCTGGTGTCAACAAATGTAACAATCCCATGACGGTGTTTTCTTCCCATCTTTCGGGATAATCACGTTGTGAACCAATCCGTTTGGCGATATCCCAGTTGTTGGGAAAGGGACGAATATCCACGCCGCCGCTCATGCTTCCACATGCGCCGAACACATCCTGGTTGCGGAAAGCCAGGTAGAGCCCGCCATGGCCTCCCATGCTCAGGCCGGTAATAGCTCGTCCTTCGCGCGAAGCAACGGTTTTGTAATTGTTATCCACCCATGTAATCAGCTCTTTTGATACGAATGTCTCAAACTGAAACGCCGGATCGACAGGACTATCGAAATACCAGCTTCCGAAAGCGCCGTCGGGACAGACAATAATCACTCCATATTGATCAGACAATTCCCTGATTTTAGGCACTTTATTTACCCATCCGTCATATCGGTCACTATAACCATGCAACAAATAGAGAACGGGGAAAGTATTCTCCCCGTCATACGATTGCGGTTTAATGACAACCGTTTTGATTTCCTTTTCCATTTTTTTGCTGAAAACACTTACCGTATCGACCGTTGCAGGAAAGACTCCTACAACGAATAAGGCTAATAGCAGGGGAATAAGCACACACCGTTTCATTGTATCATTATTATTAGAACCAAGAATCAAGAGCCAAGAGCCAAGACTTATAAGTGAAGAATTAAAAGTGAAAAGTGAAGAATTAAATAATAACTTCTCAATTTCTGAACTTCTTGACTTCTTTTTTATTATTCATATTAGCACATTCATCACATTGGCACATTAACTCCCCAAAGATACAAAAAACAGAAAAAGATATGTTCAATTTTAGAGTTCAAATTACTCCAGGTTCTATTCCGACAGATTTATTATCTATCGACAATTGATTCTTGTTCCTTCTTATCGGAATATTTTGTCAGGATCAACGACAAAGCACCGTCGCTCGTGATATTATGGGTTGTACCAAAACTATCCAGCAAAGCAAAGATAGTGATCATCAGGGCAATTCCCTCTTCACCTATTCCCAGTACAGCCTGTATCAGCCCAAGTGAAGCAAAAAGTGTTCCTCCCGGGAGTCCCGGTGCAGCCACACCAAAAATGGCAAGAAGCGGAATAAAGAGAACCATTTTTTCGATGTCCGGCATCGTTCCGTTTAACAGATACGACACGGCCAATGCCAGAAATACGATATCTAAAACAGATCCGGGAAAATGAATATTACCCAGCAGCGGAATAGAAAAATCCCTTACTTCAGGCTTCAACACAGGGCTTTTCCGGGTCTCTTCGATAGCAACGCCCAGGCTTGCTGCCGACGATTGGGATCCTAACGCGGTCAATACTACCGGTCCGTAATATCTAAGCACCTGCCAGGGATTCTTGCCTGAGTATATCCCCGCCGAGACATACAGAAAGGTGAGCCATGCGGCATGGCAAAGAATTGTAATCAGAATGATCAGTAAAAAAACAGGTAATCTTGATACTAAATCTCCTTCATAGGCAAACACACTGAAATTTGCCGCGATAAAAAAGGGAAGAAGGGGGATCAGCACTCTTTTAACCATAACAAATACGATGTCCTGAAACTCGTATAATGCATTCTCTATTTTCCGGGATTTTGTCAAAAGTATCCCTATACCTACCAGAAAAGCCAGTACCAGTGCACTCAAAACCGGCATCAAAGGCGGAATATCCAACCGGAATATCATCTGTGGAAGCACTTTTGATACTTCATCATCCGGTGTGATATCGATCAATGGTATGGTGTTGTAACCAACTAAGGCCGCCAACACTGAACTCCCGACACATGACAGGTACGCTAAAATAAGCGACAGCGTGAGGAGCTTTGAGGCATTACTTTTTAGACGGGTAATGGCAGGAGTTATGAATCCGAAAACAATCAGGGGGATCAGAAAAAAGATGATCTGTCCCAATATATGCTTTATCGGGAGGATGACGGCGATCACTCCTTCTGTGGCGAACCGGCCTATCACCAATCCGGCAATTACTGCCAGAAATAAACGGACACTTGTATTTGAAAAGATTCGTTTCATACGATAATATTTAATACAAAAATCTCATTTTCAACTCACAAGGATATCATTTTTAACATTTCCACAAACTCCGTACTGGTTCAATCTTTTTTCCTTGCTTAACAAGTAAAGCATTTTACGACTCAACAAATCAGAAGAGGAATATGTTTTAATAAAGTAGGTCACAAACAGGTCACAATTAAAATTGAATGATATGGATATACAATTCAGAATAGACAACAGTAACCGGGGTAGTTTTTTCATTGAACAGGAAGGGCGGCAGGTCGCTGAACTGGATTTCGAAATAAAAGATAATCTGCTGAACGCCTATCATACAGGCGTACGTCCAGAACTGGAAGGGCAAGGTATTGCCGGAAGATTATTCAATGAGATGGTCAATTATGCACGGGAGAATGGATATCAGGTAATCCCGTCATGCTCCTATATCCTGGCAAAATTCCGCAGGCGCCCTGATGATTACAACGATATATGGTATCGTTCCGAAGATGAACCCACAGGAGAGGCCTGTGGTATTAAGCCGAAAGACAAGAATAACTGAATGTCGTCAAATAAAGTAAACTTCAAAAAATTGAAGGCGAACATCGGCTATTGAAAAAAGCAAAAAATCCGCCGGAACCTGCATACTTCCCGAAAGGAGGATTGCAATCCGGCGGATAAAATTCCGCATTATTTATTCTGCGTTCTAATAACCCAAAACTATTATCCCTTTGGCTTTATAGTGCAACCAATCGCTACTGTTGTTGCAGGATCGGGGTTATTACCGGCCAGTAAAGCACGTACTGCATTCGCTGCATACGGAGCGGTCACAGCCGCTGGATCCTTATAATTATCATCCACGGTTCCGGTATAAACTACCACAAACCGTCCATTACCTTCATTTTTTAACAGGAAGATCTCCGGAGTACGGGTAGCACCATAGGCCGGATATACCTGCTGCCCTTCATCCACCAAGTAAGGGAAAGGGAAGTTCTTTTCAGCAGCTCTTTTCTTCATCTCTTCTAAAGCGTCAGCAGGTGATTGTACCGGATCATTCGGGTTGATCAGTACTACCGGTACTCCCTGCGGGGCAAACTCATTATGCAGGGCGATCATACGATCTTCATAAGCAATCACGTAAGGGCATGGATTACAGGAGAAGATCACCATCACCCCTTTCTCATTTGCGTAATCGGACAAAGAGACGGTCGTACCGTCGATATTCTTCAGTGAGAAATCGGGTGCAACGGAACCGACCGCGATAGGTTGCGCGTTCAACGATAATGCGCTCAACGTCAAAACTGATAAAATTAAAAACTGTTTCATTGTTACTGTCATTTAAAATGTTAATTAGCCAATAAAGGTTGTACTATCTCTTCCAGTTCAGCCAAGGTGAGTTCTCTCGGATAAAATTTCCTGAACCCATTCCCATAGATAAGCGTAGCAGGTATGGCACCGGTCCAGCTCTTGTCCACCAAAGGTATCCAATCATTGAACCTGGGATCATCCAAAAGAATGACCTCATTCTTCATCTTCTCCTTTTCAATAAAGGGGATCAGTTTCGTTTCTAACTGGCTACGCATATCAAGGCTTACCATAAGCACCTTTACATTCCTGTCACGGTACTTTTCGCCGAATTCTTCAAAATAAGGAATCTCTTTGAGACAGGGAGCACACCATGTGGCCCAGAAATTCACCACATATATAGTGTCGTCCTCTTGTTCCAACAAAGGTTGAAGTTGTTTGAAATCGACCACTTTTATCTCTGTTTCGCTTTTCCTGTTTTCCGAAAAAAGGAGAAAAGGAATTAGCAGGAACAGCAAACCCGGAAGCAGACGAAATGTATTTTTTACCTTGTTCATTTTCTGTGCAATTGATACTGTGATTTCTCGGTAAACAAACAATAAACGGGTCTTGTTCACTTAACAATCGACGGAACTTGTTAAGGATCAAGTAAAAAACGTTAAGGTATCAAGAAAAAAGTGCAGGCAGGAGCCCACACTTTTTATTTTCTAAACGGTAGCGGTTATATAGAATTGGCAATGTACTACCAATACACTACAGGAGTGAATCGGGATTCAGATTATCATGCTCAATATCGAGGAAATATTTGTAAGTACCCACTTTCAGTTCGGCGCAGGCATCGTAATCGCAAACAATGATCCCTTTTTCATGCAACTGCAAGGCGCTGATCGTCCACATCTGGTTGATGGATCCTTCCACGGCGTGATAGAGCGCACGGGCTTTATGATGACCGTTGACAAGGATAAGCACTTCCCTAGCATCAAGGACAGTACCTACTCCTACTGTCAGCGCTGTTTTAGGTACCTTGTTCACATCGTTATCAAAAAATCTGGAATTGGCAATCACCGTATCGGTGGTAAGCGTTTTCACACGTGTACGCGAACTAAGCGAAGAGCCGGGTTCGTTGAATGCGATATGCCCATCAGGGCCGATTCCGCCAAGGAAAAGGTCGATACCTCCCGCATCCTTGATTGCCTGTTCATACGCGGCACATTCGGCTTCAGGGTCTTCTGCCATCCCGTCGAGAATATGCACGTTCTCTTTTTTAATATCGATATGATGAAAGAAGTTATCCCACATAAAAGTGTGGTAACTTTGCGGGTGATCTGCAGGCAATCCGATATATTCATCCATATTGAACGTAATTACGTGCTCGAACGACACTCGTCCTGTTTCGTACAATTTGATCAACGCCTTGTAGGTATTCAAGGGTGATGAACCGGTCGGCAATCCCAATTTAAAAGGCTTTTCAGCCGTTGGGTTTGCATTATTGATTTTTGCTACAATGTAATTTGCTGCCCATTGTGCCATCTGGTCGGCATCGGGCTGAATGATAAGTCTCATGTTTCTTTATTTATTGACAGTTAGACGTATTGTTTGGAACGTTTTCGCTAAGCAAGAGCAAAGTGAATTTATTTGCTTTGCCGAGCGCAGAAAACGACTAAACTTGTTGAACTACTTCTGTACCTGAAGTCAGTTTCTGCGCCATGGTGCGGCCCAGGTTGCGGGCTTTCCCCACCACATCGGCCAGCATCGCCTGTTTCATAATCACAGGCTCTGACACCAACTCAAACTCCATGGCTTCTGCAAATACTTCAAATTGCCTGGCTGTAGCGTCGGCCCAGGTAAAACTACCGAAATAGCCAAAGAATCGGTTCTTCAGGTTACGGTTTTGCAATGCAGAAATCAGGGCATCAACAGCAGGGTACAACTTATTGTTATAGGTAGGTGATCCGATGATCAATCCTTTGTATTTAAACGCGTCACGAAGGATATCCGACTCATGGCTTTTCGACACATTGTGCATCATAATGCTCTTTACCCCGTTTTCAGCAGCTTCGCCGGCAATGATCTCAGCCAACTCTTCTGTGTGCCCATACATACTTCCGTAGGCAATGACCAGTCCCTCTTCGGCATCATAACGGCTCAACCGATCATACAAGGCAATTACACCGGCTATATTTTCCGGGATCGTCCATACGGGACCATGGGTGGAACAGATAGCATCGATACCCACATTGGCCAGTTTTTTCAGGGCGGTTTGTACAGGTGAGCCAAATTTCCCCACGATATTGGAGTAATATCGGATCATCTCGTCACGATACCTTTCAGGACAAAGCTGCCTGTCTAACACCCCACCGTCAAGTGTGCCGAAGGTACCAAAGGCATCAGCACTAAACAAGGTTCTGGTTTCCCTTACATAGGTCATCATCGTCTCCGGCCAGTGCACCATGGGGGTCATATAGAATTGAAGCGTATACTTTCCCAAGCTCATTTCATCCATATCTTTCACTTCAACCACATTGTCCGCTATCCCGTAAAATCCTTTCAGCATTTCGAGGGTTCGTTTGTTCCCCACGATTTGGATGTCCGGATATTTGGAGACAAGGAATTCGATGGAACCTGAATGGTCGGGCTCCATATGGTTCACCACAAGATAGTCGATGGGATTATCACCCGACACCGACCGGATTTTGCGCATGAAGAGATCTGAATAGCAAATATCGACAGTGTCGATAAGCACCGTCTTTTCATCTTTGATAATATAGGAGTTGTAGGAAACCCCTTGCGGTAAAGGCCACAGGCTCTCAAAAAGATGTTTGGTGCGGTCGTTCACACCTACATAAAAAATATCTTCCGTTACTTCAATCGGCTTGTACATATATTTCGTATTCCCTAATTAATCAACAAATCAACATGTTAATAAATTACTAATTACCAATTACTAATTACTAATGATTAATTACAAATGTCGTTCTTTATTAGTCTCATTGGCATGACTTGTCCCACTTTAGTTTTAATCATCACTACATGTCCCGGCTTGTCGGGATCAACAAATCGCTAAATCAGCAAATTATTTTTTCTTCTTCGATCCGGGCTGTGCCATTTGCGATTGCTTTGGAGTATCTGCTACCTGAGCTGGTCTTCGCAAAGCATTCCATATCAGCCATATACCCCATATAATAAAGGGAATACTCAACCATTGGCCTAAGATCAGGCCCGTATTATCACGCATGGCTATTTCAGATTCGACCTGTACATTCTTGAGAAATTCCACGAAAAAGCGGAACAGAAAAATCAGCAGGATACCTACTCCGGTAATCAATCCTTTTCTGTCTTTGGCATCGGTTTTCCAGTACATATACACGGTGACGGCAAAAACTACCAGATAGGCCAACCCTTCGTATATCTGCGTGGGATGCGACGGTTGCGAATAAACCGCTTCAGCACCCTGCATCCATTGGTGGAGATTAGTTACAAACCGGAATCCCCACGGCTGGTCGGTCGGACCTCCATAGATTTCATGATTCATCAGGTTACCAAAACGGATCATCGCGGCGGTAAATCCCGTCGGCACCATCACCCGGTCGAACGTCCACAACATACTGAGTTTGGTCACCTTCCTCGAATAGAGCCAGACGGCAATAATAATTCCGATCACTCCCCCATGGCTTGCCAGTCCTCCTTCCCATACTTTCAGTATCTCAACGGGATTGGCCAGATAATAAGCCGGTTCATAAAAAAGGCAATGCCCCAGGCGGGCTCCTACGATAATACCGACGATCATATAAAAGAAAAGCGAATCGAACCACTTTTCAGGAAGATCTTCACGCTTAAAGATACGCTGCACCATATACACGGCAACAATCAACCCTATGACCCATAAAAGGCCATACCACCGAATTTCGCGCCCAAAAACGGTAAAAAGTGTGGGATCTACATTCCAGGTTACAGTGAGTAATATGTCCATCAGAATTGATATTTTCGACAAAGATAAGGAAAAATGTGATGATGTGATAATTTACTGATAAGATGATGTGATAATCCTGATAAATCGAGGACACCTTGTCCCCGACTCATCGGGATTGGCAAATTTAACTATGTTTCATTCCGTTGAACGTTGTTTGTCACATTATTACATTGACTTATACCAATTTCCTGATCCACGCCTCTTTTTCTCCCGGCAAGAGATCCACTACAGGAATTTCAATCATGGTATAAGCGCCGGGTTGCTGTTTCATCGACGCACGAGCTACAGCTACAAGCACCTGTGCTGTGAGTGCGGGGTTATTGATACGCATATCGAACTTAAACAATTGGTTCTGTGTATTTCCCGAAACGCCTTTGCGTTCCATCAGTACACCGTGTCCCATATCCTTGAGGGCCTCCACATCCTCCACCTGAAAAACATGGGTCTCGTCATGAACAAAGTAATCATCGGCTTTAATAGCTTGAGCCACCGTGTGAAAATCATGCCCTTCTTCCAACTCAATATATACCATCCTGCGGTGTACCCCTGTGCCTGTGGGGATAGTCATGGAGAGGGCCGCTTTTACACCGTCGATGGCCTTTACGGCTACGGTATGTCCCATACTCATACCCGGCCCGAAGTTGGTGTATGTAATTCCCTTCGGCGCCAATGCCTCTAGCAGCGTGCGGACCACGGAGTCGCTTCCGGGATCCCATCCGGCAGCAATAACGGAAACAGCATTGTACTTCTTTGAGATTCCATCGAGCGATTCACGCAATTGCAGTATCTGCCCATGGATGTCGAAACTATCCACCGTATTGATCCCCTGCTCCAGACATGTTAAGGCGAATTTCTCCACACTTCTCGTGGGAGTACAAAGTATAGCCACATCCACATCTTCCAGTTGCGATATAGAGTCTACAACGTCATATTCTTTTAATTCAGCGGGAATGTTCGCGGGATCACGCCTGACGATCCCTGCAATTTCAAAATCGGAAGCCGATTGCAACGCCTCCACCACATATTTCCCAATATTTCCGTAGCCGACTACGGTAGCTCTTATTTTTCTTGACATAAAGGAGTATTATTAAAATTGTCCAAAAATAAACAAAACAATGCATATATAAACCGCATCCGGTATATTTTTTAAGAGGGAACGACGGCCGGATCTTTTCCGATCATCCTGTAATCAACAAAATAATGGACTTTCAATATCCTTATCCAGAAGAAGATCATTGCCTATTAGAAAGGTTATAATAATCACAGCACATGATCTAAATTCTTTACCGACGCTTTCACTTTCAATTGGGTTTTTAATAACACATGTTTCGGAGATGTGTCATGTTCCAGGATATTGGAAAACAGAATTTTCACGGCTATCTTACAAATATCTTCCACCGGTTGTGATATGCAAGTAAGCGGAGGCTCTATATAATTAAGATATGGATTATCGTCAAACGTAATTAATGATATATCTTCCGGTACTTTCACCTTTTCCTCTTTAAGCGCTTTTATACATCCCATAGCAATTGTATTGCTGAAGGCAAATATAGCGGTGGGTCTTACTTTTTGCTGGAGCAATAATTTTGTCTCCAAATACCCGTTCTGCTCACTGAAAGCATCTCCGGTTACCGTATACGAGGTGATCCCGGAACTAATCATTGCATCCACAAAACCTCTTACCCGCTGTATATTGGGGGTAGAATGCCTGACACCCTGGATACAGGCAATGAAAGTATGGCCGTGCTCAATCAGGTATTTAGATGCCGAATAAGCGCCTTCATAGTTATCGGAAGAAACAAAAGACAAATCAAGACCTTCAAAATACCTGTCAATACAGATCAACGGCAGTCCTTTCTCCTGTATCCTTTCCAAATGCCCCCATTCGTCTCCGCAAGGAACAATGATCATTCCGTCCAGATTCCGCGACGATAAATGCGATACTTCTGCTTTTTCATTCTCGATATTGTCGTCACTATCACCAATAAGAGTTATATAATTGTATTTTCTCACTTCCGTATTCACCACGCTTGCTATCTCCGCAAAAAAAGGATTTTTCAAAGAAGGAACAATTAGCGCAATCGTTTTACTTTTACCGGTACGTAAATTTCGGGCAAATTCATTCGGCACATAATTCAATTCCTCCGCCGTAGATTCTATTTTTTGCTGTGTGGCTTTACTTATCCTGTATTTATCAGCTTTCCCGTTCAAAACCCGCGAGACGGTAGTGATAGAAAATCCCGATTTTTCAGCAATATCAACTATATTTGACCTGTGTTGCATAATCCTATTTTTTAAACAAAGCTAACAGAAATAATGCAAGAAGTAGATACCAAGATTATAAATAACATTATTTAACTGAATAAATATACGAAAACGTTTGTTCAACTAAATATTGTGTATATATTTGCGATCAGTTCGAATTATAAGGGTAAAAAATTAGATAAATACCATTGAGTTTTACCCTTGCACATAGTAAGAATTGGAAATTATCCTAATTATGTAAGTTCTTTGAATCATTATATTCCAACTATCAGAAAAACGGGATAGATCTTGAAATACCCGGAGTAAAAGTGTTTTTCAAAATTATTTTAAAATATCATGCCTATGGAAATAAAAAAACAGAGTTGAATATAACCATTCTTTATACGCTAAAATTACACGTATATTCTACCAATAACATTGTATATGAATATCCAAAAATAAAATGGGTTACACGTCACGTCTCTGCTACGGCCATTACTGTCTGTCAAAGTAAACTTTCTGTTGTAGTAGAGATCCTTCAGGATAAAAAAAGTCGAACAGTACGACACATACTGTTCGACTCATAACAATTTAATTTATCATCGTAAAAAATTAAATCATTACAAAGATATGAATAAATACTGTATCAGAAAAAAAGAAGCTTTTGATAAATGCAAACAGACAACAAAGATTCATATAGCAATGACAATCTGCGTATTTTTGAGCATTTCGTCTTCCGAGGTTATAGGAAATAATTATTATCTAGACGGCTCTGTTTCTTTTGAAGCTGTCCAACAGAAAACCGAAATAAGAGGTACAATAATAGACGAAAAAGGCAATCCCGTACCGGGTGTGACAGTTGTGGTAAAAGGAACGTCTTTAGGAACTACAACCGACATTGACGGCAACTATATTTTGAATAATATTCCACAAAATGCAATCATTCAATATTCTTTTATAGGAATGAAAAATCAGGAAATAGCCGTTCAAAACAAAGAAAGAATTGATGTAGTAATGGAAGAAGAAACAATCGGATTAAATGAAATTGTCGCAATCGGATATGGTGTCCAGAGAAAAGTCAGTATAACAAACGCAGTGAGTAGTATAAGTTCCCAAAGTCTATCTGAACGTAACTCCACAAATATCACACAGGCACTGCAAGGGAAACTACCCGGATTAACCATAATAGACCGTGGCGGGGCACCCGGAAATGAAAATCTAACAACCCGAATAAGGGGGGTCACCTCCTTAAATGATAATAATCCTTTAGTATTGATAGATGGTATTCCAGGCAGTCTATCCAGGATCAATCCTGCAGATATTGAATCTGTCTCTGTACTTAAGGACGCCGCATCAACAGCAATATATGGGTCAAGGGCAGCCGCAGGTGTAATATTGGTAACAACCAAGGCTCCAAATGACGGGAAACTTTCAATTACCTACAATGGATATTTCGGCATTGCCCGTTCAAATAACAATCCGGAACATATGGAAGCTGTCACTTACATGAAGCAGCAAAACGAAGCTTATATGAATACATATGGATACAAGTTCTATTCTGACGAATATATCCAAAAATGGCCGGAAAACCACGCCAACGATCCGGAACAGTATCCTCTGCCTAACGTTTGGCATAACACTCTATTCAGACTGGCACCCCAACATAGCCACACCCTCACCTTAAGTGGAGGAAGTGAAAGAATTACAAATAGACTCTCATTCAGATATATGAACGAAGAGGGGATACTCCCAAATTACGGATTTAATTTAAGTGAGATGAGGGCAAAGAACGGATTTAAACTAAATGATAAACTAACCTTCGATACAAATATAAATATACGTTTCAGCGAAAGAAAGGCTCCTTATAATGAATGGGAGTCCTACTATAGAATGTGGCAAAACAGTCAATGGGGCGTACCTTATTACAAGGATGGTTCTTATGGGCTTACAGTAGATAGCTACAGTCCACTTATAAATGTATACGAAATGGGAAAAGCCAGTTCTAAAAGGACTTATATTGTAGGAATATTTAAAGCAAATTATGAAATTCTCAACGGGCTAGACATAAGTGCACAATATTCTACACAGCACAACATGGAAATCTGGAATTCTTTTAATAACAAGTACGATTTCGTAGACAAGCTACATCCCGATAGGAGGACATTTAACAATATAAACAGAATGTACGATTACCGGGATAAATCTCAGGAAGAAGGGATAGATTTACATTTAAGCTACAACAAGGCATTCAACAAACATAAAATAAGTGGTATTGCCGGCTATTCGGAAATACACTATTTGCAGAGTTGGGTGGAAGGTTACAGACAGAACTTTTATAACAACCAGTTGCAAGCACTTTCGATGGGAGCAGATGATGCAACCCAGTCGGCAACAGGTGGAAATTCGGAATGGGGATTACGATCTTATTTTGCCCGGTTAAATTATGATTTCGATTCCAGATATCTTTTTGAAGCGAATGCCAGATATGATGGTTCTTCAAGGTTTGCCACAGGACATCGTTATGGTTTTTTTCCGTCTTTTTCAATGGGTTGGCGAATTTCAAGTGAAGAATTTTGGAATCCTTTAAAAGACACTGTTGAAGAATTAAAAATCAGAGGATCCTGGGGGGAAGTTGGTAGTCAGCAAGTAGGACTTTATACATTTATGCCGACATATAATCAACAAAACTATCTTTTCAATGAAACATTAGCTACCGGTTTCCGCCAAATCAATCTGGCCAGCGAGGATATTTCATGGGAAACGACAACTCAATTGAATTTCGGACTTGATGGTTACTTATTTAATAATAAATTGAATTTTTCATTCGATTATTACAGGAAACTGACCACTGATATCCTTCTTATGGTACCAATTCCATCCATAATAGGTCTCCAACCAACTAATCAGAATGCTGGTTCTGTTGAAAACAGAGGGTTTGAGTTTTTAGTAGGAGGACGACAATCTTTTGGAGATTTTGACGTTGAACTGGGGTTTAATGCAAATTACAACAAAAACAAAGTAGTTGACCTTGCCGGTACCGGCCCTCATATCTCTGCCTTTGGGAATAGCGACTATAGGACAATTACGACAGAAGGCTACCCTATTAATTCCTTCTATGGGTTTGAGACTGATGGGTTCTTTCAAACCCAGGCAGAAGTTGACAATTATGCTAAGTGGGATGGTTCCGTTGGCCCCGGAGATATAAAATATGTTGATCAGAATGGTGATGGCGAATTAACACCTGATGATTTCGTAATATTTGGGAGCGAGATACCTGACTGGACTTTCTCTTCTACTATGTCCGTCGGATGGAAAAATCTAAAACTGGATTTATTCTGGCAAGGTGTGGCAGGCTCAGATAAATTAATGACCGGAGCAATATTAGAACATGGTATCTGGGGCGGTTTTACCCATAAAATATGGGAAGATTACTGGACTCCGGAAAATCCTGATGCCAAATATCCCAGGCCAACCAAATACACCATGAAAAATGCTCAGATATCAGATTTTTCAATGCTTAACGGTAGTTATCTTCGCCTGAAAAATATCAGGCTCTCTTATGATATCCCACGGAATCTATGTGAGCGAATCAATGTGAACGGGATCAATGTATATATATCAGCAACAAATTTGTTGACATTTTCAGAACTGAACAAATACGACATTGATCCGGAAATGGAAGGAAGAGGGCAGGAATCAAGTTTCCCACAAACTTCCGTAACAACATTTGGACTTAATATAAACTTTTAAATCTCAGAAGGATGAAATCTTACAAAATATCATATATCGGTTTTATTGCATTGATATTCATATCTTGTAATAATGACTTGCTAAATACGATTCCCAAAGACAGATTATCCAGTGCACTTTTCTGGCAAACCGAAGAGGATGCAATATATGCTTCAAACGGGATATATTCAATTTTAGGAAATCAATGGCGATACGCATCCATGGATGCATATACGGATATAGCACATTACATTTTACAATGGAGGGCTGAATCGGAAGTCGAGAAACATACTTTCGACGCCAGTAACAACGTAATTGCCAGTGAATGGAGTTATTACTATACAATAGTGCAAGCTTCAAATTCCTTTCTGGAGAATATCGATTTAATAGCGGAAATGAATGACGAACTGAGAGTGCGTTTAAAGGCAGAGGCAAAAACATTACGGGCTTTTGCTTATATAAATCTAATTATGCTTTATGGAGACGTTCCTTTGGTAACAAATACATTGAGTGTGGAAGAAGCAAAATCAGTACCCCGGACTTCAAAAGACATTATTTGGGATTTTATTTCGGAAGAATTGACTTCGTCGGCAGCAGATTTACCGGCAATACAGGAAGATAAGGGAAGAGTAACAAAAGGAGTTGCTCTTGGACTAAAAGCCAGGGCAATGCTTTATGCCGAAAGATATGCTGAAGCTCAATCCGCAGCGAAAGCCGTAATGGACCTGGGAGTGCACCAGATCAATAATTCGTATGCAGCCTTGTTTGACTATGCAGGAAAAAATTCTTCTGAAATAATGTTTGCAAGGCAATATGCAAAAGATCTCAATCCTCATTCCATATTTGCTTTTTTTACTCCTAACAGCTTATATACACAACAATGCCAGGTAGTACCCACAAAACCATTGGTTGATGCATATACGATGAAGCCGACAGGGCTCCCCATCGATAATCCGGCGAGCGGATTTGATCAGGCCAATCCCTATAACAACAGGGATCCCCGCTTGTATCATACCATATATACAAGTGGGGATATATTGCCTAATGGCAGGGTTTTAAATACTTTACCCGGTAATGGTAGTGGCGATGACATAACGATATCTGCCGAGAATGTAACGCCTACCGGATGGTATTTCAAAAAGTATGTAAGTGATGTAGACTATACTAATCCCTGGAATTGTGGCCTCAATTTAATTTATCTAAGATATGCGGAAGTTCTGCTAACCTATGCCGAAGCCAGTATAGAACTCGGAGGAGCAGCAATCAATCAGTCCGTATTGGATGCGTTGAATGAAATAAGGAGCAGGGATGATGTGGGTATGCCTGATATCACGATACTCAATCAAGATGAATTAAGAGAAATAGTAAGAAGGGAAAGAATGGTTGAACTGGCAATGGAGGGATTGCGTTTATTTGATATCAGGAGATGGAAAACAGGTGAAATAGTTATTCCGGGTACAATTAAGGGTATGACATATGAACAGCCGAATAATCCGGGAACTTTCGTGACTGTAGAGCTCACCGGTTATGTCAAAGAATTCAGACCTGATAAGCACTACCTTTGGCCTATCCCGTTCAGGGAATTGGATTTAAACGATAATCTCACGCAGAATCCCGGATTTTAAACAAAATATTTCAAAACATAGTAATTAAAAAACAGAAGTTATGAAGAACATCTTTACAATTACCATAATGTGTGTTGCAC
This sequence comes from Proteiniphilum sp., assembly GCF_034331125.1. Taxonomy (NCBI): domain Bacteria; kingdom Pseudomonadati; phylum Bacteroidota; class Bacteroidia; order Bacteroidales; family Dysgonomonadaceae; genus Proteiniphilum; species Proteiniphilum sp. The sequence continues at coordinate 42,130 of NZ_JAXQGC010000042.1, forward strand.
TTATGGTTACATTATCCTGCAACGCCAGCGAATCAGAGAAAAAAGAATTCACCCTTTCCAGGAGTGAACTTCTGAACAAGATCAAAGGCGGTTGGGCCGGACAGGTCATCGGCTGTACATATGGTGGACCGACAGAGTTTCAATGGAACGGCACAATGATTGATGGCCATGTTCCCATCCCATGGGACGATACCCGGATGCTATGGTATTATGAAAATTCACCGGGTTTATATGACGATGTATACATGGATTTGACTTTTGTGGATGTCTTTGAAAAGCATGGTCTTGATGCTCCCGACTCCTTACACGCACTGGCTTTTGCCCATGCCGAGTATCCCCTTTGGCATGCCAACCAGGCTGCACGCTATAATATACTTAACGGCATTATGCCTCCCGCTTCCGGCCACTGGAAGAATAACCCTCACGCCGATGACATCGATTTTCAGATTGAAGCTGACTTTGCGGGGTTAATGTCTCCCGGCATGGCAAATTCTGCCGCTGCCATCTGTGACCGGATTGGCCATATCATGAATTACGGGGATGGGCTGTATGGAGGTATCTATGTTGCGGCAATGTATTCCCTGGCTTTCGTCCACAATGACATTGAATTTATAGTGGAAGAAGCCCTGAAAACTATTCCTGCCGAAAGCCAGTTTTATCAATGCATTGCAGACGTAATTAAATGGTACAGGAACAATCCCGATGACTGGAAATCGGCATGGTTTGAAGCACAGAAGAAATGGACACATGACAAAGGATGCCCGGATGGTGTCTTTGTTCCGTTCAATATCGATGCGAAGATCAATGCGGCCTATATTGTAATCGGGCTGCTTTACGGTAAGGGCGACTATGGTGCAACAATAGATATAAGTACCAGATGCGGCTATGATTCGGATTGTAATCCGGCGAACGCTGCTGGAATTCTGGGAACAATGATAGGATATGACAATATCCCCGATTACTGGATGCAGGGTATGGATAAAGTTGAAGATATGAACTTTAAATATACTGAAATGTCCCTTAATAAGGTATATGATATTGGATTCCGGCATGCTGTCGAAATGATTAAAAGAAACGGAGGAAGTGAAAACGGAGATTCGTTTACAATTCAGTACCAGACTCCTCAGACAGTTCCTTTGGAAATAGGCTTCGAAGGGATCTATCCTACTCAGAGGAAAAGTATTAACAGGCGGCTGACCGCACAAACCAATGAAGTATCACTTGATATAACCGGTTGTGGTTTTGCCCTTACAGGTTATGCTGCAGCAACAGGGGACCGGAAAGACGAAGTGCTGGAAGCGGATATCTATATCGATGACAAATTCATGGAAACCATAAAAATGCCGACTTCGTCTCTTATCCGCAAACATGAGGTTACCTGGAATTATGATCTCCCGGAGGGAAAGCATACCATACAAGTAAAGGCAAAACATATACCCGAAAACTATTTTATACATGTCAGGGACGTGATCATGTATTCGGAAAAGAATCCGGAAAAACAGGTTTACTTTTAATTCATACTATATATGAGTAAGATATCAGCGATTGGCAGTTCCATCTCCGGAAATAAACTGTATATGGCAGGACTTCTGTTCCTGATTGCTTTCGGTGCCTGCACATCGAAAGACCGCCAGCGTGCGGAAGTTGTTTCAGATAGACAAAAGATCATCTTTGAGACAGATATTGGGAATGATGTAGATGACGCGTTAGCCCTGGATATGCTCTATAAATATATGGACGCCGGGGATATAGATTTATTGGCCATCATGATCAACAAAGAGGACCCTTATCCTGGAGAATATACCGATATTATGAATACCTGGTATGGATATCCTGAAATTCCCATCGGGGTTATATATAATGGTGCGGACTGTGAGAATGATGCCACCAATTATGCCAAATGCGTCTCCCTTATGAAGAGGGAGAATGGAGATCCGATGTTCCGGCGTTCCGGGCAAGACTATTCGAAACTACCGGAATCGCATATCCTGTACCGTAAAATACTGGTTCAGCAACCGGATAGTTCCGTCACAATTGTTTCGGTCGGTTTTTCCACCAATCTTGCCCGTTTACTGGATACTCCCGCTGATGACTTCTCACCAATGACAGGAAAGGAACTGGTTGCAAAGAAAGTGAAGATACTCTGCACCATGGCAGGATGCTTTAATGACCCGGAGTTGTATGAGTACAATGTAGTGAAAGACATCCCGGCCGCAAAAAAGGTTTTTACTGAATGGCCGACACCTGTGGTAACCTCACCCTTTGAAGTAGGGATTGCAATCAATTATCCGGCCTCCAGTATCGAAAATGATTTTAGCTGGGCGCCTCTGCACCCTATGGTAGAAGCCTATAAATGTTACATGGAGATGCCTTATGACCGCCCTACCTGGGACTTGACTTCGTTACTGTATGCGGTGGAAGGTCCTTCGTATTTCAATATCTCGCCTCCAGGCAAGATTGATATTACAGATCAGGGAGCCTCCGCGTTCATTCCCAATGAGAATGGGAACCAGCATTATCTGATGGTAGATTCTCTTCAGGCTGAGAATATCAAGCAACATTTTATTCAAATGATCAGCCGGCAGCCCGTAAATTTCAAATAAATATCCGGATACAGCTTATTTTCAAAACAATAAGCTGTATCCTATATAATTGAAATAGAATCCGGTGCAACTTACAAACAAGAGTCCCGCTGATTGGATATCCCCTATTTGAAAAAATCAACCAGTAAAAGAAAAAATATGAGTAAGATAGTAGTAATTGGCAGCTCCAATACGGATTTAATCGCGAAAATAAAAAAATTCCCCAAGGCAGGTGAAACAATTAAAGGAGTCTCCTATCTCCAGGCGATGGGAGGCAAAGGAGCGAATCAGGCGGTGGCTGCACATCGGCTCGGGGGAGCGGTGAAATTTGTAACCAGCCTGGGCAAAGATACCAATGGACTGAATTCCCTGGGATACTATAAGGAAGAGGGATTGGATGTCTCTCTATCTTTGATTGTAGAGGATAGCCCTTCAGGAATAGCTATGATTTGGGTGGACGAGAAAGGAGAAAACAGCATTGTAATAATCTCAGGAGCGAATGAGATGCTTTCTCCCGGATATATCCACAAAATCGAAAAAGAGATATTGGAAGCTGACTTGATTGTCCTGCAAATGGAGATTCCATACGACACGGTCAAAGCTATTTGCGACCTTGCCTACGAAAATAAGAAACAGATCCTATTAAACGTGGCACCCGCGAGAAAACTGGATACCGATATTATTAAAAAGATAGATATTCTGGTGGTGAACGAAACCGAAGCCGAAATCCTTTCGGGAGAAATAATAGAACATATCGGAGAAGAGGGAATTGTTGACAAATTACTGGCATTAGGTGCAAAAACTGTTGTTTTAACACTGGGAAAACGAGGCAGTATATTAAAAAACGACCGGACATATTTACAGATACCGGCTTTCTCTGTCGAAACAGTAGATTCAACAGCCGCAGGAGACACGTTCTGCGGTGCTTTAGCCGCAGAACTGAGCAAAGGCCATAGCTGGAAAGAAACTCTTGAATTTGCTTCCGCCGCGGCCGCCATTTGTGTTACACGCATGGGGGCACAACCGTCTATACCGACAGAAACCGAAGTGCGTAATTTCTTAAAAATGAGAACAACAAACCATTAATTTATATCGAATTTATGTTTATCGTACAAAATTATCCGTTCGCAGTATTACTCTGCCTTATTACCATGCTTTGCTGGGGATCATGGGGCAATACACAAAAATTGGCCGCAAAGACATGGCGGTATGAACTGTTCTATTGGGATTACGTGATTGGCATCGTGCTGCTTTCCCTTATCGTCGGATTCACGTTGGGAAGCATCGGTGATCATGGACGAAGTTTTACCGACGACATAGCACAGGTGAGTTCCAATAACTTCTGGAGCGCATTTGCCGGAGGTATTATTTTCAATGCAGCCAATATATTATTGTCGGCATCAATCTCGCTTGCAGGAATGTCGGTCGCCTTTCCCGTGGGAGTGGGATTAGCATTGGTATTAGGAGTATTTATCAATTATTTCGGCGCCCCCAAAGGTGACCCCATCATTCTCTTCGCAGGCGTAGTACTGATCGTTATCGCTATTATCCTGAACAGTCTTGCTTCGGGAAAAGTGAGCGCAGGAACGGAGGCGGGCAAAAATAAAAAGAAGGGGATTATTATTGCCATATGTGCCGGTATCCTGATGTCCTTCTTCTACCGGTTTGTCGCTTCTGCAATGGATCTGAACAACCTTGAAAATCCTATACCAGGAATGCTGGCTCCCTACGGTGCGTTCTTTATTTTTTCACTAGGGATATTGGCAAGCAATTTCATATTCAACACCGTTGTCATGAAAAGGCCTTTTGTTGGTGAACCGGTGACTTATTCCCACTATTTTAAAGGTAGCCTGAGTACCCATTCTGTAGGAATTTTAGGAGGTATTATCTGGGGAATAGGTACAGTCTTAAGTTATATCGCTGCGGGGAAAGCCGGCCCGGCCATTTCTTACGCCCTTGGACAAGGCGCACCCATGATTGCCGCGTTATGGGGTGTATTTATATGGAAAGAATTTAAAGGTGCTTCCAAACCGGTAAATCTTTTGTTGACCCTTATGTTTATCCTGTTTATCGGAGGATTAGCTATGATAGTTGTTTCCGGCGGCAGTTAGATATCTGTAATATAATTATCTCGGGATGATGGATTTATAAGCAGTAATGCCCATCATCCCTTTCTATCTTCCTATACATCATCAGATCGGCACTATTTCCCGACAAGTCGGCATCAATAAATCATCACATTGGTCATATTGGCACATTAGTCTCATCCTCATCCTCTTCCTCCTCCCAAACTACTTCTGGTTTCTGTGGCCCTTGTTTACGGAAAACAATGGCAAAGATGAGACCGCTAACGGCACCCGACAGATGCCCTTCCCATGAAATTGAAGTATCCACCATCTCCGTGATGGGAAAAATACTCCAGATAGTGCTTCCATAAATAAATGCAACAATCAGGGAAACCGCGACCAAAGGGATATACTTCCTGAAAATTCCGCTAAAAAAAAGAAAGAAAAGGAGCCCAAACACAAGTCCGCTTGCACCCACATGATAAGAGCCACGTCCGATGATCCATGTCAGAAATCCACTTGAAAGCCAGAGACAGATGAAAGCACCAAAAGCGATCTTACTGTAAAAATAGAACAAAAACCAGATCAATATAAGCAAGGGGAGCGTATTCGACAACAAATGGGAAAAAGAGTTATGTATAAAAGGTGAAAAAATAATCCCGATCAAACCGTCAGTAACACCCGGCAATATCCCCAAATGCGAGAAGTCCCATGCAAACAACCCTGTATAGTCAACAATAAATGCCAACCAAACCAGGACGACCCACACAATAGCAGGAAGCAAAGCAAGCTGCGCCCGCTTCTTCTCTATTTTATACCATGATGGGGTATCTGCATTCATTTCCTGGAATATAACCTCTTTTTCATCTGTTTTGTACAAATATACAAACTATTTTTTTCTCCCCCGCACAAGTGAAGAAAAGCGAAAATTATTCATTCTTTGCTTGTAGATTAGATTTCCTTTTCTTATCTTTCGCAGGAATTAAGTGGCACACATTACCCTAAATTATACGACGATGAGTTACTTGAAATTTGACAAAGACCTGATGATTAACCTGGAGTACTCTCTGTATCGAAATGTTTTGCGAACAAATCGAAGAGGAGCCTATCAAAATACATCTATATCGGGTTGCAATACAACAAAATACCAGGGGCTTCTTGTGATGCCCGTGCCTTATCTAGACGATGAGAACCATCTCATCCTATCCTCTTTTGATGAAACGGTAATACAACACGGCGCTGAATTTAACCTGGGTATTCATCGCTATGCCGGTGACAATTATAATCCGAAGGGACACAAATATATCCGGGAATTCAATTGCGACAGCGTACCTAAAACCATTTACCGCGTAGGGGGGGTCATATTGTCGAAAGAGATCATGTTCTCCTCGAAAGAGAACCGGTTAATGATCCGCTACACGCTTTTAGATGCCCACTCCCCGACCACGATCCGTTTTAAACCTTTTCTGGCCTTCCGGAAGATATCTCAACTCACAAGAGAAAACGACCAGGTAGATAAATCCTACCGCGAAGTGGAAAACGGCATCAGCACCTGTATGTATTTCGGTTACCCCGAACTATTCATGCAGTTTAACAAAAAACCTGAATTTGTATATCATCCCGACTGGTACCGTGACATCGAGTACCTGCAAGACCTCCAAAGCGGAGATACATTTCAAGAAGACCTTTATGTACCTGGCTATTTCGAAATGTACATCGCCAAAGGCGAAGAAATTATCTTTTCTACAGGAGATATCATGGTAGACACCTCTACGCTGGCTAAAGAATTTGATTACGAAATATATAAACGAACTCCTCGCTCCAACTTCTACAACTGTCTCAAGAATTCGAGCCATCAGTTTTATTATATACCTCAAAAGGATGAACATTATCTCCTGGCGGGATATCCCTGGTTTAAAGTGCGTGCCCGGGACCAGTTCATCGCTCTTCCGGGATGTACCCTTTCGGTAGATAAACCACAGGATTTCGAGAAGATGATGGACACAGCCATCCCTCACCTGAGAGATTTTATGAAAGACAAGCCTTCGAAAAGTTACCTGAAACAGATAGACGACCCCGACGTATTACTATGGGTGATTTGGGCACTTCAGCAGTTCTGGAAAGAAAAGAAGGATATTTTCCTGGAGAAATACAGTGATTTCCTGTATGAGATTATCGATTATATTACTGCGGGTAAACACCCGAACCTGATATTGGATCAGGAAACTGAATTGCTTTCGACCTATGGTCGCGACGCAGCGGTCAGTTGGATGAATGCGACCATTGATGGTAAACCGGCTGTACCACGATCGGGGTATCTGGTAGAATTCAACGCCCTCTGGTATAATGCCTTGAAATTCGCAGAAGAAATATCACGGACAAAAGATAAAGATAAACTGGCTTCCGATTTTGAAGAACGCGCACGTTTAACAGGCAATTCTTTCAAAGAAGTCTTCCTCAATCCCGCAGGTTATCTTTATGATTATGTAGATGGAAATTACAGAGATCCGGATGTGCGGCCCAACATGCTATTTGCAGTATCACTCCCCTATTCTCCCCTTGAAAGAAGCCAGAAAAAGTCGGTAATCGATTTTATCACTAAAGAACTGTTTGCCTCCTGCGGCATCCGTTCACTTACTCCAAAAAGCGACAAATTCCGTCCCTATTATACCGGAACGGAGAATGAAAAAAAAATCGCTTATTTCAATGGAATGTCTTTTCCATGGCTGTTTGGACATTATATTGAAGCCTATCTGAGCCTGTTTAATATGAGCGGGCTATCGTTGGCAGACAGAATCATGGTGGAGATGGAAGGACAAATGCAAAACGACTGTATCGGAAGCATATCGGAGTTTTATGATTCGCACCCGCCATTTATTGCCCATGGAGGATACTCCTTTGCCATGAGCGTAGGAGAGCTACTGAGGGCAAAACGGATTATCAACAGATATAGTGAAGAGTTGGAAAATGGAAGATAGGTTTTTAATGTGACAATGAGAATAATGTGACAATATGCCAATGAGATTGATGGAGATTGAATGAGATCGAGAAGTTCAAAATCTTGAATCTTGAATTTTGAATTTAAAATAAATATATGAAAGCATTAATGTTTGGCTGGGAATTTCCACCACATATCCTCGGAGGACTTGGAACAGCAAGTTACGGACTCACACGGGGGATGGCAAAGCAGGAAGATCTGGAGACCATTTTCGTGATTCCCAAGCCCTGGGGAGATGAAGATCAGAGTTTCATGAAGATCATAGGAGCCAATAACACCCCCATTGTATGGCGGGATGTACCATGGGAAACGGTAAAACCAAGGCTGGAGAAATTCATGGATCCCCAGGAATATTACCGGCTGCGGGACAATATTTACGCGGATTTCAACTATATGCATACAAACGACCTGGGATGTATAGAATTCTCGGGGAGGTATCCGAACAATATTTTAGAAGAGATCAACAATTATTCTATTGTGGCCGGGGTGATCGCCCGCACTTATGAGTATGACATTATCCATTCGCATGACTGGCTCACCTACCCTGCGGGACTCCATGCAAAAAGTGTTACCGGTAAACCATTGGTGATCCATGTACACGCCACTGAATTCGATCGCAGCAGGGGGAAGCCCAATCCGATGGTGTATGGAATTGAGAAAGACGGAATGGATAACTGCGATCACATTATCTGTGTGAGCGATCTGACGCGGCGTACAGTCATTGAAAACTATCATCAGCCTCACTGGAAGGTAACCACTGTTCATAATGCCGTAGAACCGCTTAGTCCTGAAATAGAAGCTATTGAACGAATTTCCGGTGTTTCAGAGAAAGTGGTTACCTTCTTAGGACGCATCACCATGCAGAAAGGACCCGAATTCTTCGTAGACGCCGCTACACAGGTAATTAAAAAGACCGATCATATCCGTTTTGTGATGGCAGGCAGTGGTGATATGATGGATCAGATGATCCGTCTGGTAGCCGACCGTGGCATTGCACACAAATTTCATTTTACCGGCTTCCTTCGTGGTAAACAGGTATATGAAATGCTGAAATCGAGTGATGTCTATGTGATGCCTTCCGTATCGGAACCCTTTGGGATATCGCCTCTCGAGGCAATGCAATGCGGCGTACCGAGTATTATCTCTTACCAGTCTGGTTGTTCAGAAATCCTTAATAATGTCATCAAGACCGATTATTGGGACGTGGATGCGATGGCTGATGCGATCTACTCAATATGTACCTATCCTGCCATGGCAGAACACCTGAAAATAGAAGGAAAAATAGAAGTAGACAATATAAAGTGGGAAGATGCCGGATTGAAAGTCCGTCAGATATACGACAGCCTTATGTAAAATCAAGAAAGAAACAAACAACAATATGAAGACAATTTGCATTTATTTCCAGATTCATCAACCGTTCCGGTTAAAAAGATATCGCTTTTTCAATATCGGCAGAGACCATTACTACTTCGACGATTATGCCAACGAAGATATATTGCAACAGATTGCCGGTCGTTCGTATGTCCCTGCCAACCGCATGCTGCTTGACCTGGTCAATCAATATAAGGGAAAATTCAAGGTCGCCTTCTCAATTTCGGGAGTAGCACTAGAGCAACTCGAGGTATATGCACCGGAAGTGATTGATGGATTTCGCGAATTCACCAAAACGGGTAGCGTAGAATTTCTGACAGAGACTTACGCCCACTCATTAGCCAGCCTTTACGATCCGGAAGAGTTTCGTAATCAGGTAAGACATCACTCAGAAAGGATAGAGATGCTTTTCGGACAGAAGCCGACCGTACTCCGTAATACGGAATTGATCTATTCGGATGAAATTGCCGAAATGGTATATGATATGGGATATACCAAAATGATTACCGAAGGGGCTAAACATATCCTGGGATGGAAAAGTCCCAATTATGTCTATCAGGCCGCCTCACAACCAAAACTCAAATTGTTGCTCAAAAACAGTCGTTTCAGCGATGACATAGCCTATCGTTTTTCGAATTATAGCTGGAATGAGTATCCGCTGACGGCAGAGAAGTTTATCTCATGGATAGCCGGTACTCCTGCCGAAGAAGAGGTGGTTAACCTCTTTATGAACTATGAAACACTCGGCAACCTCCAACCATCATACACCGGTATTTTCGAATTCTTTAAAGCAATGCCCCGCTTTGCTTTTGAGAACGGGATCGGATTCTCCACACCCGGCGAGGCATTAGACTCCCATGAACCTATTGGGATCATGAACGTGCCCAATCCTATCTCCTGGACGGATGAGGAGCGTGACCTGAGTGCATGGGTAGGCAATAAACTCCAAAAGAGCGCACTGCAATCATTGTATGAAGTAGGTGAAAGGGTTCGTTTGTGTACCGACCGCCGGCTCAAACAGGATTGGATCTATCTGCAGACCAGCGACCATTTCCATTATATGTCTACCAAACATTTCGGAAGCGGACAAAGCCAGTTTAGCCCCTATATGTCGCCTTATGACGCTTTCAACAATTATATGAATGTGCTGAGCGACTTCATTGGCCGTGTAAAGGCACAGTATCCCGATACGGTGGATAACGAAGAGTTGAACGCACTTCTTACCACCATCCATAATCAGGAAATGGAGATCAAACGTCTTCAGTCGGAATTGAAAAAGGTGATCGGAACCAACGAGGAACTATTAGTGGAAAAGAACCCAAAAGTACAAAAAGCAGAGAAGTAAATATTACAAATTTTCAATACTATAAAAAGGGTGAAACACTTTTATTTGTGATCCACCCTTTTCTTATTTATTTCGTTTGGGAACAAACCCAAACTCTCAATTTCTAATTATGGTCGTTCTATAACCGGGAGTCACTCCCCCGTTATTTCGCGTAACTTACTGCACGGGTTTCACGGATTACTGTGATCTTCACCTGGCCGGGATAGGTCATTTCAGTTTGTATCTTGCGTGCAATTTCAGACGACAGTTTTTCAGTATCCTGATCGTCAATCTTGTCGGCCCCCACAATCACTCTTAACTCGCGTCCGGCTTGTATGGCGTATGTTTTCACTACACCCGGATACGAGAGCGCCAGTTGCTCAAGATCGTTCAACCGCTTGATATAGGCCTCTACGATCTCGCGGCGGGCACCGGGACGCGCACCCGAAATAGCATCGCAGACCTGTACGATAGGCGCCAACAAACTTGTCATTTCAACTTCGTCGTGGTGAGCACCTATAGCATTGCATATATCAGGTTTTTCCTTAAATTTCTCAGCCAGCTTCATCCCCAGCACTGCGTGCGGCAATTCGGGTTCATCGTCGGGCACTTTTCCTATATCATGCAACAGTCCGGCACGTTTTGCTTTCTTGGGGTTCAATCCCAGTTCCGAAGCCATAATGGCACAAAGGTTAGCTACCTCACGGGAGTGTTGCAACAGGTTTTGCCCATACGAAGAACGGTATTTCATCTTACCCACCATACGTACCAGTTCAGGATGTAAGCCATGCACACCTAAATCAATCACTGTACGTTTACCGGTCTCTACTATCTCATCCTCAATCTGTTTCTTCACTTTCGATACCACTTCTTCAATTCGGGCAGGGTGAATACGTCCATCTGCAACCAATTGATGAAGTGATAAACGGGCAATCTCCCGACGGACAGGATCAAAGCCCGACAGGACAATTGCTTCAGGTGTATCATCTACAACGATCTCAACCCCTGTAGCAGCTTCCAAAGCACGAATATTACGTCCTTCACGCCCAATGATACGGCCTTTCACTTCATCGGAATCGATATGGAATACCGTGATGGCATTTTCGATAGAGGTTTCGGTCGCTACCCGTTGGATACTCTGGATAACAATACGTTTCGCCTCTTTATTAGCCGTCATTTTGGCCTCTTCCATGATTTCACTGATATAGGATTGTGCACCGGTTTTGGCCTCCTCTTTCAGAGATTCCACCAGCCGCTCTTTGGCTTCTTCAGCGGAAAGTCCGGAAATAGTTTCCAGCTTTTCTACCGACTGCCTGTGGAGATGCTCTAGCTCAGCCCCCTTTTTATCAATAAATTCCTGTTGGTTTGACAGATTCTGTTTAATTTCGTCCACCTCAACCATCCTCTTATTCAGTTCCTCTTGCTTTTGATTGAGCGTCATCTCACGCTGTTTCAACCGGTTCTCTGTAATCTGAATCTTGGACGTGCGGGCATTCGCCTGCTTCTCTGCTTCCGTCTTCATCAGAAGCGTCTCTTCCTTTGCTTCAAGTAATATCTTTTTCTTTATTACTTCAGCGTCTTTCTCCGCATCGCTCAAAATATTCTGAGCACGGGAGTTGGCCATCTTACCGGTTACGTACCAGGCGACAACCGCTCCGATCAGTAATCCGATAATACCTATTACTATTTCCATATTGTCTATTATTTAAATTGATTGTTATACACTTACCAAAAAAAGTTATTCTTTCTGATAAGGGATTTTATTCTACTTCTTATCACATAAAAAATCGCACTCAATTACACACATCACTCCGATGCATATAAATGGTGCGCCTACCATCCCATTGGTTAACAATAGGATCTATTATTTTTTTAGATAATCATCCAACTCGCTTATCAGCGAATCTATTTTATCTTCAAAGGGTTTCGTATTATTCTTATCTCCAAGAGAAAAATTTTCTGCCAATGCCTGAATGGCTGTCATCACCACAAAGTCTTGCGTTGTCATGCTGGAGTTCTCACCCCCATACACAACACGATATTGGTTTATTTTATTATTAATCTTTTTGGCGGCATCACGGAAAGCCTGCTCCTCCGACCGTTTGATTTTCAGTGGATATTTTCTGCCGGCAATCTCTAATGTCAATAAAAATTTCTCGTCACCCATCACATAAATTTTTCAGAAAATTACTTCAATAAATTTATGCATTTATCAACTTCTCGCACCAGTTTCGACAATTTTTCCTTTGCACTATCCACATCTACTGAAGCAGCCGTGATAGTCCTCGCAATCTTCAAACTGTCATATTTTGCTTTTAACTGTTCCAACTCTTTTGCCGTCTCGTCAAGATGGATCCGGCCAGACTTGATTTCAGTCTTTAGTCGGGCATTCTCCTCCTTTAAAGAGTCACATAAAAACAACACCTGTTTTATTCGTACCTCCAGATCAACAAGCAGCTTATTATGTTCTTCAGCCATATGCAAACAAAAACTCACGCAAATATAAGCATTGAAATGGAGTTTAACAAATTAATTGTCTTTTATTTTGTATAGTGATGGTTTATTTTTTGTTTGAAATGAACTGCTAGTTAGCAATTATCAAACCGGCGCTACTCCGATAAATCGGGACAAGTTACCGAAAAGCCGGGACAAGTTACCCCTGTTGTTGGGATTATCATTTCTTTAAACCAGTCAATATGCTCTTTTCAATTTGTTAATATTATTTGTCCTGTTCTGCCTGGGATTTTGTACCTTTGAATTCATAGTTTGGGATTTGGGATATCAGCTTCGGGATCAATGACAGGGATACCAGTGATAAGTTGTCAATATGACAATCCCCGTTATACTGTTAATTTAAAAAGATAAATGCAAACCAGAAATATAACAATCAGTGACCGGATTGAGGCAGTATGCCCCGATTTTCACCTGGCCGTGATCGCATGCGAGGTCAGAAATACGCCACATAGTACCGGGCTATGGGAGGAAATAGATACATTCTGCTCCCGGTTTTCCGCTACCCACACAATGGCAGATATCAATAAGCGTCCGGCTATTTATGCCACGCGGCAAGTATATAAAAAACTCGGGAAAGATCCCAATCGATACCGCCCCTCCTCCGAGGCATTGTGTCGCCGGATATTGAAAGGGCAGGAACTTTACCAAATCGACACACTGGTCGACCTGATCAATCTTGTCTCACTCGAAACAGGTTATTCTATCGGCGGTTTTGATGATGCAAAGATCCGGGGAGGACTGACCCTGGGCGTGGGCGAAGCGGAGGAGAAATTCGAGGGGATCGGAAGAGGCTTACTCAATATCGAAGGCTTACCTGTTTACCGGGATGACATTGGCGGTATCGGCACCCCTACCAGCGACGAAGAGCGCACCAAGATTACCTCCGAGACAACCCGATTACTGATGTTGATCAACGGTTATTCCGGCAGGGAAGGGTTACAGGAAGCTGTCGATTATTCGGTGGAGTTATTGAAAAAATATGCAGAAGCCCAAAACATAGGGATTAAATTGTTTGATGTAAACAACGTCACAACATAGTTTTAATCTTTTAGTCCGATTTTATTTTTCTTTATCCCAAGTGAACAACCGTTCTTAAAAACTGTTATAATTTACAAAAAAAGGAACCTCGGAATTCCTAAAACAACCACCGGACTCCGAAAAATTCTTTTTGAAATATAAACGCCAAAACTTATATGGGACGAGCAGGTAAATTATCTCTTCTTATTTTTTTCATTGGAATGATTTCTTTTACAATCGGCTGTAAACCCGATCAATCAAGTGATGACCAATTACTTGCTCCCACTCCGGACAGTACCTTTGTCGATAACCGGGAGGAAATAAAAAAAGAACTGACCGGGGACGATATCCTGTTAGAGAAAAATATCCGGTATGACAAATACCTGCTCGATGATGAGTATCCCTACAAGGACACTACCCGCTATTTCCAGTGGGAAAAAATCAAGGAACAAATCGCTGTGATCGAGAACGCAATGGCCGAAGGCGGTAATTGGGGTGTGCTAAGCAATTACAGGAATATGAATAAAGAAGCCCCTACGGTTGCCGATTTCGTAAGAAACGAATACAAACGGGTATCGGATCAATTTGGTGTGGAACGGTACCAATCGGCGCCACTCTATTCTGTCGACGGTGATACGACATTATTGCGTTATGGAAGGGATGGATGGATCGTGAGGTTACCGGAAAACGATACCACTGAAATGGTGAGGGTAAAAGGTGTTTCATTTGTAGGGGAATTCCTGGTACCGAAACGCTACATTATATCGTGGGGTGACAGTGTCCGTTTTGACAAGGTAATAGCTGTCGATGTTACTAACCAAAATATTGCAACACTGAAAAAAAAGGGAAACAGCTGGCATATATTAAGCATGAATCATGCCACAACAGGAGTACATAAACCGCCTTACGCACAGGAAACACCCACTGGGATTTTCGCGGTACAAGAGAAAAAAGAGAAAATGTTTTACCTCAGGGACGGAACAAGTGAAATTGCCGGTTTCGCCCCCTATGCCACACGGTTTACCAACGGTGCATATGTGCATGGAGTACCGACACAATACCCCAATAAAAGTATCATAGAGTCAAGTCCGACACTCGGCACCACCCCCCGCTCCCATATGTGTGTAAGAAATGCATCGTCGCACTCAAAATTCGTCTTCGACTGGGCAACTGTTAAAGAGTCTGTAGTCATCGTAATTGATTAACAATTGTTTTTGGAGAAATCCGATTTCATCAGGCTATTTGAGTCACTTGCTCCCCGATTTTCAATCCAGCGCTCGGTAAAACAAGTAAACTTGTATTACTCTCACTTAACGAAATTGTTTGTATATTTGGAAATTATTTCATTACACGAACTGAATATTTCTGTAATATATAATATGCGCAAAATAATTCTATGCTTCCTTATACTACTCTCTGTCAACCTTTTTGACTCCATGAGCAGGAAAGAGAAGAAGGTGGAACTTGAAAAAACAGCATTGTCCCAGGACCAGGGCCAGTGGCTATATGAACAGATGGATTTGGACGGACTAATATGTCTGGATGCATTCAAATCGGCATACACGGGTTATAAGAAGTTAAATAAAGGCAATAATCCCTTACTCACCCTGATCGATTTTAGTCTGCCATCCACCGAGAAAAGGATGTATGTATTGGATTTGGCAAAAAAGGAAATTCTTTTTGTTTCGTATGTCTCGCACGGCCGCAATAGTGGACAAAACTACGCCACATCATTCTCCAACCGGGATGGTTCACACCAGAGTTCACTGGGATTCTACCGTACAGTCGACACCTATAACGGAGGAAACGGTTATTCACTTCGGTTAGACGGGCTGGAAAAAGGGATCAACGACAAAGCTATGCAGCGTGCTATCGTCATCCATGGCGCCGATTATTGCAGCGAAAATGCAATAAGATCTACCGGTAGGCTTGGGCGGAGCTTCGGCTGTCCCGCAATCCCCAGAGAACTGGCAAAACCCATTATAGACACTATAAAGGGAGGATCCTTGTTATTCATTTACGCCGATCAGCCGGAGTATCTGGCCAGCAGCAAAGTGTTGGAAGAGGATCAAATTTTGACAGGAAAAAATATATTAAGTGCCCGTAATAACACTCCAACCCGCTCTTTCAGTTCTTCCTTAGCTGGATCCTGAAAGTGGTACCTTTTCCCGGCTCCGATCTTCTTACAAAAATTTCTCCTTTGTGATTCTCCTCCACAATCCGTTCCACAAGGGTTAACCCAAGTCCCCAACCCCGGTCTTTTGTGGTGTAACCGGGTGAAAAGATCTTCTTAAACTTCGACTTGTGTAATCCTTTACCGGTATCGGAAATATCGAGATGGATCATTTTTCCTTTTTCGAAGATCTCAAAGGTAATGATTCCTTCTCCCTGCATGGCATCCACACCGTTTTTTACAATATTTTCAATCACCCATCCGAAAAGCGGTTCGTTCAGATCAACAATTACCGGATGTTCGGGAAAACGCATATTGAACACTATTGCCCCGGAGACCCGTTTTTCCAGATAGGCCACCGAACGTCTTATCACCCCTCTCAGGTCTTCAGGTTTCAGACCGGTTATAGAACCGATCTTGGAGAAACGTTCAGTGATCATTTGCAGACGGGAAACATCCTTATCAATCTCTGTCAACAACTGCGGATCGATTTCCTTCAGTTTCATATATTCCATCCATGCTGTCAACGATGAGATGGGGGTGCCCAACTGATGGGCGGTCTCCTTTGACAATCCCACCCATACCCTATCGCGCTCCGCCCTTTGTGAACGGTTCAGGGCAAAAAACGCAAGACCGGTAAACAGGGCAATCACCAATAGCTGCCAATAGGGATAGAGTTGTAGCGTCTTCAGCGTATGCGAATCATCATAATAGAGCAGTTGGTTCATCTCAAGCAATGCAATGGGATCATGCCTACGCCCGAACTCTACTATTTTTATCTGCAAGTAGGATTCTGCATCCTCTTCGGGCAATTTGATATTACGCGGTGTCAACTTTCCTGAACTCTTGTCATACAATATGATGGGAATAGTTGTATTACTTTCCAGAATGCGCAATACCAACGACATATCCATCTCTTCGTCCATTAACATCGATTCAGTCGCCATCGCCCAGATCTCTATTTTCCTACGCTCCTCATCAGCCAGTTCTTTCACCAACCTGTTCGACAGCCACAACGACAGCAGGACAACTATAATTGCCATAATTACAAAAAGGTAAGTGAGCGACTGTCGGGAATACATTTTGTAAATTAAGAATTAAAAATTAAAAATTAAGAACTAAAAGTGAGTGAATTTTCTTAGGAACGAGAGCAGAGACAAGCTTGCTTGCACTATGCCGAGCGACGACAGAAAATCTACGGAGTGAATATTTCAGCCTTTTTTTCAGGCAGATGACCACTTCGGATACGCCATTCGTTGGGATATAAATTATTTGCCCGGTTGCCTATATTTTTCACAAAACCCAGCGGTTCACCCTTATAAGTGAGGATCAAATAGCCTTTGGGTGCATCCGCGAGGATAATCGACTCCCGACGCAGATAAGAAACAGCCTCCTCGTAAACCACCTCATATATGGGGTATGCACTGAGATTAAGCTCCCTGCTCATCGCCAACATATGGGAGGGAATAAAATCCTTCCCTTTCTTCTCACCAAGTTCTATACCCATTGAGACTGTTTTCAACCGCTCATTCAAGGTAACAATAACCTCTGAATACTCCACAGGCAGGGCAAAAATACGGTTACCATCTTCCATAAAAATAAAGGAATCAGGGTGTAGCAATAGATTTGCATATGCAGAACGGTCTTTCATAAAAGGCAATGGCTTTTTTTTATTTTTGCTTCTTACCCGTTGCCCTCCAACAGTGGCTTCTTCTGCTCCTGCCTCAGCTTTTCTCAGTATTGTCACAAATAATCCTTCGCCCTGCGTTTTATGAGGAAAAAAACGATAGCCCTTTACCCGCTTGTCGAGCGAAGAAGAGACCCCCCACCCTTTATCCGTTGTCACAGATACAAATTCCGCACCCAGTTCCCGTGCAATCCAAAAAGCATTCTCTTCATTTTCAAGAGTATTGTAAGTGCAGGTGCTGAAAATAAGCAACCCACCCGGTTTAAGTGCCGGCCAAATATCATTCAGTATATCTCTTTGCCGTACTGCGCACATCTCCACATTTTGCATTGACCACTCCTCCACGGCTATCTCATCCTTCCGGAACATTCCCTCTCCCGAACAGGGAGCATCCACCAGCACCAGGTCAAAAAGATGGGGAAATGCAGAGAAATCCTTTGCCATATTATTTGTGACCAATACATTTGCATAACCCAATTTCGATATAGTCTCAGACAATACATGGGCGCGCTGACGAACCAGTTCATTGCCCACCAGCAGGCTTCCCTCGGGAAGGGCAGAAAGCAGGGAGACCGATTTACCACCGGGAGCAGCACATAAATCGAGACACACTGCCGGTTCTGTCACCAATTCACGGACCACATGCTCCACAAACATAGAAGAGGCTTCCTGCACATAATAATATCCGGCATGAAAAAGAGGATCAAAGGTAAAAGCTGGTCGCTCTTCCAGGTAAAGCCCCCACTGGGACCAAGGTACCCGTTTAGAGGGGAAAACCGATTCCATCGGGTTACGAACCGCTTTCGAGGGATTCAGACGAAGACTGACCGACGCATCACCGGACAATGCAGACAAAAACAATTCTGTCTCACTCCCAAGTAATGGGCGGACAGATGATATAAAATCCGGGGGAAAATTCATCTGTTTATTATTTTAATTACAAAGATAAAAGGTTTTTTCGCTTATCAAATTAATTTCCATACCCGTTTATACTCTTGATAAAAAACAGTATCTTTGTGACGAAACACTATCATTAAAAAAACGATAAAATGAACAAAATTCTGATCCTCGCGGGATTATTGTTATCCCTTTCGATCGTTGCGCAAGATCGCCCTGATCCGCAACCGGCCCCTGACACCTTCGAAAAGTTCAACGTGGGTATGGCAGGGTACACGTTTGTCAACTTCGATCTCGACAAAACACTGGAGACCTTGGAGAAATGCGATGTAAAATACCTCTGCATTAAAGATTTCCATCTCCCCTTTAACAGTACCGACCAGGAAATAGCCGATTTTCATACCAAACTAAAATCCAAAGGTGTTACAGGTTATGCTGTAGGCCCCATCTATATGCGTTCAGAAAAAGAGGTTGACAATGCCTTTGAGTATGCAAAACGTGTAGGTGTCAAACTGATTGTGGGAGTTCCCAATTATGAATTACTGCCTTATGTAGACAAGAAAGTGAAGGAGTATGATTTTAATTATGCTATTCACCTGCATGGGCCGGATATGCCATTATATCCCGATGCCGATGATGTGTGGAAAAATGTGAAGGATCTGGATCCACGTATCGGCATGTGCCTTGACATCGGCCACGATACCCGCAATGGCAAAGATCCTGTCAAGGATCTGGAGAAATATCACTCCCGCGTGTTCGACATTCATATTAAAGATGTTACAGGATCCACCAAGGCCGGATACTCAGTGGAGATCGGCCGTGGAATTATCGATATCCCGGCATTCGTAAAAATGCTCCGTCAGGTTGGATACGAAGGTGTTTGCAGTCTGGAACACGAACGTAATATGAAAGATCCGTTTTCGGGAATCGCCGAGTCTATCGGTTACTTCCGGGGTGTAATTGCAGCCACAAAAGAAAAATAATGCTGCGGCAATGTAAAGAGTAATGGGATGACATTACACAATAACCGGGGGATGAATCCGATAAAGGATTCTCCCCTTTTCAATTTCCGTGGATAATGTACCTTTACCCTATATTTAAAAAATAATTCTGATTTCAGGTAAGATGATAAATATAAATTGTGACAATGATAATATGCGTTGGGAAGTAATTGAAAGCGAATATCTTCACAGGCGCCCATGGTTGACGGTTCGTCGGGAATCATTACAAATGCCCGACGGGACTGTTGTCCCTGAATATTACGTACTGGAATACCCCAACTGGGTGAATATCATTGCGATTACCAGGGATAGAAAATTTATTCTGGTAAAACAATACAGGCCGGGGATTGAGAAGACCTGTCTCGAACTTTGTGCCGGTGTATGTGAGAAAGAAGATGCATCGCCGCTTGTCTCGGCACAACGCGAATTAATGGAAGAAACCGGTTATGGTGGCGGGACATGGAGTGAATTCATGTGTGTTGCCCCTAATGCCAGTGCTGCCAATAATTATTCTTATTGTTTTATTGCCGAGAATGTTGAAAAACTGGGAGACCAGGCACTGGACGAATCGGAAGAATTGACGGTTCATCTGCTTTCTTTTGAAGAATTGAAAGAACTGCTTGAAAGCGGTAACATTGTCCAGGCCACCATGGCAGCTCCATTATGGAAATATATGGCATTATATGACAAATAGGTGCTATTTCACCGTACTCCGTGCATCAGCTTTTGCAATTTTTTCGAAAGAAGAAAGAGGATGAGAGAAGCAACAGCAGCCATCACAACAAATACCATGAAGAAATCAAACAGGTTTGCAATTTCAATTCCGAAAAGGTATTTCATTTTTCCCTCTTCGGGATAAAGGGAACTCAGTGTACCGGCCAGTTTATTAGCGGTAGCCATAGAGAGGTACCACACCCCCATCAACAGTGATGCAAAACGTACGGGAGACAACTTATTCACCATCGACAGGCCAATAGGCGACAGGCAAAGTTCACCCATAGTATGAATAAAGTAAAGCCCTACAAGCCACATAATGCTCACCTTTACACCCGGCTCCACTCCCTGTACACCGATAGCAATCAAGAGGTAACCCAATGATAGCAAAAGCAGCCCGATTGCCTGTTTCACCGGTGAGGAGGGTTCCCTGTTCCTGGCTCCCAAGGCAAGCCACAACTGTGCAAACAGCGGCGCCAGAAGAATAACGAATACAGAATTGAACGACTGAAACCAACTGGTAGGCATGGTCCATCCCAGAATATCACGGTTGGTCTGTTCAGCCGCAAAATAGGTCAATGATATTCCTGCTTGCTCAAAAGCAGACCAGAAGAAGATAACGAAAAAGGCAATGATATAGATTACCCAGATACGCTGACGCTCAATTTTAGTCAGCGATTTATCAGATATTACAAAAGCCGGAACAACCAATGCGGCCGTATAGATAAAAGCTCCGATCAGATCACCCTTGAACAGATATATAAAGAGTGCAAACAGACCACCGGCCACAACTATCCACAACACTATTTCTTTGAGTGTGTACTTCACAGATGGAATTGTACCGGTTGCCTCCCTCTTTTTTCCTGCAGCCGCTTCCACTCCGATAGGATTTCCGGCGGGATCGACCAGATACTTGTCTTTTCGCAGCACATAAAGGATAAGACACAACAAAGAAACTATTGCCGCCACGAGAAATCCCCACTTGAAATCGGCCGGATCGCCCGTATCACCCAAAAATCCGCAAATAAGAGGTGCGACAAATGCCCCAAGATTTACTCCCATGTAGAAGATGGTATAGGCAGAGTCAAGCCTTCTGTCACCCGGTTCATACAATTGACCGACGAAAGTGGATACATTAGGTTTGAAGAAACCGTTCCCGAAAATCAGGGCACCCAACCCCAGATACATCAACCATCTTGCCGGTCCGGGATATTGGAAATAGAGGGCACTGAAAAACATCAGTAGTTGTCCGATCACCATCAGGACAGTCCCCCAAAAAGTGGAACGCCGCATCCCCCAATATTTGTCGGCTACATAGCCGCCGATAAGGGGTGTAAGGTAAACCAATCCGGTGTAATTCCCATAGATAAGCGCAGAAAGATCCTTGTCCATCATCAACGCATTGATCATATAGAGTACAAAGAGCGCACGCATGCCATAATAGCCGAAACGTTCGGCAATAGAAATGGAAAACACGAAGTAGAGCCCTTTAGGGTGTTTGACGGTTGTTGCAGCCATAATTGTGAATAAGGATTAATTTTGCAAAAGTAGCCATTTTGATCAGATTAATCCCTCCTTAAAACCAAACATTTTTGATATATATACCGGAAAGCATCCCTTCTTTACCCTATTTTATCTATTTTTGCAAATGAATCTCCTCGCCGCAAGCGGGCGGGGTATCTTAGAGGAGAGAATTAAACCCTAAGAGATTAAAAGGTCTGCAAACGAGAAATGAAGAATCCGGTACTTTATTTAATTCCCGTCACATTGGGTGATACACCTGTTGAGAAGGTAATTCCTTCCTTCAACACAACGGTGGCATCTGATCTGAAATATTTTATTGTAGAGAATGTACGTTCGGCACGCCGTTTTCTAAAAAAAAGCAATCCCGATATCGATATCGACACACTCACCTTTTATGAACTGAACAAACATACCGACCCCAACCAGATCGCAAGTTATTTGTCACCCATGAAATCGGGAGAAAATATGGGGATAATCTCCGAAGCCGGTTGTCCTGCCGTAGCCGATCCCGGCGCAGATGTGGTGGCTATTGCTCAACAGGAAGGCTATAGGGTTGTTCCGCTGGTAGGCCCGTCTTCTATCCTGATGGCCGTCATGGCCTCCGGCTTCAACGGACAGAGTTTCGCCTTCCACGGTTACCTGCCGGTCGACGCGGGCGAGCGGGCAAAGAAACTAAAACAGCTTGAAGCAAGGGCGTACAAGGAAGACCAGACTCAACTTTTTATTGAAACACCTTACCGTAACCTGAAACTGGCGGAAGACATACTGCAACACTGTAAACCGCAAACCCGGTTATGTATTGCCATGAACATCTCCTGCGAAGATGAATTCATTGTAACGCAAAGTGTAAAGGCATGGAAAGGTAAACTGCCTGATATGCATAAAAAACCGACTGTTTTCCTGATTTATAGGGGTTGAAAATTGGTTTCATCTCTTTTATTGTCCTGTACATCTCCTCATTGGCAATATCCATCCTTCCCACCTATTTCAAACAGAAAAACAATAGTTCTTACCGGGGTCTCGGTGCTTCCGGAGCCGTTTCGTCCATCGTTTTCGCTTATGTGCTGGTCAACCCGATGAATTTTATGGGAATCATGTTTATTCCGGTCATGCTCCCCGCTTTTCTTTTCGGCATAATTTTCCTGCTGGTCTCTTTCTATCTCGACCGGAAACAAACAGGTCGTATCAACCACTCGGCGCACATCTCCGGGGGAATTTACGGTTTACTCTATATGATTGCCGTTTTTTCCACTCTCGAAGATATAAATCTCCCAGCATTATTTTTGGACCGGATAAAAATAGATTCGATTTCTGACCTTTTTTATTTCGGCATTTAAACAGTTTCCGGCAAGCATAAAGGAAGCAACACTCAGAAAATATATAAAGACTTACTACCTCGAAAGAATTAAAAGTAGAAAAGGTTAGACTGATATTCTAAAAAAACGGAATAATTTATTCCGGACATAAGTTTGCATTCACAACACATGATATGGCTCATTGAAACTTTTTCCCTACATTTGCATTTCGATATTACACCTTGTTCGGTAATGACCACAAAATATAACGTACAACTGCAACCATTTAACTCTTTCCGCACGAAAGCGTCGGCAAAAATATTTTGTGAACCGCAATCGGCAGAGGAACTTTCGGAAATCATCCACACTTTTCCCGATGAACAGAAACTGGTGCTCGGAAACGGTTTCAATTTGTTTTTCACCAAAGATTTCGAAGGATTGGTCATTAAACCTGCCATACGGGGTATACATATCTTGTCGGAGACCGATCAGTTTGTGGAGATTGAAGCCTGTGCCGCCGAGGATTGGGATCAGTTTGTAGCCTATAGCGTGAAGAATGGTTACGCCGGTATTGAAAATCTGTCGCTTATCCCAAGTTCAGTAGGTGCAAGTCCGGTACAGAATATCGGAGCATACGGTACCGAGGCGATGGATGTGATCACCAAAGTAAGGACTGTAGAGCTTCAGACGGGCAACTACCGGGAATTTTCCAACGAAGAGTGCCGTTTCAGCTACCGTGACAGTATCTTCAAACAAAGCGGCCTTTATGTGATCACATCGGTGGTTTTCAGATTGGAAAAGTCATTTCAATATAAAGAGAAATATATCGATTTAAGCCGGGAATTGGAAGGGATTCCCTCTCCTACCCTTACCCAGGTTCGTGATGCCATTATCCGTATCCGCAACCGGAAATTGCCCGATTATAAAATACTGCCAAATGCCGGAAGTTTTTTCAAAAATCCTGTGCTTACGGAAGAGAAAAAAGACCAATTACAACAGCAACTCCCGGATGTCCCGATTTACAACATTGGAGAAGGACAATTCAAAACATCGGCGGCATTTCTGATAGATAAGGCCGGATATAAAGGGAAGCGGCACAGAATGGTAGGTACTTATACCCGCCATTCACTTATCATTGTGAATTATGGCACTGAAAACGGAAAGGAAATCGTAGACTTTATGCACAAAATACAACAGGAAGTACTACAACAATTCGGTGTACTACTCGAACCGGAAGTACGTATTTATTAACTAAAAAAAATGGTCAACATGTCATCATTTATCATTGAAGGTGGATGCAGCCTCAAGGGGGAAATCACACCACAGGGAGCCAAGAACGAAGCCCTGCAGGTAATTTGTGCCACCCTGCTCACACAGGAGGAAGTGATCATAGAGAACGTACCTGATATACTGGATGTAAACAATCTCATTGCACTACTCTCGGATATGGGAGCCGAAGTGAAAAAACTGGACAGCGGAAGCTATTCCTTCAAAGCGGAAAAGATTAACCTGGCCTACACCCAATCGAAGGACTTTATGGAAAAGAGTGCTGCCATGAGAGGTTCCATTATGATTGTGGGTCCCCTCCTGGCACGATTCGGAGAAGCGGTAGTGCCTAAACCGGGAGGAGACAAGATTGGCCGTAGACGACTGGATACCCATTTCAACGGTATCATGAAGTTGGGTGCTGAGCTAATCTTTAATGAACAAAAACAGCTCTTCACCCTTTCAGCAAAAAAACTAAACGGGCAATATATCCTGCTTGACGAGGCTTCCGTTACCGGTACTGCCAACCTGTTGATGGCTGCAGTCCTTGCCGAAGGGGAAACCATCATCTATAACGCAGCCTGTGAACCTTATGTAGAGCAATTGAGCCGGATGCTGGTAAGCATGGGCGCAAAAATCGAAGGAATTGGCTCCAACAGACTGACAATACATGGTGTCTCCTCCCTTTCCGGTTGCCGTCACCGTCTGCTGCCCGATATGATTGAGATAGGCAGCTTTATAGGCATGGCAGCCATGACCGCTTCCGAGCTCACCATAAAAGATTCCTCTGTAACCCATCTCGGCATCATTCCCGAAAGCTTTCGCCGCTTAGGTATTATCGTGGAACAACGCGGGGACGATCTTTACATTCCCCAACAAGATAATTACACCATAGAATCATTTATAGACGGATCCATTCTTACCATTGCCGACGCTCCCTGGCCGGGACTTACTCCGGACCTCCTCAGCGTATTACTGGTGGTCGCCACCAAAGCGGAAGGATGCGTATTGATCCACCAGAAAATGTTCGAAAGCCGACTCTTTTTCGTGGACAAACTGATCGACATGGGAGCGCAGATCATCCTCTGTGATCCCCACCGTGCTACTGTGATCGGTATGGGCAAACGATTCCGGCTGAAAGGTATGACAATGACATCACCCGATATACGGGCCGGTATCTCTTTGTTAATCGCCGCAATGAGTGCGGAGGGTGTAAGCACTATCCATAATATCGACCAAATCGACAGAGGATATCAGAATATAGACAAACGTCTCAACGCGTTAGGGGCAAAGATTGAACGGAGATAATTATCTTTTTCCTGAATTGCACCTATAATGACAAATAAGGCTTTTTGTCAGAGTAAAATATTTGCTTATTCCACAACTCTTTTATTACTTTGTACTTTATTTATAAAGAAAAATTATGCCAACGAATTCGGTCGTAACTGACATTAAACAAGTAACCATTCGTTTTTCAGGCGACTCCGGTGACGGAATGCAACTTTCAGGGACATTGTTCTCTACATTATCGGCTATTTTCGGGAATGAAATTGCCACATTCCCCGACTTTCCTGCTGAAATTCGCGCACCGCAAGGTTCATTGCATGGTGTGTCGGGATTCCAGGTACGGATCGGCGCCAAAGATGTTTATAATTCCGGGGACAAGACTGATGTACTTGTCGCCATGAATCCTGCTGCGCTCAAGGTAAACGCCTCTTTTTTGAAGAAAGGCTCTATCGTGCTGTTTGATACCGATTCTTTCCAGAAAAGGGATCTTGACAAGGCTCTTTTCCAAACGTTAGATCCGTTTGCAGAACTCAACCTGGATTATGTGCAACCTATCGGGGTGAATATTACGACCCTGACAAAAGCCTCACTGGCAGACTCCGGACTGGAAAACAAGGATATACTCCGTAGCAAGAATATGTTTGCACTGGGTATTGTATGTTGGCTTTTCAACCGGCCACTGGAAATAGCAGACAAGCTGCTCGAACAGAAATTCTCAAAAAAACCAATATTGGTAAGAGCCAATATCAAAGCGCTCACCGATGGATACAATTATGGGAACAACACCCATATGACTGCTTCCACTTATCGTATTGAGCCTATTGAATCGACCAAAGGTTTTTATACTGATATTAATGGAAATACCGCCACTGCATACGGGTTGGTCGCCGCTGCAGAAAAGGCGGGCGTGGAACTTTTTCTCGGCTCCTACCCTATCACCCCCGCGACTGATATCCTGCAGGAACTTTCCAAACGAAAAGATTTCGGTGTGAAAGCACTGCAAATGGAAGATGAAATTGCCGGAATCACTTCATCCATCGGCGCAAGTTTCGCAGGATGTCTGGCAGCCACCTCCACATCCGGACCGGGATTGTCACTCAAGAGCGAAGCACTGGGACTGGCCGTGATGACCGAACTGCCGCTGGTAGTAATCGATGTACAGCGTAGTGGTCCTTCCACGGGGATGCCGACCAAGAGTGAGCAAAGTGACCTCAACCAGGCACTTTACGGAAGAAACGGCGAAAGCCCCTTGGTTGTGATGGCGGCAGCATCACCCACCGATTGTTTTGAAAGTGCTTTCGAAGCATCAAAGATTGCCCTGGAACATATGACTCCTGTTATTTTACTGACCGACGGTTATATCGCCAACGGTTCATCGGCATGGAGAATTCCCGATATGAATGATTATCCCGAAATTAAACCTCCCTACGTCCAAAATAAATATAACGGTAACGCAGAAGAGTGGAAACCCTATTTCCGTGACGAAAACACACTCGTCAGATACTGGGGTGTGGCGGGAACTCCGGAATATATGCACCGTATAGGCGGATTGGAAAAAGACCGTCTTACCGGTGTTATCTCATCGAATCCCGACAACCACCAACTAATGGTGAACATCCGCAGGACAAAGATCGAAAAAATAGCCGATTATATCCCCGACCAAAAAGTAACAGGCGACAAAGATGCCGACACGTTGATTGTAGGATGGGGCGGCACATACGGCCATTTGCTTGAAGCTTCACTACGCCTTATGGCAAACGGGAAAAAGGTGGCCTACACTCATTTCAGGCATATTTATCCCCTTCCACGAAATACCCACGAACTGCTGAAAAGATATAAGAAAGTGATCGTGGCGGAACAAAACGAAGGACAGTTTGCCAATTATCTGAATGGTAGATTCCAGGATCTGGATAACATCCACAAATATAATAGAGTGGAAGGACAACCTTTTAAAGTGAGCACGTTGATTGAGGAGTTTACGAAAATTATGGAGGAAAAGTAATATGGAAGTAACAGAAATAGCAGCAAAAGAATTAAGATATCAGAAACATCTACCTAAAGATTATAAAAGTGAAAATGCCATTCGTTGGTGTCCGGGTTGCGGCGATTATGCCATTCTGACGAGCCTCCAAAAAGCGATGGCTGAATTGAATATCGACCCTCACAAGATAGCCGTTATCTCTGGGATCGGCTGTTCGTCACGTTTACCATATTATATGAATACCTATGGTTTTCACAGCATCCATGGTCGTGCTGCAGCCATCGCCACAGGAGTGAAAGTGGCCAACCCCGAATTAAGCGTATGGGTCGCTACCGGCGACGGCGACTCACTTGCCATCGGCGGGAACCACTTTATCCATACAATCCGAAGAAATGTGGATATCAATATTCTGCTTTTCAATAACAAGATTTATGGCCTTACAAAAGGACAGTACTCACCTACCTCCGACAGGGGATTCGTCTCCAAATCATCTCCTTACGGAACAGTGGAAGATCCTTTCCGTCCGGCTGAACTGACTTTCGGGGCACGAGGCACTTTCTTTGCCCGCGCCATAGACGTAGACATCAAAAACCAAACGGAAGTAATGACGGAGGCCGCCAAGCACAAAGGGACTTCGGTAGTGGAAGTATTACAGAACTGCGTAATCTTTAACGATAATATCCACAACAGGATTAGTGACCGCAACTGGAAGGCTGATAATACCATAATACTGAAGCATGGGGAAAAGATGATCTTCGGTAAAGAAGAGAACAGGGGGATTGTTTTGGATGGATGGAACCTCAAAGCTGTAACCATAGGAGAGGATGGATATACATTGGACGATATACTGGTACACGATGCTACCACCAGAGACAATATTTTACATATGAAACTGGCGTTGATGGATAACATCGACGGGCTTCCTGTGGCACTGGGCGTCATCCGTAGTGTAAAAGAACCGACTTACGAGAAGGAATATGAAAGACAGATAGAGGAAGTACAAATGATGACACCGAAAAGGTCATTTACCGAATTCCTTCTTAACTCCCCCAATATCTGGGAAGTGAAATAAAATAATTCCGATAAATCGGGACAAGTAGTGATAATGTAATCAGTAAATCAACTAATCAATTACGTCTCCGTTTTATTTCTGTCCGGATCATTTTCAGTTCCCGGTTGGTCTGTCCCTTTACTGATGAATTTTCTTCAGCCCGACGGAACAGGTAGGGCATCATGGTCTTCACGGCACCATAAGGAACGTATTTTGCAACATTGTATCCCTGTTCGGCAAGATTATAAGTAATATGATCGCTCATACCATATAATTGGGAGAAATAGATTCCCCTATGATTCCTCGGCAGATTATACTCATCGATCAGGCGAGCCAATAATAATGAACTCTCTTCGTTATGGGTGGCGACCATGAAGTCGATACTATCCAGATGCTCTATAAAATAACGGGTAATATCGTCGAAATCACGATCAGTAGCCGGTTTATCCGGCTGAATGGGTGATGGATACCCTCGTTCAGCAGCACGGTTGCGTTCTTTCTCCATATAGGCTCCCCGCACAATTTTCAGACCGAATTTAAATCCTCCCTCCAACGCCATACGGTGATGCTGTTTGATCCGCTCTATACTATCGTGTCGATACATCTGGTAGGTGTTTTGCACAATAGCCTTCTCCTTGTTGTAGCGTGACATGAGATTCATCACCATATCATCCAGAACCGGCTGTATCCAGGTCTCTTCGGCATCGATCAGCACCGGCACATCCAGTTCAAATCCTCTTCTGAAGATAGCATCCACGCGCTCCTCAACACTACGGAATTCCGCCCTTTCCTCATCGGTCAAAGGTTGTTGCTCACTCACCTTGGCCAGAAGGTCGAAGCGTGCCACCCCCGTGATCTTGAACACGCTGAATGGCACATTCTTATGGTTACCGGCAAATTCAACAGTACGTATTACCTCCCGACAGGTAGCATTGAAAGCATCTTCCGATTCCTCTCCCTCCTGCGCATAATCGAGAATAGAGTCCACATTGTATCGGGCCAGCCGGGTAATTGTCTTGCTACAATCTTCAATAGACACTCCACCGACAAAATGTTTATAGATAGTATTTCTGATTATACCCTCTATAGGAAAATGGACGGCAAAAGCAAAATTAACCAGATGCTTACCTATATTCACCAACCGGCGGTTATTCATTACCTTAAAGAGTTGATAAGCCTGTTTTAAACTTGCGTTGGATTGATCACGAAAAGCGGTTTCCGTGTTTTCAAAATTGACAGGTAGTGTTTCCTTAGATTGCATGTATTTTCTGTATAAGTGTTATAAATGTAAAGGCCTACAAAAATAACAAAAAGATTCTATTTTTTTATCGCTAAAAAATTTCTTATTTCCGGCAACTGTATTTTTTCATGAAAACTTTCCGGCGAAATAGTCTCATCAAACTTTTTTTGGTAAATTTGTCTCATCCAAATAGTAAAACCTCATTAAACAGATTAACTTATGTCTAAAGGAGTATTTCAATTACCCGAAGTAAAGAATGAACCCGTCAGGAGTTATGCTCCGGGAACGCCCGAAAGGGTAGCGTTAAAACAAAAATTAGTTGAGTTGAATCAAGGTGGGCTCGATCTGCCGATGATCATCGGAGGAAAAGAGGTGCGTACCGGCAACCTAAAAGATATTCGTCCACCCCATAATCACCGCCATCTTCTTGGACATTATCATCAAGGGGACAAAACACATGTACAGATGGCGATCGATGCTGCATTAAAAGCAAAACCAACCTGGGAAGCAATGCAATGGGAAAGCCGTGCAGCCATCTTCCTGAAAGCAGCCGAACTGATTGCCGGCCCTTATCGTTATGAGTTCAATGCCGTTACCATGATAGGCCAATCGAAGAATGCCTATCAATCTGAAATAGATGCTGTATGCGAATTGATCGATTTCTACCGCTATAATGTGAAGAATATGGATACAATTTACCGGATGCAACCCAATTCCTCTCCCGGTATATGGAACCGTATGGTTTGGCGTCCGCTCGAAGGGTTTATCTTTGCGCTTACGCCATTCAATTTCACCTCCATTGCAGGAAACCTGCCCGGCGCTCCGGCGTTGATGGGTAACACTGTAGTATGGAAGCCCTCAAAGACAGCGATTTATTCCGCCCACCTTATTATGAAGGTGTTACAGGAAGCCGGACTACCTGACGGGGTAATCAATCTCGTCTATGCCGATGGAAGGGATGCCGCCGATGTGATCTTCAACCACCGTGATTTTGCCGGACTGCACTTTACCGGTTCCACCGGAGTGTTCAACAGCATGTGGCGCACTATTGCCGGAAATATGTCGAAATACAAATCCTATCCCCGTATCGTGGGAGAAACGGGAGGAAAGGACTATGTCTTTGCCGATCCGACAGCCGATGCAAAACAAGTAGCCACAGCACTTACCCGAGGCGCATTTGAATACCAGGGACAGAAATGCTCAGCTGCTTCAAGAGCCTATATCCCCACCACCCTATGGGAAGATGTTAAGAGGTTTGTAAGCAACGATCTCTCTAAAATTAAAATCGGAGTACCGGAAGATTTCTCCAATTTCGTGAATGCAGTGATCGACGAGGATTCGTTTGATAAACTGGCAAAGGCAATCGACGACGCCAAAGCGTCACCCGATGCAGAGATCGTTTGTGGCGGCACCTACGACAAATCGGAAGGTTATTTTATCCACCCCACCATAATTCTGGCCAAAAAGCCCGATTACATCACGATGAAAGAGGAGCTCTTCGGCCCGATACTTACCGTATATCTGTACGATCCGGCAGACCTCGACAAGACGCTGGATATCCTCGATACCACTACAGATTATGCGCTTACAGGCGCTATATTCTCTGCCGACAGGGCCAATATCGAAAAGATGACTGCCCGGTTGACACACACAGCCGGGAATTTCTATATCAATGACAAGCCCACCGGCGCCGTGGTCGACCAGCAGCCGTTCGGCGGCGGACGCAGTTCGGGCACCAACGACAAAGCCGGCTCGGTGTTCAACCTCCTGCGCTGGGTTTCTCCGCAATGTATCAAGGAAACATTTGTTCCGGCAACGGACTACATGTATCCGAATTTCCTGGAGGAGTGATGAATAAAGCTATCCCGCCCCAGATAAAGGCGGGATAGCTCAATTTTACTCCCACAAACAGGAGCCAAGTTCCCATCTTTTACCTTATAATGGCACCTTATAGCTTATTATACAACATGAAAAAGATTTTTATTTCCCTATTTTTTACAGCTGCCCTGAGTCAAATCACCTTTGCTCAAAACAATATCGAAGAAATTAATCTATCCTCGGTCGATTATTTTTTTAAGATTTCAGAAAAACTTAGTACCGGTTTAGAACCAAAGGAATACCCAAAGAAATTATGAATACACCTGAAACTAGATTTCTGGAAGAAGCAGACAAGTTTATTGCAGTCCCTGATTCTAAAATAGTTAGGAAGATATTCTACAATATTGATCTTGCAGAACAAACCAACGATCCAAAACTTTTCAAGAAGCTACAAAGTGATATTTGGGAATTTCGGACAAGATACGCAGGACTTCATATAAGGCTTCTTGCATTTTGGGACAAAAGTAAGAATAAGGAAACTCTGGTGATAGCAACACATGGATTTATAAAGAAAGTTGATAAGTGCCGGTAAACGAAATAGATCGGGCAATAAGCCTGAGAGATGAGTACTTTAGGAACAAACTAAAAAAATAATCACATGGCAACAAAGGAATTAAAGACATATACGCTTGCCGAGATGAAGGATAGATACATCGGCAAGGTTGGCACAAAAGAACGTGATGACTACGAATACGAACTTCGTATGGATGTTTTGGGTAAAATGATCAAAGCCGCCAGGCAAGAACAAAACTTGACACAAGAAGAGCTCGGAAAGCTTGTAGGTGTTCGGAAAGCTCAAATCTCAAAACTTGAAAACAGTGCTAATAGTGCGACGATTGACACGATAGTTAAAGTTTTTAAGGCCCTAAAAG
Organism: Proteiniphilum sp.; assembly: GCF_034331125.1. Classification (NCBI taxonomy): domain Bacteria; kingdom Pseudomonadati; phylum Bacteroidota; class Bacteroidia; order Bacteroidales; family Dysgonomonadaceae; genus Proteiniphilum; species Proteiniphilum sp. The sequence goes on from NZ_JAXQGC010000042.1 coordinate 74,868, forward strand.
CTGAGATAAACTTTAATGTAAAACTTGAAAACAATTTTGTTAAACTCGTCTAATAGGAAAAATGACGGAAAATCTGGCAGATAAGGTTATTGCTTTCAACAGGGAGTTGCACTATTCGGGGGATTTGCCCGAGGGATTTCAGGTACTGAACCCTTTTCTGGAAAACCCGGAAACGATGCCGGTCATGGAAGCATTCTACCACAAATATTATAATGATACGAACCAACGCAGATTCATCATTGGCATTAATCCGAGCCGTCACGGAGCGGGAGTAACGGGTGTCCCCTTCACCGATACCAAACGACTGGAAAGTGTCTGTGGGATCACCATGCATTCAGCCCATACCCACGAGGTTTCTTCCGTGTTCATGTATGATATGATCGCAGCTTACGGCGGTGCGGATGAATTTTACAGCCACTTTTACATCAACTCACCCTTCCCGCTGGCAATCATCCGCCAAACAAAAGACGGCAACTGGCTTAACGCCAACTACTATGATGATAAAGAACTGTTTGAAACGGTAAAAGGGTTTATGATTGCATCGCTCAAAAAACATATCGAGATAGGACTCGATACTTCTGAAGTATATATCCTCGGGAAAAAGAATGCCGATTTCATTGCAAAACTGAACAAACAGGAGAAACTTTTCGACAGGATGACAATATTGGAGCATCCACGTTATATTCAGCAATACAAGTCGAAAGAGAAACAGCTCTATATCGACAAATACCTGCTGGCATTCGGGGAATAAGCCGGTAGGCGCATAGGAACTTGATCAGACTTGAGTTAAGTTTTACATATCATTCCCGTTATATTCGATCCCGAAATAATGAAACCATAGTTTATGCTGTTTCCCACGCTTCCTGAAATCGTCATAATCAACTACCGTTTCTTCCGACCAGGCTTTCTCAGACAAAGCCAGCACACGCGGGAACAATTGGTAATCAATCCGTGATTCCCATCTGTCGATATGCGTCCAGTAATTGGCCTGGATACCCAGGATCCGCGATTTTTCATCTTCCGTCGCATCCGGAGGAACGGGGTCATAACTATATACTTTCCGGGTAGGTGTTGTGGCATAACTATAGTCGAAATAGAGATGACTGGTCGGGGTCATCACTACCTGATATCCTTTCTGCAAAGCTATCCGGCCTTTTTCCTGTTCCTGCCATGCCATAATAATCCAATCCTTTCCTATATCCCCTTCTATAGCCTCGTCCCAGCAAATAGGCATCTTACCGGCACTTAACACATTTTCTGCCGCTCTCGTCATCATATACCGTTGCAGTAATACTTCGGAATCTATTCCCAACTCGTTCATTTTGTTCCGGCATACTTTACATTCTTTCCATAATTGTATTCTTACCTCATCACCTCCCAAATGAATATAAGGTGAAGGGAAAATACGGGCGACTTCACCCAGCACATCCTTGAAAAAAACATACGTATCTTCGGTTCCTGCACAATACACATCATTCAACCTCTCTCCTTCGAAGGCGAATAAAGGATAAACAGGTACTTTCAATTTAGAACAGGACAATTCAGGATAGGCATAAAGAGCGGCCGAGCTATGCCCGGGAGCTTCAATTTCGGGTATAACCTCCACATGCCTTTGTGCAGCGTATGCAATCAGTTCTTTCATCTGCTGCTGTGTATAATATCCCGAAAAATTCTCCGGCTCAAGTGAGGAGGCCGCAAAAGCGGCTCCTTCGCTTGTTAATTTCGGACGGCTTTTTATTTCCAATCGCCACCCTTGGTCATCCGTCAGATGAAGATGCAATTTGTTCAATTTATAGAATGCCATACGATCGATCGTTTTTTTCAAATAATCCATTGATAGAAACGTACGGGAGCAATCCATCATTAAACCTCTCCATCCAAATCTCGGATAGTCTTTTATGTCGACAGACTTTATACAATATTGCCCATCTTTCTCCGGGTCGGCTTCAATAAGTTGCAAAAGAGTATTACAACCATAAAAAGCCCCGACCGGATCGGATGCAGTAATAAGACAACCCTTTGAATCAACTTTCAACTGATATCCTTCTGTCGGATGCGATCGATCGGTATCCTGTCCTATCCGTATCAATGTACCGCCTTCCTTCTCATTATATTCTTCAACCAGCACTACCCAGCAATTGAATCTGCTTTCCAATTCACCAGCAAGTAATACGGCCTCTGAAAGAAAGCCTTTTTCTGCAACGATTTTTACCGGATCGGATAAATAACAGGGAGCAGATTGCAGCCATGTAATATCCACCGGCTGGGGAATCACGGCGTGCTGCTGTGCAAAAAACGGCACGACAATGAATAGAAAAAACAGTACGGTCTGATTTCTTTTCATCGGTTCAATTAATTGTTATTCCATTTATATGTTGCCGTAGAACGGGCAGGCAGTATGGAACCGATGACTTCCGTTTGATCCTGTATTTCGATTACCCGTTCCATATCCGAATTATTAAGTACTACCATTACTTTTGATCCGTCCGGATTGAGAAAAGCCACGTTTCTTATGTTATCCGTACTTTCCACATTCGATGAATGGATCCGCCAGGCTCCCCGGTCTATAAATTTTGAAAAATGGCCTGTCAAATAATATTCTGGATTAAAAGATATCTCACCCGTTTCCGAATGTATCGTGACAAATGGCCGACAGGACGGACATCCGCTGCTGAAAATCAGTAGATTAACCGTCATAATATTTGCATAACTGCAAGAAATTGAGTATTTTTACTTCATAAACCTTGCATTTTATGATACGATACAAGAGCTCCAGACAGCTTTCAATTTCCGAGTTCAAGATGCCCTTCGAGGCAAAACTGGATGAGAATAACCGGTGGTTTTTTCTTTCAAAAATAGTTCCCTGGGAAGAGTTCGCCCGGCTTTATTACAAGAACTTCAAGAGCAACCGGGGTGCACCCACCAAGGATGCCAGGCTTGTGCTGGGAGTGGTCATCATAAAGCACATCATGAAGACGGATGACCGCGGCGTGATAGAGATGATCCAGGAAAATCCCTACATGCAGTATTTTCTTGGGCTTGAGGCTTTCACTTATGAACAGGTGATGACACCCTCACTGCCGGTATCCATCAGAAAGCGAATCGACCTGGATGTCTTTGAATCATTGACAGATGATTTGATAAGAAAAGGATTAAAGCTGAAAGCCGGGGCAAAACAAGAAGAGGTTGACACGGTTGCGAAGGATGATGGGGTTAATAATGATGACGATCCCGATCCGCATCCCGGGAAC